>NZ_JBJHHG010000003.1:27155-337440 GCF_045257065.1 Enterobacter sp. PP-008-ECC_S150 | reverse complement strand
ATTCAGCACTGAATTATCAGACGCCATCAGAGTTTGCAGCACGGTGGCGAAATGAAAAATGTGAAGGTAAACAAACCGACATTACTAACTGATAGTTGTATCTAATACTGGGGGCAGGTCACATGCGCAAGACTCGTTCACAACTCGGTACGTTAATGCACATCATTAACGGAGATACGCCTGTTTCAACTATACGCCACAGCGACATTCTGAAATACAGAAAGGAGCTGTTGAACGGTGAGACACTTTATCTGGCAAATCCCAGAAGTAACAAACAGGGACGCACTGTGCGTACCGTGAACAACTATATATCGCTTCTGTGCTCCCTTCTTCGGTTTGCACACAAATCCGGTTTTATCAGTGGCAAGCCCTTTGAAGGGATCAAGAAACTACACAAAGGGAAAGTAAAACCGGATCCTTTAACGAAGCAGGAGTTTAGTTTGCTTGCGGCATCCGAGCGTGGCCAAAGCCTCAATATGTGGACGTTCGCAGTTTATACTGGTGTCCGTCATGGAGAGATCGCAGCTCTAGCCTGGGAAGAAATCGACTGGGAAAAAGGTACAGCTCATATACAGCGCAATCTAAATGCCTTGGGCATGTTCGGCCCACCAAAAACCGAAGCAGGAAACCGGGTTATCACCCTTTTAGAGCCGGCACTTGAAGCCTTGAAAGCACAACGCAAGCTGACGGCGCTGCAGCCTAAAACCGAAATTGTCTTTAATCATCGCGAGTATGGCTCAGTGGAACATCAAAGTTTGCGATTCGTTTTCATACCCCGGATGCGCAAAGGAGAACAGAAAGCCTACTACTCTTTATCGAGCATCGGTGCGAGATTCAACGCAGCTGTAAAACGTGCTGGTATTCGCCGCCGGAATCCGTACCATACGCGGCATACTTTTGCCTGCTGGCTTTTATCTGCCGGCGCTAACCCGTCTTTCATAGCCAGCCAGATGGGGCATGAAAACGCGCAAATGGTTTATGAAGTCTACGGTGCGTGGATTGAAGAAATGAATGGCGAACAGGTGCTGATGCTTAACGATAAGCTGGCACGCTGAAAAATTTTTGCCCCTATTATGCCCCTACTGGCTCCGAAGGTAGTAATAAATGCAAGAAAATCAATCAAATACAAAGAAAGAGCAATACAACCTGAATAAACTGCAAAAGCGACTGCGCCGTAACGTAGGCGAAGCCATTGCAGACTTCAACATGATTGAAGAAGGCGATCGCATCATGGTTTGCCTGTCAGGGGGGAAAGACAGCTATACCATGCTGGAGATCCTGCGTAATCTTCAGCAAAGCGCACCGGTGAATTTTTCCCTGGTGGCGGTTAACCTTGACCAGAAACAGCCGGGGTTCCCGGAGCACATCCTGCCGGAATACCTCGAGCAGCTGGGCGTTGAGTACAAAATCGTCGAAGAAAATACCTACGGCATTGTGAAAGAGAAAATCCCGGAAGGGAAAACCACCTGCTCACTCTGCTCCCGTCTGCGCCGTGGCATTCTGTATCGTACCGCGACGGAGCTGGGCGCAACCAAAATTGCGCTGGGCCACCACCGCGACGATATCCTGCAGACGCTGTTCCTCAACATGTTCTACGGCGGCAAGATGAAAGGCATGCCGCCTAAACTGATGAGCGATGACGGTAAACACATCGTGATCCGCCCGCTTGCCTACTGCCGTGAAAAAGACATTGAGCGTTTTTCTCAGGCTAAAGGGTTCCCGATCATTCCATGTAACCTGTGCGGCTCTCAGCCGAACCTGCAGCGTCAGGTGATTGGCGACATGCTGCGCGACTGGGATAAGCGCTACCCGGGCCGCATTGAAACCATGTTCAGTGCGATGCAGAACGTCGTCCCTTCCCATCTCGCGGACGTGGAGCTGTTCGACTTTAAAGGCATCAACCACGAATCAGAAGTAGTAAATGGCGGCGATCTGGCGTTTGACCGGGAAGAGATCCCGATGCAGCCAGCGGGCTGGCAGCCTGAAGAGGATGACAATCAGCTTGACGAGCTGCGTCTGAACGTGCTGGAAGTGAAATAATCGGTTAGCGTCTCAGACACAACGTCTGAGACGCTTCATTCTTTATTTCAGCAGACGTACGCGACAGGTTTTACCCTTGATTTTCCCGTTTTGCAGCTGCTTCCATGCCTTATGGGCAACCGCCTGGCGAACCGCCACATAAACATGTGCCGGATGAACCGCAATCTTACCGATATCCGCCCCGTCCAGACCGATATCTCCGGTCAGCGCGCCCAATACATCCCCTGGACGCATCTTGGCTTTTTTACCGCCATCAATGCACAGCGTTGCCATTTCGGCCTCCAGCGGCACGAGCTTCACGCTGCCCGGTGCACTCAGCCAGTTGAGCTTGATCTGTAACATTTCAGCGAGAATATTGGCGCGCTGCGCCTCTTCCGGCGCGCAGAAGCTGATAGCCAGACCGCTGTTGCCCGCACGTGCGGTACGCCCAATACGGTGCACATGCACTTCCGGATCCCACGCCAGCTCATAGTTCACCACCAGTTCAAGGGATTTGATATCCAGACCGCGCGCAGCGACGTCGGTTGCGACCAGAACGCGGGCGCTGCCGTTAGCGAAACGGACCAGGGTCTGATCGCGATCGCGCTGTTCCAGATCTCCATGCAGGGACAATGCGCTCTGCCCGGCGGCATTCAGGGCATCACAGACCGCCTGACAGTCTTTTTTGGTATTACAGAACACCACGCAGGAGGCAGGCTGATGCTGGCTCAGCAGTTTCTGCAGAAGCGGGATCTTCCCCTGCTGTGAGGTTTCAAAAAACTGCTGTTCGATGGCGGGCAGCGCATCGACGCTGTCGATTTCAATGGTGAGCGGATTTTTTTGCACGCGCCCGCTGATGGCGGCGATAGCGTCCGGCCAGGTGGCAGAGAACAGCAGCGTCTGGCGATCGGCCGGGGCGAAGCGGATCACCTCGTCAATCGCGTCGCTGAAGCCCATATCCAGCATCCGATCGGCCTCATCCATCACCAGCGTTTGCAACGCATCCAGCGAGACGGTGCCTTTTTGCAGGTGATCCAGCAGGCGGCCGGGCGTGGCGACAATAATGTGCGGCGCGTGCTGGACTGAATCACGCTGCGCGCCGAACGGCTGTCCGCCACAGAGGGTTAAAATCTTGGTGTTGGGCAGGAAACGCGCCAGGCGACGAAGTTCACCCGCCACCTGATCTGCCAGCTCGCGGGTCGGGCACAGCACCAGAGACTGGGTCTGAAAAAGCGCCGCATCAATGTGCTGCAACAGGCCAAGGCCAAATGCCGCCGTTTTCCCGCTGCCCGTTTTCGCCTGAACGCGCACGTCACGGCCCTCGAGAATGGCGGGCAAGGCGGCCGCCTGAACAGGCGTCATCGTGAAGTATCCCAACTCGTTGAGGTTATCGAGTTGGGCGGCGGGCAGAACATTCAGGGTAGAAAAAGCGGTCACAATAGTCTCTCGTGGTGATCTTTGCGGTCAGATGGCGCGTATCCTCGCAGATCTCGCGGTCCGATGCGACAATTTAATCGGTTCTTCATCGGGCGGCGGGTCGGGCATCGGCTGCGGACGCGGGATGGGGTCAGGCATTGGCACCGGATCGGTCGGGATGGGATCGGATTGACGCGATTGTTGCAGTAGCAGAGCGTTCAGGATGCTCATCATTCCCTCCAGAATTTGCTGTCGTCCCTTTTAGGGTAGACGCTGAGAATCAGGAGGCAAAAAAAAAGCCGACTATTAAAGTCGGCGTCGTACGAATCAATTGTGCTATGCAGTAATTCAAAAAAGGAAGTAAGACAATATGGAGCGCAACGCCCATCGCTTGACGTTGCATTCACCTGCGGGAGTAATATTGCACCTTACGGGGGCGATGTTTATTGACTTCGCTCAATTAAAAGCGCGTTTTGAACTTGGTAAAAGCGGAAAAAAGCGTAAATTTACAGCCATTTACTACGATGCAACCACCATGCAACACCACCAATCAAAACAACTAACATCACGCAAAACGCCGTAAAGCCGTAATGGTAGGCATTGCCCGGAATGCCGCCCAGGTTGACGCCAAACAGCCCGGTAAGAAAGGTGCTGGGTAAAAACACCATCGCCATCAGGGACATCGTGTAGGTTCTTCTCGCCAGCGACTCCTGCATCACCTGGGCGATTTCGTCCGCCATCACCGCCGTTCTCGCGATACAGGAATCAATTTCATCCAGGCCGCGGCCCAGCCTGTCGGCAATATCCTGCATTCTGCGGCGCTGATCGTCATTCATCCAGGTAAGCCTTTCGCTGGCGAGGCGCGCATAAACATCGCGCTGCGGCGTCATATAGCGGCGCATTACAATCAGCTGCTTACGCAACAAGGCCAGAAAACCGCGCGGCGGGATCTGCTGATCGAGCAGGTTATCTTCCAGGTCGATGATTTTGTCGTGCAGTTCTTCAATAAACTCGCTCGCATGATCGGTGAGGGCGTCACAGACGTCCACCAGCCAGCTGCCGCAGTCGACCGGCCCGGTGCCCTCTTTCAGATCGTTGACGATATCATCCAGCGCGAGGACTTTTCGCTGTCGGGTGGAGACAATCAGGCCATCGTCCATATAGACCCGCATCGCCACCAGCTGATCCGGACGTTCATCCGTGCTGCCGTTAATGCAGCGCAGGGTGATCAGCGTGCCGTCACCCATTCGGCTCACGCGGGGCCGCAGGCTTTCACCCGCCAGCGCATCGCGCACGTTGTTAGGCAAGAGCGGGGTCGATGCCAGCCAGTCAGCGCTGTCGGTGTGGGTGTAGTTCAGATGTAGCCAGCAGGGATGCGCACTGTCGATCACATCATTATCTTCCAGCGGCCGGGCACCGCCGCGCCCATCCAGCACCCATGCAAAAACTGCGTCAGGAACGTTCAGTTCAGATCCTTTAATGCTTTCCACAGCGCCTCCACCTTTTGAGCTCTTTCGGTGTCAGTCTAGCCTCCATCAGGGGTTAAGCAACAACTATGTATGCCATCGCGCTGAAATCGCTCAGGAAATGTACATGCGGGCATGTCGAGCGTCGGGATTGAGCGTGTAGGCCGGGTAAGCGCAGCGCCACCCGGCATGAAATTGCGGCGGTATCAGAGAGAGTGCTCTGGCCGCTGAAGGAAGGAGGACGAGCCGGTAGATAATGAGGAGAGGGAACCTGGGTCGAGTCTAAAATTACGCGTCCGGGCCTGCAGCTCAATCACCTGATTGCGCAGTACATCAGAGGAACCGTTGAGTTCTTCCGCCATTGCCACGTTACTTTGCGTAACCCGCTCCAGCTCCGAAAGCGCCAGCGTGATCTGGGAAATGCCCTTCTCCTGCTCCGACGTCGACGCGGAAATGTCGTCCATCAACCGGCTGACATTCCCCGAGCCGGTCACGATTTCGTGCATGTTTTTCTCTGCCTGCGACACCACGCTGGCTCCCTGCGTGACGTTGCTGCTGGTGACGTCAATCAGCGTTTTGATATTCTTCGCGGCCTCTGCGCTGCGGTGCGCCAGGTTTCTGACCTCTTCCGCAACGACGGAAAACCCCTTACCGTGATCGCCCGCCCGTGCCGCCTCAACGGCCGCGTTGAGCGCCAGGATATTCGTCTGGAACGCAATGCCGTCAATCAGCGAAATGATCTCCGTCATCTGCTGGGCGCATTCGGTAATGGACTGCATATTGCTGGCGACCTGCCCCATGAGCTCGCCGCCCTTGCGCGCCTGTAACGTTGCAACGTTTGCCTGCTCGCTCGCCAGACGGGTGTTATCAGCATTGTTTTTGGTGCTCGCGGCCATTTGCTCCATGCTGGCTGCAGTTTGCACTAAAGACGCAGACTGCTGTTCGGTTTTCACCGAGAGCTGAGCGCTTCGCGCCGAGAGTTGATCCGACAAGGTCATGGCGGTCTGCGATGACGCCCTGATCTCGCGCACCAGCGTCGCAATGTTGCCGGAAAGGCTGTTGATCCCGGGGATAAGCCGACCCGCACAGTTATTGCCAAATTCGGGGATAGAGACGCCCAGGTTTCCTGCCGTCACCTCTTCAATACTTTTCTTCACCGTATTGATCGGCGTGACAAGATACTTCGTCATATAGACCCAGAGCAAAAATAGCGCAACGAAGTTGATGGCGTTAAGCGAAATAAAGAGAGACGGATTGCTGGAAAATAAAACAACGACACCTGCATTAACTAAAAATAGCGATACGAGGAACCCAATAATAAAGGTCCTGATGCTCATATTTTTTAGCATGATAATACCCACGTTTTATATTTTGGTCGGCACTTAGACTTATAGCATTGGCCCGCAAGTTTTTCATTGCAAACGGCGCTTGTTTTTAGTTTCGCCGTTAGCATCCTGAGATTTACCTTAAGTCAGATAAAAAGAACGTATTAGTGAAAATGTTCTGCTCAGCATGCTGTGATACTGGTCTCCGGCCATGTTAAGCGATAGGATCGCCCGCGGTGAGACGATACGATCGTCCACCTGTTTAAGGAGCTTTGCTACTATTATTCTCTTTTGTTTAGCAACGCTTAAGAAATTAACCATAGAATATATTTTATATTCTTATTAAGTTTTAGAGTATTAATATGACTGGTCATTTTTCACGATAAATAACTAATATGGTTTGAATGCGCATGTTCGTTGCCAGAGAAAGAAGTACCCGGCAGGCGAAATCGGTAACCCTCTCAGGCGTGGGATTGCATAATGCTCAATATATCGTGGGACCCTGTGTTAATCGCTATCTCTTATCTGGTGGCGTTTATCGCCTCCTTCGTGGCACTGGACAGCGCCGGAAAGATCCCCCTTTCCAGCAGAAAAGCTGCCCTGTTCTGGCGCATTGCCGGTGGGGTTACGCTGGGCATTGGCATTTGGTCGATGCACTTTATCGGCATGCTGTCGATGCAAATGCCCATGATGATGAGCTACGACCTGTGGTTAACCCTCGCATCACTGGGCGTCGCGGTAGTGGCTTCCAGCACGGCCCTTAATATTGCCGTTACGGGCAAAAAACGATCCCCCTTTCGACTGCTCCTGGCCACGGCGATCCTGAGCGCTGGCGTGGTTTCGATGCACTACATTGGTATGGCCGCGCTGATGCTGGATGGCAGCATCATCTGGGATCGCCGCTGGGTGGGGCTGTCCGTGGTCATTGCCGTTGTTGCCTCCGGCACGGCGCTGTGGCTGGCCTTCCGTCTGCGGGATAAACACAAAGGCGTCGTTATTGAACGCATTCTCGCGGCCCTCGTCATGGGCGCCGCGATTTGTGCGATGCACTATACCGGCATGAGCGCCGCGCAGTTTCAGGATATGGCGCATACCCTACCCGGGGGAATTGGCGAGCTGGGGTTATCCATCTGGGTTTCAGTCACCACGCTCTGCCTGCTCGGCGTGATGTTAATTATTTCACTTGTCGATTCACACCGGCGCACCGGCCGGCTGACGGATAATCTGCAGCAGCTCAACCGCCAGCTTGAGCTACAGGCGCGCTTTGATGCGCTCACCGGGCTCGCTAACCGTCACCAGATGGATCTGCGCATGCAGGATTGTCTGCGCAGCGCGTTGCTGAGCAACAGGCCATTTGCCGTGATTTTTCTGAACGTCGATCACTTCAAGCGCATTAACGATACGTGGGGGCACAGCGTCGGTGATGAGTTTTTAATTGCCGTTGCGCAGCGCATCACCGCCCGGCTCACGCGCGAAATGACGCTGGCAAGGCTGGGAGGAGACGCCTTTATCCTGCTGGTGCCTGAATGTGATGACGACAAGCTCAACGCCCTGCTCACCGCGTTGCTGGAAGATGTTCGACGCCCGCTTTCGATCTGCGGGCATGCGCTGAGCGCCACAATCAGTGCGGGCGTCAGCCTCTATCCCCGGGATGGTGAGACGCTGCACGAGCTGAAACTCAAGGCGGATGCCGCCTTGCACCACGTCAAAGAAGAGGGCCGAAACGGCTGGACGATTTACCGGGCCGAGATGTCAACCGCTATCCCGGCGAAACCCGGCTTCCTGCAGGAGCTCTCTCAGGCGCTTGAACGCGATCAGTTTGAACTGTGGTACCAGCCAACCTGGTATGCACAGGAGAAAACCATTCACGGTTTTGAAGCCCTGCTGCGCTGGCGTCATCCTGAGCAAGGCGTTGTACTTCCTCATCTTTTTATCCCTTCGCTGGAACAAACTGGCTTAATTATTCCGGTAGGCAACTGGGCCATTGAAGCGGCATGCCGACAGCTTCATTTCTGGACTGAACAAGGCTTCAGCCAGTGGACGCTCTCGCTCAACCTCTCCCCCGTCCAGTTCGAGCAGCCCGACATTTTCACTATCGTGTCGTCAATGCTGGAGAAATATAACCTGTCTCCGTCCAGGCTGATTCTTGAGGTAACCGAGAGCACCGCGCTTAAAAACCTCGACCGCAGCATTGAGTTACTCAATGCGTTTAACCACGCGGGGATCGTCGTCTCGATTGATGATTTTGGGACGGGCTACTCCAACCTGCTGATGCTGAGCGTGCTTCCGGCTAAAGAGCTTAAGATCGACCGAAGCTTTGTCACCTCGATGCTGGAAAATGAAAAAAGCTACAAGCTGGTTGAAACCATTATCAGTATCGCCAGGACCATGGAGATGAACGTGGTGGCTGAGGGGATTGAGACGGAAGAGCAGCAGGCGGTTCTCACCCGTCTCGGCTGCGATTACCTGCAGGGTTACCTCTTCTCCCGCCCCTTACCTGCTGAACAGGTACCGTGGCTGCTTCTGCAAATAAACTCCGACAAGCAAATTGTACCCATTGGTAAAATTCATCCGGAACATGCATTTGCTTCACAAAAAAATCATGCCTGACGGGGTTAACTGGAGTATGTTTCAAAGGAGTACACGCGAGTCAATTCTGTCATGATTGTCAGGCACACGTTGCCGATGACCAGGAAACGCCTATGTCGCAACCTTGTTTTGATGCATTAAATGTAATTAAAACACCCGTCTGGCTTATTTCACCCGTGTCGGAACAGATCGTTTTTGCCAATGCGGCCGCAATGCAGGCCATGGGGAATAAAACGCTCGACGGGCTGCGCAAAGGGATCTATTCCGCCAGGGCACAAACCCTCCTGTCGATGTATGTGCCTGAACTGAAAACAGAGCAGGAGATCGTCGAAATCTGGACGCTGAGCCGGGATGGACAGGATACGCCGTTAAGCTGTCGTCTCTCGCTTGCCCACTACGCCCCCTGGGGAGATATCATTGTTTTTGAGGGGATCTACCCACAAACGCTTTCAGGATTAAAGGCCAGCCGGTCCGCCACCTATCGACGGAAAAAACAGGGTTTTTATGCGCGCTTTTTTGAGACCAACAGCGCCCCGATGCTGCTAATCGACCCTGCCCGCGATGGCCAAATCGTTGATGCGAATCTGGCCGCGCTCAATTTTTATGGTTACTCACATCATGACATGTGCAGTAAACATACATGGGAAATCAATACCCTGGGGCGAGACGTGATGCCCATCATGACGGCGATTGCCGCACTGCCGGGCGGGCATAAGCCGCTGAATTTTATTCACCGCCTTGCCGATGGGTCCACCCGTCACGTTCAGACCTATGCCGGGCCCATTGAGATCTACGGTGACAAGCTGATGCTGTGCATCATTCACGATATCACCGAGCAAAAAAGGCTGGAACAGGAGCTGGAACATGCGGCGTTACGTGACTCCATGACCGGGCTCCTCAACCGGCGGCAGTTCTACGCCATTACCGATCAAAGCAGCCTCAACTATCTTCCCGCGCAACAGCACTTTAGCCTGCTGCTGGTGGATACCGATCATTTCAAAAACATTAACGATCTGTTCGGTCATCTGAAAGGTGATGAGGTTCTTATCGCCCTCTCGCGAACGCTGGAGGCCTGCAGCCGGGAGAACGACATGGTGTTCCGCTGGGGAGGCGAAGAGTTCGTGATCCTGCTGCCGCATACCGCGCTCGATACCGCGCTGCAGATTGCCGAGTCGATCCGTGCAGCGGTTGCCCGCATTACGATCCCGGGCCTACCGCGGTTTACCGTCAGCATTGGCGTGGCTCGGCATAATCAGGGCGAGAGTATTGATGAGCTGTTTAAGCGCGTGGACGATGCGCTGTATCGCGCCAAAAATGATGGCCGTAATAAAGTCCTTGCTGCATGAAACTGGAGTATCCGGGAAAGCCCCGCTACAATGCCCACCTCGAATGAATTAGCGCAGGTGGGTAAAAGCTTCAATGGGAAAAACAGAAATAATACTCACCTTAATTATTTTACTGCTTATTATATTTGGCTTATGGTTTATTTTTAGCGGTGAGGTCTGGTATCTCGTCGAGTTTCTCGAAAATAGCCTTTACCCGACCTTCGACGCACCGTAACGCACGTTTAATTTCTTGTTTCACCTACCGACTTTGTCAGGTATCTGCATACCTAATGGCCGCGTAAAATACGCGTCGTTATCCTCCAACAACGTTGATAACGAATCATTTATTCACTTGCTTATGTTGCCCGTGCTCTGACGGGCTTTTTTATCTCCGGCCATTCAACCCCGCAACATCAGCAAAGCATCCTGCCGATTAGTCTTGATAGAAAAAATACGATCCATTCTGGTCAGCTTAAACAGGTCGTGAGTGTTGCTGTTGAGGGAACACAGCACCAGTTCCCCCCTGCCGTTTACACTCTTGAATATCGATACCAGCGCACCGAGACAGCTGCTGTCAATAAAATCGACATGGCTGAAGTCCAGCACGACCTTTTTATGACCTTTTTCCATAATCTCCAGCACCTGCTGCTTAAAGGTTGATTCGACGGACGCATCCAGTCTGCGAACCAGCGGAACAACGATCTGTACGTCATTTTCACTCTGTATTTCAATGTTCATCATCATCCTCGGCATTTGCTGTAGCACGCTGACTTTTCGAATCACCGACATCGTTCCCAAAAGATAGCAGGGGAAATACCCTCAGCACTCTATTCCCCAAATATCTTTTGCATAGCCCTGAATGGTTCTGTCACTCGAAAACTCTCCCATTCGACTGATATTTAACAGGGCCTTCCGATGCCACTGGTCGGGATGTTCAAAATCCGCCATTGCCTGATATAGCGTTTGACTGTAGCTGTCAAAATCCAGCAGATGGCAATAATGATCGGCTGTTGTTAACATACGGTGTAACGGTGCAAAAACTTCACGATCGGCGGTAAACAGGCCGGAGACGAGCGTATCGACTGTGCGCATCACTTTCGGATGGCTTTGACGATCAACCCGATTATTATCGCCATTGCCCCGCATTTTAGCGATGTCTTCCGCAACAGCGCCAAAAAGATAGAAGTTCTCCGCCCCGACAGCATTAAGAATTTCAATATTGGCACCATCATACGTACCGATGGTTAACGCCCCGTTTAGTGCGAATTTCATATTACTGGTTCCAGAGGCCTCCGTTCCGGCCGTGGAGATTTGTTCAGAAAGGTCCGTTGCCGGTATAATGCTTTCGGCTAACGAGACTTTGTAATCCTCAAGAAAAATGACCTTCAACTGCCCGGCAATACGCGCATCGCTGTTGATTTTATTCGCCACCGTATTAATTAACTGAATAATAAGCTTTGCCATTCGATAACCGGGTGCCGCTTTACCTGCGAAGATATGCACCTTAGGCGCTATCGTTCTCCCATTTTCTTTGATATCGAGATAGAGAGAAATGACGTGTAAAATATTCAGAAGCTGACGCTTGTATTCATGTATGCGTTTAACCTGGCAATCAAACATCGCCATCGGATCCAGCATGATCCCATAGCGCTGTGAAACAATATCGCTCAGCGTGGATTTGTTTTTGAATTTAATACTGCGGATGCGATCGATCGCCCCCGTATCATCCGCATGCTTCTCCAGCTGGCGGAGCAGATGTAAATCCGTCGGCCATCGGGTACCTATCTGCTGATTCAGAAACGCAGCAAGATTTGGGTTAGCCTGCTGCAACCACCTGCGCGGCGTGATCCCGTTGGTCTGATTGATGAACTTATCGGGCGTAATGAAGTAAAAATCAGGTACCAGGTGTGTTTTGATAAGCTCGGAATGGAGCTTTGCTACCCCGTTCACGCGGTGGCTCCCGACGATGGCCAAATTTGCCATCCTGATACTTTTATCGTTATCCCCCGAAAAGAGAGATAAGGAGGAAAGCAGGTGCGGTTCGTCCGGCCAGCGGGCGGCGACATCCTCCAGGAAACGGTGGTTAATCTCAAAAATAATCTGCAAGTGACGCGGCAGCAGTTTTTCAAACAACGCTACTGGCCAGGTTTCCAGGGCCTCTGGCATCAGGGTGTGGTTCGTGTAGGCACAGGTTCGCTGGGTGAGATCCCAGGCCTGCTCCCAGGGAAGGCTATGTTCATCCACCAGTATCCGCATCAACTCGACAACGGCCAGCGCGGGATGGGTATCATTTAACTGGATAGCCACGTGATGTGGCAGTAACGAAATGTCGGTGCCAGTCTCAGCGTATTCCCGAAATATATCCCGCAAGGTACAAGCAACGAGAAAATACTCCTGCGTCAGCCGCAGCTCTTTACCGGAAAGGACCTCATCAGAAGGATAGAGTATTTTTGATATATTTTCGGAGGCGATTTTTTCACTCACCGCTTTGATATAATCACCGTGGTTGAAAATATGAATATTGAAAGAATTAGAGGCGACAGCACTGTATAATCGAAGTTTATTCGTGGTGCTCCCCCTGTAGCCAGAAACGAAATAGTCATTCGGGATACCCACGATGGTATTCCACCCCATCCACATCGGGTTATAATGTCCCTCAGCATCATCTGCATGCTCGATATAACCCCCGATGGGGATCAGCATTGCCTGGCTATGATGTTCAACGAGCCAGGGCGAGCGCATGGAATGCCAGTCGTCCGGATGTTCAACCTGCTGTCCATTCTGAAAAGATTGCCTGAACAGACCATATTCGTATTTGATACCGTGCCCCGATGCCGCAAGGTCTAACGTGGCCATAGAATCAATAAAGCAGGCTGCCAGGCGCCCTAGCCCGCCATTTCCAAGCGCGGCATCGGGCTCTTCATCAAAAATAGAATCGAAATCAAATCCAAGGTCATTGACAGCCTGACGCATATCCTCCAGCAAGTTCATGTTCATCAGGTTGTTGCGCAATGATTGCCCGAGTAAAAATTCCATCGAGATATAATAAACGCGTTTTTTCTTTTCCGCGGATTGCCGGGCCTGACTCTCGAGAAAGCGATCTTGCTGAAAATACCGCACGGCCAGCGCCACCGCATTGAATATATCGCCGTTGGTAGCCTTGTTCACGTCAACGCACAACGTATATTTTAACTGTGTTTCGACAAGCTCACGCAACTCGCTGTTAGTGAAAGACATAGTGACCTCACTGACGTGACTGGTTATATTAAATATGCAGTACACAAGATATTATTTTGTTCAAGTGTAGACGGCGATGTTCAACTCAGGCAATTTTTGCCAGTTATGTTGTTTTTGAATCGTCAGGGAAATATCGGCAGTGAGTTTCGTCTGATAAGAACCGGTTTTTGCGGTTGCGGTAGAGGATCTGAAAGAGCAACTGGCGCCGGGTTTCGCGCCAGTTCAGTGTGTGACAGAAGTAATCTTACCTTAACAATAATTCCCTGTCCGCTAGTGCTTCTCTATATACATCGTCCGGCTATACGCCACATCTTCCGGGTTAGTAATGGGATAGCCTTTCACCCAGGGCTTGATCAGGCGGCCGTTGGTGTACTGGTAAATGGGCGCAATAGGCGCTTTCTCCATGAGGATCTTCTCCGCCATGTTGTAGTCCGTATTACGCGCTTTCGCCGTGGTTTCCAGCGTCGCCTGGTGGATAATCTTATCGTAAGCCGGGTCGTTGAAACGCGAGATGTTGCCGCTGTGGGTTGAGGTCAGCAGCGACAAGAAGGTTGACGGCTCATTGTAATCGCCTACCCATGATGCGCGGATCACGTCGAAATTGCCGGTATTACGGCTGTCGATATAGGTTTTCCACTCCTGGTTTTGCAGTTTGACATCCACACCGAGATTTTTCTTCCACATCGACGCCACCGCAATGGCGATCTTCTGGTGGTTTTCCGAGGTGTTGTACAGCAGGGTCAGCTTCAGCGGGCGCTGAGGGCCATAGCCTGCGGCCTGGAGCAGGGTTTTCGCCTGAGCGTTCAGCTCCTGCTGGGACATCTGCTCGAACGGTGAAGGTTCAGGCGTGAAGCCCGCCGTCACGTCGGGGGTGAAATGCCAGGCCGGTTTTTCACCGGTTCCTAATACCTTTTCCGCCATAATGCGGCGATCGATCGTCATACTCAGCGCCAGACGCACGCGGGAGTCGGCCGTCGGTCCCTTTTGCGTATTAAACGCGTAGTAATAGGTCCCGAGCTGAGGCGGCGTATACACCTGTCCCGGAATGTCCTTCAGCAGCTTCTGATACATGTTTTTGGGGAACGATTCGGTAATATCAATATCCCCTGCCAGATAGCGTTTGGTGGCGGACGATTCCTGGTTAATCGGAATGAAGGTCACCTTTTGCAGGACAGTTTTCGCATTGTCCCAGTAGTGGGTATTGGGCACGACAACCAGTTTTTCATTCACCACGCGATCGTTCAGGACGTAGGCGCCATTCCCCACCAGCGCTCCGGGACGCGTCCACTCTTTCCCGCTTTCAACGTTCGCTTTTTGCACCGGATAGAAGGCAAAGTTTGCCGTCAGGTTGCTGAACCACGGTAGCGGTTTGTCCAGCTGAACGCGTAACGTTCTGGCATCCACCGCCGTCACGCCCAGCGTGTCGGGCGCCGCTTTGCCATCGATAATCGCCTGCGCGTTGCTGATGCCCGCCAGCGCCGCAAACCAGGCAAACGGAGAAGTGGTTTTCGGGTCTACCAGACGCTGCCAGCTGTAAACAAAATCCTGTGCGGTGACGGGCGTACCGTCCGACCATTTCGCATCGTCACGCAGGATGAACGTCCAGATACGGTTATCGTTGCTCTGCCAGCGCGTCGCCACGCCCGGGGTCAGTTCCCCCTTCTCGTTCTGATTGACCAGCCCTTCAAAAAGATCGCGGATCACCTGAATCTCGGGTAAACCCACCGCTTTTGCCGGATCGAGCGAAGCCGGTTCATCTTTAATATGCCTGACCAGCTCCTGTTTTTGCGCCAGTACCGTGCCCTGGGGCACGTCAGCCGCGTACGAGAGTGTAGAAAGTCCGCACAGGAACAGTGCAGCGCAGAGACGCGAAACAGGATGCTTCATAAGATCCCCTTTAATGAATTCAGGTAACAAGCAGATGCGTAATTATTTGTTTCGAAACAGAGAAATGCAAATACCTTCGTCAGGAATAGTGATTTGAGGCAATTCTGAGCCACCAAGGAAACTATTTGATTAACCGCGTGTTTTGCACAACACTGCCAGTAGAGACTTCTTAATCAGGATTTCGTATGGCAACCACCCGACCACGCGCGGAACGCGGCGCCTTTCCACCGGGCGCGGAGCAATATGGCCGCTCATTTTTAGGCGCATCGCTAATCTGGTTCCCGGCGCCCGATGCCGATCGCGACAGCGGTCTGATTATTGCCGGCACCCACGGCGATGAGAACTCGTCTGTCGTCACGCTCTCGTGCGCGCTGCGGACGCTGACGCCATCACTGCGGCGTCATCACGTGATTCTTGCCGTCAATCCGGATGGCTGTCAGCTTGGGTTACGCGCGAATGCGCGGGGAGTCGACCTGAACCGTAATTTCCCGGCGGCAAACTGGCGCGCCGGAGAAACGGTGTATCGCTGGAACAGCTCCGCCGAAGAGCGGGACGTGGTGCTGCTCACGGGAGACAAGCCCGGCTCGGAGCCAGAAACGCAGGCGCTTTGCCAGCTTATCCATAAGATCCACCCCGCATGGATTGTCTCCTTCCACGATCCGCTGGCCTGCATTGAAGATCCGCGCCACTCCGACCTTGGCGAGTGGCTGGCCGGGGCATTCGCTCTGCCGCTCGTCACCAGCGTAGGGTATGAAACGCCGGGCTCGTTCGGAAGCTGGTGTGCCGATTTAAGCCTGCCGTGCATCACCGCTGAATTCCCGCCGATTTCCTCCGACGAAGCCAGCGAAAAATACCTAAAAGCGATGGTGGAGCTTCTGCGCTGGCAGCCTCAAAGATGAAGCACGCCGCTGGTGAAATTCAGCGCAGGTGAAACGTCAACTGCCAGCCAGGTCGGGCCATCCAGATCCGCGAAGCGGACCTGATTGACCAGCGGCAGCGCCGCGCCGATTGCCCGGGATGTGCAGAGCATGCATCCCAGCATCAGGGCGAAGCCCTGCGCCTGCGCTTCCGCCGCCAGGGCCAGCGCCTCCGTCAGCCCGCCGGTCTTGTCGAGCTTGATGTTGACCATGTCATAGCTGCCCTTCAGCTCGCTCAGACTCTCGCGGGTGTGGCAGCTCTCATCCGCGCACACGGGCAACGGATGGATAAAATTCTTCAGCGCCGCATCGTCCTTAGCAGGCAGAGGCTGCTCCAGCATCGCCACGCCCAGGTCGGCCAGCAGCTGGCATCGCGCGGCCAGCCCTTCGGGATGCCACGACTCGTTGGCGTCGACAATCAGCGTGGCAGCGGGCACCGCCGAGCGAATGGCGACCATCCGCTCGCTGATCAGGCGGTCGTCGAGCTTCACTTTTAGCACCGTGGCGCCGGCGTCATAGAGCGCTTTAGCGCTGGCGGCCATCTGCTCCGGCTCACCAATTACGACCGTTTGCGCCGTCACGACCGATGCGGGCAGCGCCACGCCCAGCAGGGACGGCAGGGATTGCTGCCGCCTGGCGGCCTCAAGGCTCCAGAGCGCACAGTCGATGGCGTTGCGCGCCGCCCCGGCAGGCAAACGCTGCTGCAGCGCCTCCCGCGTGAGCCCTTTTTGCAGGTCAGGCACTAGGGTCATGATCTGCGCCATCACCGAGGCAAGGCTTTCCCCATAACGCGGGTAAGGCGTGCATTCCCCGACGCCTTTCACACCCTCGTCTTCGATTTCAACCACGACCACGCTGGCTTCGCTTCGGCTGCCGCGGGAGATCACAAACGGGGTATGCAATGGCCAGGCTTCTTCATAGACCTTAACGCTTCTCATCACTGACTCCTTGCGGCCCGTAAAGGCGAAAAATTTGGTTTGCCGTGTTATCCGCTGATGGCATACACTAGCCTCGACGTTAACTATATGTAAACAGGAAGATATCTATGTCACAACTCGTTCATTTCCAGGGCAACCCGGTTGCTGTAGCAGGTTCCATTCCGCAGGCTGGCAGCAAAGCGCAGGCTTTTACCCTGGTGGCTAAAGATCTGTCTGACGTCACACTGGCTCAGTTTGCGGGCAAACGCAAAGTGCTGAACATTTTCCCAAGCATTGATACCGGCGTGTGTGCCGCATCCGTGCGTAAATTCAACCAGCTGGCGACCGAGATGGACAACACCGTTGTGCTGTGCATTTCCGCTGACCTGCCGTTTGCCCAGTCCCGTTTCTGCGGTGCCGAAGGCCTGAGCAACGTCATCACCCTTTCCACCCTGCGCAGCGCTGATTTCCTCGAGAAATACGGCGTCAGCATCGCGGAAGGCCCGCTGAAGGGTCTGGCAGCACGTGCTGTACTGGTTCTTGATGAGAACGACACCGTTCTGTTCAGCGAACTGGTTAACGAAATCACCACCGAGCCGGACTATGCTGCCGCGCTGGACGTGCTGAAAGCATAATAAGTCCTTAGCATTCTATACAGCTTATTCGCAACCTCGCCACGGCGGGGTTTTTTATTTCATCAATGCTGAATCGTTAAAGCATAAATGCTCGAAAATCACATTAATCATGCAATAGGTAAGATAAGATGTAATGTTATCGTGATCGATAACGCATAATAATCGTTAAAATTCCCTATTTTCACCCCCAGTGAAGCCCATCACATTTCCCTTTTTGCCTAAACATTAGATTGGCTTACGAAAGAAAATAATCGTTTCAGCAAAAAGGATAAAATATGAAGATCAAATTCGCGTTTACGCTCCTCGCTGTCCTGATTTCTGGCCATGCAGCGGCTAAAACCTGGGTGCTGACAAGCGCTGAAAGCAGCGTAGAGAAAGGAAACTGGAAGATTTCCAGCGAGGAGCTGAACGTTAAGGATAATACGTTCAGCATTGAGCAAAAGGTTCTGCACGGCGGTAAGCAGGAAGGCAGCAAAGTCATCATTATTACCAGCAAAGATGGCCTGACCATTACCCTAAGCCCGACTCGCGGCATGAACATTCTGCACGTGGAAGGATTTGGCACCCGGCTGGGCTGGAATTCTCCGGTTAAAGAGGTCGTTAACCCGGCCTATATCAATCTTGAAAGCCGCAACGGTCTCGGCTGGCTGGATGGTTTCAACGAGATGATGGTGCGTTGTGGCTATGAGTGGACGGGACACCCGGTTACCGCGGACGGGCAAATTTATACCCTTCATGGCCGGGCCGGTAATACGCCGGTGTCGCAGGTGGAGGTTGAAGTGGCGGATGCCGCTCCGCATGAGATCCGCGTACGGGGTTTAATCAAGGAGAGCACGTTCAAAAAAGCGGATCTGCAAACCATGACCGAACTGCGCTACGTGCCCGGTACCAACCGGTTCAGCCTGCACGATGTGCTGACCAACCACGCCGATTACCCTCATGATTACCAAATCATCTATCACAGCAACTTCGGGACGCCGATCCTCGAAGAAGGCGCCCGCTTCCTTGCGCCAGCGGTCAGCGTGAGCCCATTCAACGACTACGCCAAAGCGGGCGTTAACGACTGGCAAACCTATGCCGGGCCGACAAAAGGCTTTGATGAGATGGTCTTTAACATTCAGCCGCTCGCGGACAATAACCACGAGACGCTTGCGGCGGTGGTCAATAAAGCCGGAGATAAAGGGGCGTCAATCCAGTTTGATACCCGCCAGCTGCCCGTGCTGACCTTATGGAAAAATACCGACACCCTGAAGCAGGGTTATGTCACGGGCATTGAGCCGGGCACCAGCTACGCCTACCCCGTCACCATTGAACGCGAGCAGAAGCGGGTTAAGCAGCTGCAGCCAGGTGCCAGCGCGCAGTTTGATCTGACCTATACCCTGCTGCATAGCCCGCAGCAGGTGAAAGAGGTCGAAAGCAGGATTGCGTCTATTCAGGGCGAGACAAAAACGGAAATCATTAACACGCCGATGGCGAAGGAATAAACCGAAAGCCAAAAGCCTCTTTACAGAGGCTTTTTGTTATTCATCACCTTTCTTATGGTTCAAACCGTACTCGCGCAGCTTATTCGCGATCGCGGTGTGCGAGACGCCAAGGCGTTTTGCCAGCTTGCGGGTGCTGGGGTAGCTGCGGTACAGCTGGGTCAGCACCGAGCGTTCGAAACGGCTGGTGATATCGTCCAGCGACCCTTCCATCGCCTCTTCGCCTACCGATACCGTACCGGCGTCGTAATCCGGCAACAGGATATCCTGCGGACGCAGCTCATAGCCTTCAAGCTGGGTCAGCGCGCGATAAACGGCGTTTTTGAGCTGACGAATGTTGCCCGGCCAGCCGTAGCGCATGAGCACCGTGCCGAGATCGGCGGACAGCTTCGGACGCGGCACCCCCTGCTCGTCGGCGAAGCGGGCGACGAACAGCTCCGTCAGCGGCATGATGTCCTGCGGGCAATCGCGCAGCGGCGGAATATTCAGCGTCAGGACGTTGAGGCGATAATAGAGATCCTCGCGGAAGATCCCCTTTTGCACCAGCTCCACCAGGTTTTTCTGGGTGGCGCAGATGACGCGCACGTCCACATGCACTTCGTGATCCTCACCGACGCGGCGGAACGTACCGTCGTTCAGGAAGCGCAGAAGCTTAGCCTGCATACGCGGCGACATTTCGCCGATCTCGTCCAGCAGCACGGAGCCGCCGTTGGCCTGTTCGAAGAACCCTTTCTTGCCTTCCGGCGCGTGGCCAAACAGCTCGCTTTCAACGGCATCTTCCGGAATAGAGGCGCAGTTAAGGGCCAGATAAGGCTTAGCCGCACGCGGGCTTGCCAGATGGACGGCGTGCGCCAGCAGGTCCTTCCCGGTGCCGGTATCGCCGGTAATCAGCAGCGGCGCGGTCAGGCTGGCAAGCTTGCGCGCCTGATCCACCACGTGGCGCATTTTCGGGCTGACGGCAATAATCTGGCTAAAGGCTCCCACGTCCTGGCTGGAAATGTTTTGCAGCTGGCGACCCATGCGTAGCGTCGAGCGCAGCATGATCACCGCCCCGGTCAGCACGCGGGTATTCCCTTCCCCTTTCAGATAGACCGGCGTGATCTCCATCAGGAAATTCTGCCCGTTGATCACCACATGCTCGCTGTGCGTGTTCTGCGGGTTGCTGTCCAGCCAGCGCTGGAAGTTAAAGCCGGGGATCAGCTGCGCGGCATGATGATTGCTCAGCTTCTCCTGGCTCTGGGCGAAAAGCTGGCAGCTTGCGTGGTTAACGCGCTCAACTTTGCTTTTCAGATCCAGGGAGAGGAACGGCTCCGGCATGGCTTCCAGCAGCGCGCTCAGCGCCAGGTGCTCGCGCTCGGAGGGCATCCAGGGAATGGTGCGGACATCCGTAACGCCAGCGATACGGCGGATTTCCGCCATCAGGCTGCTGAAGGTATTAAATTCAATTTCGGCAAAATTGAGGTAAATTCGCCCGACAGGGTCGATCTCAATGCCACGTAAATCAATGCTACGTAAAACAAGAAGATCGAGTAATTCGCGGGTCAGACCGAGACGGTCCTCACAGAAGACTTCAAGACGCATGGGAAATTCACCGTTTTAAGCCAATAACAGTAAAATGATATGTCAGAACACGGTGATCCGGAAGATGGCTGTCAAGAAATATTGACAGCCAGCACGATTAGTGAACAAAACCTCAGGGAGCCGGTTTTTTATTGAGCGTCTCTTTGAGCTGGCCGATAAGTTCGCGTCGAAAATCCCCCAGACGGGGCTTATCGCCGTCAATCCACGGCAGCGGACGGCAGACCTCCATCGCTTTTATCCCCAAACGCGCCGTCAGCAATCCCGCGCCGATCCCCTGGGCTGCACGGGCTGAAAGGCGCGCCGCCAGATCCTGCGACATCCAGTCCATGCCCACTTCGCGCACCAGCTCGCTCGCCCCGGCAAAGGCGATATTGAGCAGGACCAGCTTAAACAATCTGATCCGGCTGTAGTAACCCAACTCAATACCGTAAAGGTTCGCGATACGGTTGATCAGGCGCAGATTACGCCAGGCGATAAAAGCCATATCGACCAGCGCCAGCGGGCTGACGGCAATCATCAGGGTGGATTCCGCCGCTGAACGGCTAATTTCGCGCCGCGCCTGGGCATCCAGCACCGGCTGTACCATATGGGAGTAGAGCGTCACCACTTCCCGGTCATTCTGGGTTTCATGGATGGCGGCATACCAGCGCTGAAGCGCCGGATGAGACTGATCGATGCCGGCCTGGCTGGCCAGCTTTTCACAAAATGCGCGACCTTTGCCGGTCCCGTGGCTGTGAAGCAGATCCCGCGCTTCGTCACGCTCGTGCGCGCGCTGTCGCAAACGCCAGAGCCGACGCCACTCGGTGGCAACCGAACCGACGCCTGCCCCCACAATCAGCGCACCCGCGGCGCATCCGCCCAGCGCCACCCAGTCCTGCGTTTGCCAGGCATTCATCGTCCACTGCACGCCCTGCCCAACCACGCTTGCGCCAAACAGCGCCAGACCGGCGGTGACCATCCGACGCCACAGGCTGCGTTTTGGACGCAGCGCGGCGTCCACGACAGCCTCTGCCGGACCGTCCTCAACAGCGGGCTCGTCCTGCAGCGCAGGGGCGAAATTATCGGCCTGAGTACCGCTGAACGTCTGCGCCGTTTTGAACGCCTCCTGAGGGTTCTGCTCAAGCGTTCCGGTAAAGTCTATGCGCGGTTTTAACGGTTCCGTCATCGCAATTTATCTCCAATCAAAAACTCCAGCGCCGCATCCAGACGGATGTGCGGTAAGGGCCTGTCGACGCTCATTGCCTGCGGGCGGAAGGCTTCAAACTGGAAGCCCTGGTTCTGCCAGAAGGCCTGACCCGGCAGCCGCGCAGGCACTTCGCCCGGATAGACGGTGAGCGGTTCGCCGTCGCTGAGCCGGTTGCCGCGCAGCGCCGGTATTTTCTCGCCGTTGAGGTCAATCAGCCCGCTTTGCGTCGCCTGGACGGACGCGAGCCCAAGGCAATCCATGCCGATCCCTTCGAAGGCGGCGTTTTGCCAGGCGTCCTGCACCAGCTGCTGCAGCAGCGATACCATATTGGCATGCTGGTCGACCGTGACGTGATCGGCCTTGGTGGCCGCAAAAAGCAGTTTGTCGATCACCGGTGAGAACAGACGGCGAAACAGCGTCCGCTGCCCGTAGTGAAAACTTTGCATCAGCTGCGTCAGCGCGAGGCGCATATCGTTGAATGCCTGCGGCCCGCTGTTGAGCGGCTGCAGACAATCCACCAGCACTATCTGGCGATCGAAGCGTAAAAAGTGATTTTTATAGAATCCTTTGACCACCTTTTCGCAGTAGTAATGGTAACGCTCGCGCAGCATCCCGGCGTTCGTATGTTTGTCCGCCTGCGCCAGCGTCGACTCGCCCACCCCATCCACGTCCGGCCACGGGAAGAACTGCAGCGCGGGCGCGCCCGCTAAATCACCCGGCAACACAAAACGCCCCGGCTGGATGAAGTGCAGCCCCTCCTGCTTGCACTGATGCAAATAGTCCGTCCACGCCCCGGCAATGGCCGCCAGGCGGTTTTCATCGGCGGGCGCAAGCGGGTCCAGGCCCTCGCAGAGCTGTCGCCATTTAGCCGACCACCCGGCGCGCTGCCCCTGCAACAGCCCCGTCATCTGCCGGGACCAGCTGAGGTAATCCTGCGCCAGCATTGGCAAATCGAGCAGCCATTCGCCGGGGTAATCGACGATCTCAAGATACAGGGTGGAGGTATCCTTGAAGTGGCGCATCAGGGATTCATTCGAGCGAAAACGTAGCGCAAGGCGAATTTCACTCACCCCTCGCGTCGGCGTCGGCCACATAGGGGGGTCGCCATAGAGCTGCGCCAGCCCTTCGTCATAGGTGAAACGGGGAATACCAAAATCACGCTGCGGGACGCGCTTAACGCCCAGCAGGCGCTCTTCGCGAACCGCGCTCAGTAACGGCAGACGCGCCCCGGCGTGGAGGTTCAGGAGCTGGTTTACCATCGCGGTGATAAACGCCGTCTTACCGCTGCGGCTTAGCCCCGTCACGGCCAGACGCAGATGACGATCGACGCCACGGTTCACCAGTGAATTGATTTCGTTTTTAAGTCGCTTCATCGCCGTCCTTCGTTGCCTGGAAGCCTTGAATGCATCGTTTCAGAATACAATAAATGGGGGCAGATCGTTGATTATCAATTCTTATTTATTGCTATTGCCGTTTTCTCTCCAGTAAGATGAACGACATTGCTGTCAGTCCGGAGTGAGTAAGGTGTATGTCACCCACCATCTATGATATCGCACGGGTTGCGGGCGTATCGAAATCAACCGTTTCCCGCGTTCTGAATAAACAAACGAATATTTCTCCCGAAGCACGGGACAAAGTGCTGAAGGCGATTGACGAATTAAATTATCAGCCCAACAAACTGGCCCGCGCCCTGACGACGTCAGGCTTCGATGCCATTATGGTTATTTCAACCCGCTCCACCAAAACCACTGCCGGCAATCCGTTTTTCTCCGATGTGCTTCACGCCATTACGGCAAAAGCGGAAGAAGAAGGATTTGATGTTATTTTACAAACGTCAAAAAGCAGCGAAGACGATCTGCTGAAATGCGTGAGTAAAATAAAGCAGAAGATGATCAAAGGGATCATTATGCTGAGTTCACCGGCAAATGAATCCTTTTTTACCACGCTGGATGCGTATGGCGTACCGATCGTGGTTATCGGCAAAGTCGAAGGTGAATACCAGAATATTTATTCCGTCGACACGGATAATTTTCATGACAGCGCCACGCTCACCGAGACCTTTATTAAAAACGGTCGCCGTAAAATTGCCTGCCTGCATGCGCCGCTTGATTATCATGTTTCAATCGATCGTCTGGCGGGCTATAAGGCCAGCCTGGAAAAGCATCATATTGCCATTAACCCCGAGTGGATCAGGGATGGCGGTTATACCCATGAAAGTGCGCTGACGGTGGCGCTGGAATTGTTGTCCTCGCCCACGCCGCCTGATGCGGTATTTGCGACCGACAGCATGAAGCTTCTCAGCCTTTATCGCGCGGCGGATGAGTTGAATCTGATGATCCCAGAGCAGGTGGTGATAGCCGGATACAGTGACCCGATGCTGTCTCTCGTTTTAACCCCCGCCCCGGGCGGCTTTGATATCCCCATCCGAAAGCTCGGGGAAGAGAGCAGCGATCTTCTGTTCAGACGCATTGCGGGCCATCCCGTCCCGCGAAAAGTGCTTGTTGATACCCACTTTCTGCTGGCGGCCTCTCTGCGCTAAAACCAGGGGCCGTTCGCCCCTGGAATTTACGGTCAGAACGCGTAATTTACCCCGACGCCCGCATAGTGGAAGCGGTCATTTTTACCTTCGTCATGATTTTCCCATTCATAGGCGTACTCCAGCGTCATGGATAAACCATTGTTGAAATCGTAAGCGTAGAGAAGACCGAGTCGGTTGAAATCGTGCCCTTCACGCTCAGGATCGTCCTGCCAGTCCCAGTTCGTCCAGCGATCCAGCCCCAGACGGGTATAAGGCGTCAGGGTGGTCTGGCCTAACGAAATGGGCAGATAGGCACGAATTTCCTGAGTAGAAAACTCGCCGTTATTACGGGAACCGTCCATGTTGAAACCGCGCTCTAAATAGTAATTTACTTTAGCTGCAAAGGTTTCGTTAAGCGTCCAGGTAAAGCCCGTTTCCGTTTCGACGCGGCTGTCAGCATAGCCGGTTTTTGCCAGGTCGTTGGCAAACTGGTACATGGCAAACCAGCCGCCAAAGCGCCAGTCGTCGGTTAATTTAATATCCCAGTCAGGCTGAATTTTATAGCGCTGCATATTTGCGCTGCCGTCTCTGGCGCCGTGTTCATCTTTAAAGTGATAGCTATAATTACGGAAACCGCCGGTCAGACCGAAAGTAAAATCATCGGTGCCGATAAAACGATAGCGTAATTCAACTTCAGGACGATCGAAATAGGTCCCGCGGGTCATGCTGCTGTAATCAACGGGCCCTTCCTGATACATTGCGAGCGAGATTGTCCAGGCATCCCAGGTTGCATTAAACCACACGGAGGGTTCATATAATCCGTCTTTATCCTCTCCCTGTCCTTCGACGTTTTCAATTTCATACATCGCACCAATATTAAACGCCCACTGCTTAGCTGTTTCTGATGCTTGTGCGCAGCTAACCCCTGCGCACAGCACGAGCGCAGCACTTTTTAGTAGAGTACTCATCAAATATTCCCTTTATAAGTAACAAACAAAAAACCGGAAATAGGTATTTCCGGCGAACACCTTTCTTATCTAATAGCCGCTTCGGTTTCAGCGTCGAAGAAATGGCACTTATTCATATCGAACTGGATGCCGATACTGTTCCCTGCGGCATAATCATTCGCGGCACCCGCGCGAACAACCAGCTCATGGCCGCCAACCGTGGCGTAAAGCATAAACTCCGCACCGGTCAGTTCGGCTACGCTGACTTTCGCCCCGATATTCTCACCGCTGTTCTGCAGAGTAAGAATATCTTCTGGGCGGATCCCAAAGACCACGGCTTTACGCTGATACCCTGCGGCATGCAGTGACGCGAGCTTGTCTTCCGGGATCGCCAGACGCAGCGTTTCCGTGACGAAATAGCGGTCGTCGATAGCGCCACGAACAAAGTTCATGGCCGGCGAGCCGATGAACCCCGCGACAAACATATTTGCCGGTTCGTTGTATACCTGCTTCGGTGCGCCGACCTGCTGAATAATGCCGTCTTTTAAGATCACGATGCGGGTCGCCATCGTCATGGCTTCCGTTTGATCGTGGGTTACGTAAATCATCGTGGTGTTGAGCTTCTGGTGCAGCTTGCTGATTTCAGCCCGCATCTGCACGCGAAGCTTGGCATCAAGGTTGGAGAGCGGTTCATCCATCAGGAACACGCCCGCTTCCCGCACTATCGCCCTGCCCAGCGCCACGCGCTGACGCTGACCGCCGGACAGCGCGCCTGGCTTGCGCTTAAGGTACTCGCGTAACCCGAGGATCTGTGCCGCCCAGTTAACGCGTTCTTCGATAACCGCAGGCGCAATCTTTTGCATCTTCAGGCCAAACGCCATGTTGTCGTAGACCGTCATATGCGGGTAAAGCGCATAGTTCTGGAACACCATGGCGATATCGCGAGATTTGGCGGGCACGTCGTTCATGCAAACCCCGTCAATAACCAGTTCCCCCGCGCTGATCTCCTCCAGACCGGCAATCATGCGCAGCGTTGTGGACTTACCGCAGCCAGAAGGCCCGACGAAGACGATAAACTCCTTATCGTCGATTTCGAGATTGAAATCCTTCACCACGTGGACCTGGTTATCATAGATTTTCTGAATGTGTTTCAGAGACAGTTGAGCCATTGTTAATTCCTTATCAATACGCCCGGGATGCCCAAAACTCGGTCAGGCGTGTCCAGGTCAGTTCCCGCGTTGAATGAAGTTGTAATCCCGCATGTTTCAAGCCAGATCCAATCCCAACCGATAGCATTCCCGCGGCGTTGATCGCCTCGACGCCCGCAGGGGCATCTTCGATGCCGATAGCCTCTTCAGGACGGACATTCAGGCCTGCACAGGCGGCAAGGAAGATCTCCGGATCTGGCTTCGAACAGATAATGAGGGACGCATCGGCGCAAAAATCAAAAGCGTGCTGAATGCCAAGGGCACGCAATATGCCGGGGGCATTCAGGGAAACGGAGGCGAGCCCAATTTTGACGTTCGCCGCACGTATATCTGCCAGGAGGTTGCGAATGCCTGGCAGCAGTGAATCCTCCGTCAGTGACGCCAGAGACTGCACATAGCGCGCGTTTTTTTTCGTCGCCAGCGCGAGGCGCTGCTCATCGCTGAGCATCCCCTCTTTCCCGCCATGCTTCAGGATGCGCTGCAGGGAATCCATGCGGCTAATGCCCTTCAGCTGCTCGTTAAACACCTCGTCGATGGTGATGCCGATTTCCTCCGCCACCGCGCGCCAGGCCAGAAAATGGAGGTGTGCGGTGTCGGTGATCACACCGTCCAGATCGAATACAACGGCTTTAAGCGTCATGGCGCCCCTCCGTGGTAGCGGTCCCATTTATGGGTGCAAGAAAGTCCTTATAAGCGCAAACCTGATGTCCCGAGACGCGTAGCGTTTTGCCCCACAGCGTCAGCGTGACCGGAGCCGACGTCACAATGGTTAGCACCTCGCGTTCACAGGTGAAGCGCAGCGTTGCGTTCCGCCAGCGCAGGGGGAACGCCAGTCTTCGCCAGTGGGCTGGCAACCGTGGGGAAAGATGCAGCTCCCCTTCCACTATCTGCATGCCGGCAAAGCCCTGAATGACGCCGGACCAGATTGCGCCGGTCGCAGCGGCGTGAATTCCGTCATCGCAGCTGTGGGGATCGTCTCCAAGGTCAATGGCGACGCCATCACGCCAGAAGGCGTAGGCACCTTCGGTGTCACCACAGCGGGCGGTGACAATCCCGTGAATGGCCTTGCTCAGCGAAGAGTCGTGGATCGTGCGGGGCTCGTAGAACGCCAGATTGGCGGCGCACTGCTGCGGCGTAAACCGCTCCGGCAGCAGATAGGTCAGCATCACCACGTCAGCCTGCTTAAGGATCTGCATGTCGTTCACTTCCGCACGGGAATAATCGAGCAGAATGGTCTGCTTGCCCGCCTTCGCTTTATAGCGGCTCAGGTCAATGGCAGGCTTCGCCATGAAGGTATCATCCTGCGGGATCACGCCGTCTGAACCGGCTTCCGGCAGCCACAGGCGCGTCAGGAACCGTGTGGCATTCTGCGTAAAACCAACATCCTCCCGCCCAAACATCGCCATAAACCGGCGGGCGCAGGCAACGTTATGCCAGGCCAGGTAGTTGGTGTAAGCGTTGTTGTTCACATGCTCGGTGTATTCGTCCGGTCCGATGACGTCATGGATTTCGAGACGATCGTTGATTTCCGTTGCGCGGCCCATCCAGAACGTAGCGGTTTCCATCAGCAGCGTCAGGCCTTCATTGCGCATAAAGGCATCATCGTGCGTCGCCTGCCAGTAAGCGACGACGGCCCAGGCAATGTCCGCCACGATGTGGTGTTCCGCCAGCGCGGAGGCCACCTTCTGACGCGTGCCGGTGCGGATGTTGATAGCCGCGAACTCTGGCGTCTCTTCCTGACCGCTGGCGGCGCTTTCCCAGGGGAACAACGCGCCGGGCCAGCCGTTGCGACGGGCTTTTTCCCGCGCCCCGGCCAGGTTGAGCCAGCGATAGCGCAGCAGGCTTCGGGCGGTTTGGGGACGCGTGAAGAGATGGAAAGGCAGCAGGAAAATTTCGGTATCCCAGAAGACGTGGCCTTTGTACCCTTCTCCCGTTAGCCCTTTGGCGGCGATGCTGCTTCGCTCATCATGGGCAGGCGTCATGGCCGTCAAATGCCAGACGGCGTAGTCCAGCGCTATCTGATCCTGATGATCAAAAGAGTCCACCTCAACCCGCGCGTCACGCCAGACATCTTTCCAGGCATACGATGAGCTCTCAAGCAGCGCGTCATAGCCTCTTGCCGCACAGACCTTAAGATCGGCAAGCGCGTTGTGAGCGAAAGACGCCTGCGACAGCGCTTTATCACTGCGGTGGGTCACCCAAACGATTTTCTCAAGCGTGACGGTGTCACCCTTCGCGATCGTAAGCGAATGATGAACGCTGAGACGACGGTTTTTGGCGGTGAAGCAGCTGTCGCTCTTCGCGGAGAGCTGACAAAATGCCGAAATCACAACGTCTGACGCACGGTCCTGCGTTTCATACACGCCCTGCATGTACTGCTGGTCAAACACTCTGACCGATATTTCATCCAGATGCTGTCTGCCGCTGTTCGTTTGCGTGGCATCAATGCCGGTTTTCAGCACGGCCTGCGTGGCAGCATCAAGCGGGGTGATCGAAAGCTGCATGGCCACCAGGGGTAGCTGGTCCAGCGACACAAAACGTCGGCTCTCCAGCCGATACCGTTTTCCGTCAGGCGCGCGCCAGACGACGCTGCGACGAAGTTCGCCATTGGCAAACGCCAGCTCGCGCTGCCACTCAAGAATATCGCCTGACAGGAGCGTGAAGTTGACGCCATCCAGCTCAACATCCATACCGATGATATCCGGTAGATTGATGAGCTCAGTGGTCTCGTTACGCCCCGCCCGGTGATAGAGCCCCGCAAGATACATGCCTCTGGTTTGCCGGGTGTAATCTTCTTCGTGCGCAGCGCGGATCCCCATGTAGCCGTTACCGCAGGCCATAATGGAGCCGTATTTATCCAGGCTGTGTGGACAAAAGCCCGGGTCGGTTAATACAGACACGTTTAGCATAACGTCACGCTTTCCCCTGTTTCTGCTGATTCATACAGCGCGGCGACAAGCTGCTGGATAACCAGCCCCTGCTCTGCATCGGCGATCGTGACGGGCTCGCCCTGAACATGGCGCACGAAGGCATCCATGCTGCGCCTGTGACGCTGGTCGTCAGCCTCTTCACGCTGCGAGAGGGTGACTAAAGTTCCGGCTTCGTCGTGGTAGATGTGCGCCGGGAACAGCGTCGCCCCCGCCTTTTCCCCGCAGAACGCGACGTTCATGATCGACTGCTCGCGGATGTGGAGCGCAAACGACGTGTCGAGGCGCAGAATGCCGCCGTTGCAAAATTCAATCGTGCCAAACAGGGCATCCTCAACGGTAAACTGCGTCGGGTCCCATTCGCCAAACTGGCCGCTGCTTTTTCGGTTGCCCAGCCTTTGAAAGCTGTGTGCCGTCACCCGCTTAACCGCCGGGAACCCCAGCACGTACATCGCGGCATCGAGCATATGGATGCCGATATCAATCAGCGGCCCACCGCCCTGGAGCGTTTTGTTGGTAAAGACGCCCCAGCCGGGAACCCCGCAGCGCCGCAACGCCTGCGCCGAGGTGTAATAAATCTCCCCCAGCGCTCCCTTCATCACGGCCTCGCGCAGCAGTTGCGTATCGAGAGCAAAGCGATGGTGAAAATCATACGCCAGCACTTTCCCTGCCCTGCGTGCGGCCATGCGCATCCGGTCGGCCTCCTGCGGCGTCATCGCTGGTGGTTTTTCACACATCACGTGGCAGCCGGCTTCCAGCGCGGCCATGACGTGCTCGAAATGGAACCGGTTAGGCGAACAGACGCTCACCAGATCCGGCTTCGCCGCCTCGAGCATGTCTCGCGCATCCTGCCATACCGAGGGAATACCATGACGTTCCGCAAACGCCCGAGCCTGTTCAGGGTGGCTGTCCATGACGGCCACCATCTGAACATCACTGCGCGTGGCGTAATACGAGGCGTGCACTTTATCCGCGACCTGCCCGGCGCCAATGATGGCAACGCGCAGAGGCGAAGGTGTAGAAGCACTCATCACGCTCGTCATCCTTAGCATTTACGCAGATAGGTGAGTGAATCCCGGTATGCCCGAGCCGGATCCTCGGCGCGAACGCGGCACTCATACACCACGTAACCCTGGTAATTATCCGCACGCAGCCGATCGAACAGGCTGGCAAAATCGAGGCTGCCGCTGCCCGGCTGATAGCGGTGGTTATCCGCGATGTGCACATGGCCCAGCAGATCGCGATGCTGATGCAGCGCGTCCGTCAGCGAATCTTCTTCGATGTTCATATGATAGAAATCGCCGATGGTCTGCACGTGCTTGAGATGGTTCTCTTCAATGTAGCGACGCGCGTCTGCCAGGGTGTTAATCATGTGGTCCTGATAGCGGTTCAGCGGCTCCAGGTAGACGGTGGTGCCGGTGCGCGCGGCCACCTCATCCAGCCAGCGCAGCGACGCACTCACCGCTTTGCGGTCTCCTTCGAGACTGCGTGGTGAGGTCATTGGCGGCAAACGGAAGGTAAACATTCCCCAGGCTGCAGGCACGATAATGCCCTTGCCGCCCACTTCCGCCAGGGCTTCCAGAATGCGTTCAATCTGCTTTAACCCGTTCAGACGGCGCTCTTCGATGAAGTCGCCGATCCAGCCATCGTATCCGCCGCAGGCCGTCGTTACCGGCAGACCGGTGGCCTTAATCGCCGCCTTCACCTCGGCGAGGTTTTCCACCAGCAGCCTGCCGTCAATTTCATAGCCATCAAAACCCATCGCTTTGATGTACTCGAATTTTTCCATGATGTTGGCCGGGAAAAAGGCCTGGTTCTGTGTTGCAATTTTCATGATTTGCTCTCCTTAGCTTAAAAAGTGACGCCCATTTTGATGCTCAGTTCCGGATGCCGATCGACATATTTCATATAGCTTTCAGCGCAGGTAGAGAAGGTCACGACCGGGTCGATCAGATCGTCACAATTCAGATAACCGTTCATCAGCAGTTCCCAGCAGGTCTCTTCAATACGCTTGCGGCTCCAGCGCGGGTAGTCCGGGTTTGGCTCGCTGCACGCGCGGGAGAAGACAATCTTCGCGTTGTTAAAGTGCGCTTCGCGCCCCAGATTGAAGCCTTCCGCGAACGGTTTCGCGAACGCAACGTAGGAGATGGTGCCGCCGTAGGCGAGGCCGCGCAGCGCGGACTGGAGGGCATCTGCAAAGCCGCTAGTCTCGATGATCACGTCCGCGCCCTGCTTCCCGGTCAGCTTTTTGATTTCCAGACCGACGTCCGTGCCGATAGGGTTCAGGCAGTGGTCCGCACCATGACGGCGGGCGATCTCACAGCGGTGTTCGATAGGATCGACGCCGATGACGACTGACGCACCGGCTTTTTTCGCCAGCTGGATCGCTATCTGTCCGATGGCCCCCAGACCGACCACCACCACAAAGTCGCCCACGCGGACGTTGGCATCGCGCACGCCGCTCATGGCGAACTGCGCCGGATCGTAGCAAACGGCGTTTTTCCAGGAGGCGCCCTGCGGCATTTTGCGCAGCTTGTAGTTGTTCACCCCGTTGACGATAACCGTCTCCTGCAGCGGGCCATAGCAGCAGACGCGATCGCCGGGCTGGTATTCCATGACGTCAGCACCGCATTCAATAATGTCGCCGACGATCATGTTCCCGAGCTGGAACTTACCGAATTCGATCCCGCGCGCGGCGCCCTCTTCACGCGGGGTAAACATCTGCCACTCCGCGTTGAACTCTTCATCGATAAACGGACTGGCGGCGCGGAAATCCACCACTTCGGTACCGTGTTTCGGCGCGCCGAAGCGGGCGCGAATTTTCACTTCATGACCAGCAACCGGACGATCTTCATATTCCACCAGCGCCGCCACGCGCGGCGCTGTCGCAACTAACTTTTTCATGACTGACTCCTTGTTAAAATTGGCCGCCTCAGCCCTTCACGCCCCCGGCGGTCAAACCACTTTTAATAAAACGTTCAGACAGGGCGTACATGATGACCACCGGAAGTGCCGTCACCAGCGATGCCGCCATCATGCGACCCCAGATATAATCAGGTGTGCTAAAGAGCGTGTTCAGCCCGACCGGCAAGGTGAAATTGCTGGCGCTGGACAGGAAAATGGACGCAAACAGGTAGTCGTTCCACGCCACCATGAAGCAGTAGACAAACACCGATACCAGCCCGGAAATCGCCAGCGGTACGGTGATGCGAAAGATGATTTGCAGGCGGTTCAGGCCGTCCATCATCGCGGCTTCTTCGATTTCGTCCGGGATGGTGTCGAAATAGCTGCGCAGCATGAACACCGCTGTCGGTAACGTTTGGGTCACCATGGTGATAATCAGCGCCAGCTCGGTGTCGTAGATCCCAAGGGCAGTGATGATTTTGAACAGCGGCACCACCAGCAATATCCCGGAGAACATGTAGACGGTATAAAAACTCGCGTTGATCGTCGTGCGCCCCTTAAACCGCAGTTTGGACAGAGCGTAAGCCCCCAGCGTGCCGAGAAACACGGCAATCACCGAGGAGGTCAGCGACACCACCATGCTGTTTCTGAAATAGTCCACAAACGGAAAAATCAGCGGATTAAAGATGTCGACGTAATGCTGCAGCGTCCACGCCTGCGGCAAAATGGTCGGGCTAAGCGATATCGCCTCTTTCGCACTCTTAAACGACGTCATGAGCATCACGAAGAACGGAAACAGCGTGATGACCAGAAACACCGCCAGCCCCAGATAAAAACCAATACGGTTGAGGACGCGTTTATTTGTTGCCATTGAGGTTTACCCTTTTTCTGGTCAGCAGGATCACCGCGAAGATGATCACGAACAGCACCACAGAGATCGCCGCTGCTTTGCCTAAATCGTTGAACGCGAACGCGGTTTTGTAGAGATAGACGCCCAAAATATCGACCTTGGTCGTCAACAGATAGACATCCGCAAACATGTAGAACATCCAGATGGTTCGCAGCGTCACCACCGTTGCCAGCACCGGCATGATGGCGGGCAGCGTAACGATCCGAAAACGCTGCCAGGCGTTTGCCCCGTCCATTTCCGCCGCTTCGTAGAGTGACTTATCAATGGTCTGCAAAATCGCCAGGAATGAAATGAACGCGTACGGAAAGTAACGCCAGATCGCGAACAGCACCACCAGCACAAAGCTGCTGCCAGGATTGTCGAACCACAGCGGCGCCTGGTCATACAGATGCAGCAGATCGACGCCCAGATAGTTCACGATGCCGTAGCCGTTGTTGAACATGTATTTCCATGCAAACACCAGCGAAATGGACGGGGTGACGTAGGACAAAATCACCAGCGAACGCGCCGTTTTCCGCATGCGGAATTCACGGTTAAAGAAGATCGCCACCGCGAGCCCCAACCCCGTGCTGCCGATGACCACCAGCGCGGTGTACCAGAAGGTCATCCACAGCGAGTGCCAGAACGCGGCATCCCCGAGAATGCGGATGTAGTTATCCAGCCCGACGAACACCGCATCAATACGCGGGTTAAGCGGCAAACGTAAGAAACTGATTTCAATATTGGAAATCATTGGCCACGCCACCAGGCCCCCCAGCAAAATCAGGCTGGGGGCCAACAGCAGCATGGCGAAAGGCATATCTGAACGACCAGAAAACAACGTCTTCATAATTTCCTTCCGCAGAGCGCTCCTATCGTTGTGACATCAGGTCAGTCAGACGCTTCTGGCTGTCGCTAAGCGTGGCGCTGAGATCGTGTTTTCCCACCGTGACGTTATGCACCATCGAACTAATAATGCCGGACCCGGTGACATCGCCCATGCGCGTGAAGTTTTTGTCGCCCACGGCGCCAAACACCTGAACGTTCGGGAACTGCGCAATAAGTTCGTAAGGCAGTTGCCCAAACGCTTTAATGACCTCATTGTTTTTCCAGGTATCGGTGCCCACCACGAGCTTGTTCACCGGCAGTGCCGCGCCGGGCGACATCATGACCCAGTCGGTTGCGTTCTGAGCCTGTTCCATCCAGGTCACAAATTTTTCAGCCGCCTGAGTTTCCTCTTCGTTTTGACCCGTGGTAATCGTCAGCGACGTGACCATGCCGTAAACAGCGGAAGATGTTTCTGTTGGGACGACGAACCCCAGGTTGGCTGGGTTTCCATCCTGGAATACCGCCGGCAGGATGTAGGTTGAGTAAACCGCCATCGGCGCAGAGCCGTTCATGAAGGCATCTTTGATCTCCATGACGTCGTTTGAGCCCGGCATGGTGGTCGCGGCCAGAGCTTTATAAAACGCCAGGGCTTTTGCCATTTCAGGGGTATTGATGTCGACGTTCCCTTGGGCATCAAACACGTTCGCCCCGCCGGAAAGCGCAAACTGGGAGAATGCCTGCTCGGTCATCACGCTTTCCGCAGTGGGCAGCGCAATGCCGTAATGTTTTTTGGCCGGATCGTTCAGGCGCTGGCTGGCTTGCAGCAGCTGCTCCCAGTTATGCGGCTCCTGAATACCGGCGGCAGCAAGCACATCCTTGTGGTACCAGACGCCGGATAGCCAGGCGCTGACGGGTACCCCCGTCCAGGCAGAACCGTCTTCCGTGCGAACAACACGCAATATGCCGTCATAGAAGGTATTCTCCCCGACCGCTTTAATGGCTTCGCCAATCGCCTTGCGATCCAGCAGCTGTTCCTTATCCATGACTTTCGCGTAGTCATGGCTGACTTCAATCACCTCAGGCAGCGCGCCCGTTCTGGCGAGCGTAATGACCTTGGTGTTGTAGGCATCCTCTTCTACCGGCACCTGTTTCACCGTGATGCCAGGGTTCTCTTTCTCGAATTTTTCGATCAGCTTCGTGATAACCGCCTGACGCTCCTGCTCAACCGATGAATGCATAAACTCAATGGTGACAGCCGATTTTTTGTCATCCTTGCAGCCTGACAGCAAGGCGCACGAAACCAGTGCTGATATCAGCACAATTCGGGGCATTTTCATTTTTAAGGTCCTTTTTAGTTTTCTTTAATCCACAGCACCTGCCACGGATGTAGGGTCAGCGTTTTATCTGTAATATTTTTTCCCGTAATCAACTCCGTTCCGGATTGAATATCGGACTCCACCGTTTGAATGCCATCACTGAAATTAAACAGCGCCGTTATTTTTTCGCCACCATTCGCTACGCGAACGATTTTTAAAACATGGTCCCCCGAGGCGCTAAAATAAGCCTCGCTGGCAGGATGAAATGCTTTCTCCGCCCGACGCAGCGTGATTAACCGGCTTAATGAGGAATAAACCTGAGAACGCAGGCTATGTCTATCCTCAAGCGCGCTATCAATTTCTCCTGCCGCGTATTTCTCACGATTAATCGCGCGGTTGTATCCCAGGCGTTCAACACCGGCATAATCATTACGGGAACCGAGAATACTCTGGATATAAATCGCAGGCACGCCGGGGAAACTTAACAGAACGGCATGGGCCAGAATAAACCGGGCGATCCGATCGCTATCAAGACTGTCGCGCGTACTTAATGCATCCAGATAGGTCACATTAATTTCATAAGGGCTGCGCGTACCATCCGGGTTATTTTTCCAGTTAACCAGTGCCCCTTCAGCCTGAAGTTTCTCGACCAGCGAAAGGATGTCCGACTCGGGTAAAATGCCGCGTAACGGATTCAGCCCAATCCCGTCATGCGAGGCCAGGAAGTTAAACCAGGTGGTTTTTGTGGAAGGCAACGCAAGCGACGCGGCCCACTGGCTCAGCGTCCGAACGTCCTGAGAATGCACCGCATGCAGCACCAGCGGGGGCAATGAGAACTGATAAACCATCTGCGCTTCATTTTGACCGTCACCGAAGTAAGAGACGTTATCTTTATGCGGCACGTTCGTCTCGGTGATGATTACCGTTCCCGGCGCGACAGCCTCGGTAATGGCACGGAAAAGCTGGATGAGCCGATGGGTTTGCTCAAGGTGGATGCAGCTGGTTCCGGGTATTTTCCACATGAAGCCCACTGCATCCAGGCGAATGTATCGCGCCCCTTCAATCAGGTAATGCAGCAGCACGTCGACCATTGCGATCAGCACCTGCGGAGAGGCGAAGTTGAGATCAATCTGGTCCTCGCTGAAGGTGGTCCACAGGTGTCGCACGCTGCCATCATGCATCGTAAAAGGCGTAAGCAGCGGTAAGGCACGCGGACGCGTTACTGCGGATAAGTCTGTTTCAGGGTCGACAGAAATAAAGAAATCGTCATACCCAGGCGTTTGATTCAGGTAATTAGCAAACCATTTGCTTTTGGCCGACATGTGGTTGCACACGAAATCAAACATCAAACTGGCTGACTGTTTTAATTCAGCAATATCTCGCCACGTTCCGGTTTCCGGTGCAACCTCATGATAATCGATGACAGAAAAGCCATCATCTGAAGACCACGGATAAAAAGGCAAAAGATGGACATGCGAAAAAGAATGAGAAAGCCATTTGTTATAAAAACGGGTAAAAACCGGCAGCGCCTTCTCGCCTTTCGCGGAAAACTGATCGGCATAGGTAATCAGAACAACATCTTTTTCATCCCAGCCTGCTTTACGTTTTTCAGTAATAACAGACGCGGCCTTTCCAATATTTTCCAACAGCACATTGAGTTGGGCTTCAGAAAACGTTTTTCCATAAACAAGATTAATGAGTGCTTTAATTTTTTCGTTCACTTTATTTTCCATGGTAGCGGTCCCACGGAGTGGCAATCTACTCCCATGAAAAATATCTGTCAACGGACCGGGCAGGAGAAAAATGCGATAGCAAAGCAGCTCAGTACAATAGTGTGAGCTGCCGCAAAGAAAGGACGGGGAAAAGAAAAATAAGGTTAAGGGCCAGCCCCTCTCCCGGAGGGGAAAGGGCTAGCGCCAGCGGGGATCATTGGGATAAGTAGCGGCGAGAAAGCCGCTTTGCCACCTTTTGCAACAGCGGTTCGAGCGCCACGGCCAGCACCATTCTGACCGGCTTGCGGGCAACGGATTTTATCGCCCAACCCGCCACGCCTGCCGGGCCGAAACGTAACGCGGTCAGCAGGACCAGTTTACCTGCGATTTTCAGGCCGGGTTTTACCTTCTGACCGGCCTGTTGCCAGTGTTGTTTCATCTCATTTCTCTCTTAAAGCTGACGGAAACGACTTCTCAGCGTAAAGGTATCGGATGTGACATAGCGTTCCATTTCCCGTAGCCGCTTCTCACCGGCGGCGAGTTGTTCATCGACGGCATTGAGAAGATCGCTGCTGGTGGGGGCACCTTCCGCAGTCAGTTCCCCTTCCGGCATCGGATCCAGAACAAACGACAGGACGATATATGCCACCAGGGTAATAAAGGCCAGACCAAAGAAGATCGACAGCACCGTCACCACCCGCACCAGCTTAACCGGGACATCAAGATAATGCGCCAGCCCGGCACAAACGCCGCGCACCATGCCCTGCTGGGGAATACGCCACAGCTTTTTGTTCAGATTCAGTCCAGACATTAGCGGTCCCTCCAGTTTGGATGCTCAGCATCCAGGATAGCTTCCAGCGCCTGAATGCGTTCGCGCATTTTGTTCGCCTCATCGGAGAGCTGTACCAGACGCTGTTGTTCACTCTGGGAAAGTTCGCCCCGTGAAGAACGGCTGCTGTAGTGCAGCCATAGCCAAATCGGCAAAACGAACAGCACGAAAATTGTCAGGGGAATGGCCAGAAAAAGCGCGCTCATGTGTACTCCTTGTCTTACGATGCGGCACGCTCAGGTGCCGCAGGCATTATTATTGGTTGTCTTGCTTCATTTTGGCTTTCAGGGCCGCCAGCTGTTCGCTGATTTCATCATCGGCCTTCAGATCGGCAAACTGCTGATCCAGCGACTTCTGCTTGCCGATGCCGTGGCTCTCGGCTTCCGCTTCCATCTGGTCGATGCGACGTTCAAATGATTCAAAACGCGCCATCGCTTCATCAAGCTTACCGCTGTCCAGCTGACGACGCACGTCGCGGGATGAGCTTGCCGCCTGGTGACGCAGGGTCAGCGCCTGCTGACGCGCGCGGGTTTCGCTCAGCTTGTTCTCCAGCTCGCCAATCTCTTTCTTCATGCGAGTGAGCGTATCGTCCACCAGCGTCACTTCATGTTCCAGCGTCGCGACCATATCCGCCAGCTTCTGTTTTTCGATTAGCGCCGCGCGGGCCAGATCCTCTTTATCTTTGCGCAGCGCAAGCTCCGCTTTTTCCTGCCATTCGTTCAGCTGAGCGGTGGCCTGTTCAATACGACGCGTAAGCTGTTTTTTCTCCGCCAGCGCGCGGGCGGAGGTAGAACGCACTTCAACCAGCGTGTCTTCCATCTCCTGAATCATCAGGCGTACCAGCTTCTGCGGATCTTCCGCTTTCTCAAGCAGCGAGTTGATGTTGGCGTTCACGATGTCGGCAAAACGAGAAAAAATACCCATAATCAAATCCTCATAGTTCTGTTATCGGGCGATGCCCTGCTGAACAGATTATACAAACATCATGCCAACTTTTTATCTTATTGATTTCAATGGGTCTGATTGATTTTCAGGCAATGAAGAACTATTCTTGCCTGGTGAATATCGCTAAGGAGTGGTTAATTTCATCATGCCTGGATACAAAGACAATTTACTCGGCGAAGCGAACAGCTTTCTCGAAGTGCTGGAACAGGTTTCTCGCCTGGCGCCGCTCAATAAGCCGGTGCTAATCATCGGCGAGCGCGGTACGGGGAAAGAGCTGATAGCCAACCGCCTGCATTACCTATCCGGGCGCTGGGACGGTCCCTTCATTTCCCTCAACTGCGCGGCGCTGAATGAAAACCTGCTCGACACCGAGCTGTTCGGCCATGAAGCGGGCGCCTTTACCGGCGCCCAGAAACGCCATCCCGGACGCTTTGAGCGCGCCGACGGCGGGACGCTGTTTCTTGATGAACTGGCCACCGCGCCCATGCTGGTGCAGGAAAAACTGCTGCGCGTGATTGAGTACGGCGAGCTGGAGCGCGTCGGCGGCAGCCAGCCGCTGCAGGTCAACGTGCGCCTGGTGTGCGCCACGAACGCCAACCTGCCGGAAATGGTGGCACAGGAGAAATTCCGTGCCGACCTGCTCGACCGCCTGGCCTTTGACGTCGTGCAGCTTCCTCCGCTGCGCGAGCGAAAAAGCGACATCATGCTGCTGGCAGACCAGTTTGCCATTCAGATGTGCCGCGAGCTTGGCCTGCCTCTGTTCCCCGGCTTTAGCGATTATGCGCGGGAGACGCTGCTGGCTTACCACTGGCCGGGCAATATCCGCGAGCTAAAAAACGTCGTGGAGCGTTCCGTCTATCGCCACGGCAGCAGCGATACCGAGCTGGACAACATCATTATCGATCCTTTTCAGCGCAGCGCATCGCCGCCGTCCGCCCCTGCGTCTTCTGGCGACGCCCCCACTCTCCCCCTTGATTTGCGCCAGTTCCAGCACGACCAGGAGAAACAGCTGCTGGAGCAAAGCCTTAAGATCGCGAAATATAACCAGAAACGGGCGGCTGAACTGCTGGGTCTGACCTACCATCAGTTAAGGGCATTGCTCAAAAAGCATCAAATGCGCTGACAATATCAGCACTTACCCGCAGACATTTTTACGAAGCAGGCGTAAGTGCGATACACTTTGCAGATCGAACCTAAAAACCTTAAAAATTATGCGTCTGGTTTTATCGTCCTTTTTTGCACTCGGTCTGTTTAGCAGCCTGGCCTTCGCCGCGCCCGGGCAAACGCCGCAGCCTGATATTCGTGACAGCGGCTTCGTCTATTGCGTAAGCGGCCAGGTAGATACCTTCAACCCGCAAAAAGCGGGCAGCGGCCTGATCGTGGATACCCTGGCCGCACAGCTTTACGATCGCCTGCTTGACGTTGACCCGTACACCTACCGCCTGGTACCCGAGCTTGCGGAAAGCTGGGAAGTCCTGGATAACGGCGCAACCTACCGTTTTCACCTGCGCGATGACGTTGCGTTTCAGCGCACGCCGTGGTTTACCCCCACGCGCAAGCTAAACGCGGACGACGTGGTCTTTACCTTCCAGCGCATCTTCAACCGCAATCACCCGTGGCATAACGTTAACGGCAGCAACTTCCCCTATTTCGACAGCCTGCAGTTTGCCGATACCGTCAAGAGCGTGCGCAAGCTGGATAGCCGGACGGTAGAATTTACGCTGACGCGAGCGGATGCCTCCTTCCTCTGGCACCTTGCGACCCACTATGCGTCGGTCATGTCTGCGGAATATGCGGCGAACCTGACGAAAAAGGATCGTCAGGAGCTGCTCGATCGTCAGCCTGTCGGCACCGGGCCGTTCCAGCTGGCTGAATACCGCGCCGGGCAATATATTCGTTTGCAGCGTCATGAGCATTTCTGGCGCGGCACCCCGCTGATGCCGCAGGTGGTGGTCGATCTCGGTTCGGGCGGAACGGGACGCCTGTCGAAACTGCTTACCGGCGAATGCGACGTGCTTGCCTGGCCCGCCGCCAGCCAGCTCACCATTTTGCGCGACGATCCGCGTCTGCGCCTGACGTTACGCCCCGGCATGAATATCGCTTATCTGGCCTTTAACACGGATAAGCCGCCGCTGAATAACCCTGCCGTTCGTCATGCGCTGGCGCTGGCGATCAACAACCAGCGCCTGATGCAGTCGATTTATTACGGCACGGCGGAAACCGCCGCCTCAATTTTACCGCGCGCCTCGTGGGCCTATGACGGTGAGGCTAAAATTACGGAATACAATCCGGCGAAAGCGCGTGAACAGCTGAAGGCGCTGGGGGCGGAAAACCTGACGCTGCAGCTTTGGGTGCCGACCAGCTCCCAGGCGTGGAACCCGAGCCCGCTCAAGACCGCCGAACTGCTGCAGGCGGACATGGCGCAGGTGGGCGTTAAGGTGATTATCGTACCGGTTGAGGGCCGTTTCCAGGAGGCGCGCCTGATGGACATGAATCATGATTTGACCCTGACCGGCTGGGCCACGGACAGTAACGATCCGGACAGCTTCTTCCGACCGCTGCTGAGCTGCGCGGCGATAAACTCGCAGACCAACTACGCCCACTGGTGTAATCGGGAGTTTGACGCCGTGCTGCAAAAAGCGCTGTCTTCCCAACAGCTGGCCTCACGCATCGACGCCTATGATGAAGCGCAGAAGATCCTCGCCGAGGAGCTGCCCGTGCTGCCGCTGGCCTCTTCCCTGCGTCTTCAGGCGTATCGTTATGATATTAAAGGCCTGGTGCTGAGCCCGTTCGGCAACGCTTCGTTCGCCGGCGTGTCGCGTGAAAAAGAACAAGAGGTGAAAAAACCATGATTATTTTTACCTTACGTCGGCTCCTTTTACTGCTGGTGACGCTCTTTTTCCTGAACTTTGTCGGCTTTAGCCTGAGCTACTTCACGCCCCATGCGCCGCTCCAGGGGTCGTCGCTGTGGGATGCCTGGCTCTTCTGGTTTAACGGGCTGCTGCACTGGGACTTCGGCGTGTCCAGCATTAACGGGCAGCTGATTTCTGACCAGCTGAAAGAGGTTTTTCCGGCAACGATGGAGCTGTGCATTCTGGCGTTCGGCTTTGCCCTGATGGTCGGGATCCCCGTGGGCATGCTGGCCGGGATCTATCGCAATAAATGGCAGGATAAGTTTATCAGCGCCCTCGCCCTGTTCGGCTTCTCCATCCCGGTATTCTGGCTGGCGCTCCTGCTGACGCTGTTCTTCTCCCTGACGTTGGGCTGGCTGCCGGTGTCTGGCCGTTTTGACCTGCTCTACACGGTTAAATCGGTGACCGGCTTTGCCATCATTGACGCATGGCTGTCCGATTCGGTATGGCGGCATGAGATGATCGTCAGCGCCCTGCGCCATATGGTGCTGCCGGTGCTGACGCTGGCGGTTGCGCCGACGACAGAAGTGATCCGCCTGATGCGCCTGAGCACCATCGAGGTGTTTGAGCAGAACTATATCAAAGCCGCCGCCACGCGCGGACTGTCGCGCCTGACCATACTGCGCCGCAACGTCCTGCACAACGCGCTGCCGCCGGTTATTCCCCGTCTGGGATTACAGTTTTCCACCATGCTGACGCTGGCCATGATCACCGAGATGGTCTTTAGCTGGCCCGGCCTGGGACGCTGGCTGATTAACGCCATTCGCCAGCAGGACTACGCCGCGATTTCCGCAGGCGTGATGGTGATTGGTTCGCTGGTGATTATTGTTAACGTGTTGTCCGATATTCTGGGTGCCATGGCTAACCCATTGAAGCATAAGGAATGGTATGCCTTACGATAGCGTATACAATGAAAAGCGCACGCCCGGTGTGCTGCGTACCGTGTGGCGTAAATTCTATGGCGATACCACGGCGATGATCGGCCTTTATGGCTGCGCCGGCCTGGTGTTGCTGTGCGTCTTTGGCTCGTGGTTTGCGCCGTATGGCATTGACCAGCAGTTCCTTGGCTATCAGCTGCTGCCGCCGTCCTGGTCCCGCTACGGAGAAGTCTCTTTCTTCCTGGGCACGGACGACCTCGGGCGTGACGTGCTGAGCCGCCTGCTGAGCGGTGCTGCCCCGACGGTGGGCGGCGCGTTTGTGGTGACGCTCGCGGCAACGATCTGCGGGCTGGCGCTCGGCATTTTTGCAGGCTCCACGCATGGCCTGCGCTCGGCGGTGCTTAACCACATTCTGGATACGCTGCTGTCGATTCCGTCTCTGCTGCTGGCGATCGTTGTGGTTGCCTTTGCCGGTCCGCATCTTTCGCATGCCATGTTTGCCGTCTGGCTGGCTATCCTGCCCCGCATCGTGCGTTCGGTTTACAGCATGGTGCATGATGAGCTGGAAAAAGAGTACGTTGTTGCCGCCCGTCTGGACGGCGCGACGACCTTCAACATTCTGTGGTTTGCCGTGCTGCCGAACATCGCGGCCGGGCTGGTCACCGAGATCACCCGCGCCCTGTCGATGGCGATTCTGGACATCGCGGCGCTCGGCTTCCTCGACCTTGGCGCGCAGCTGCCGTCGCCTGAATGGGGCGCTATGCTCGGCGACGCGCTGGAACTTATCTACGTCGCGCCGTGGACGGTTATGCTGCCGGGTGCGGCCATTATGGTGAGCGTGCTGCTGATTAACCTGTTGGGCGACGGTATTCGCCGTGCAATTAACGCGGGGGTGCAATAATGCCGCTTCTTGATATTCGCAACCTCACCATTGAATTTAAAACCGGCGAAGGCTGGGTTAAGGCCGTCGACCGCATCAGCATCACCCTCGCGGAGGGGGAGATACGCGGGCTGGTGGGGGAATCCGGCTCGGGAAAAAGCCTGATTGCCAAAGCCATCTGCGGCGTGGCGAAAGACAACTGGCGCGTTACCGCAGACCGCATGCGCTTCGACGATATCGACCTGCTGCGCCTCTCCCCCCGCGAGCGGCGCAAGCTGGTCGGGCATAACGTCTCGATGATTTTCCAGGAGCCTCAGTCCTGTCTCGACCCGTCCGAACGCGTGGGCAAACAGCTGATGCAGAACATCCCCGGCTGGACCTATAAAGGCCGCTGGTGGCAGCGTTTCGGCTGGCGCAAACGTCGCGCCATCGAGCTTTTGCACCGCGTTGGCATCAAAGATCACAAAGATGCGATGCGCAGCTTCCCGTATGAGCTGACCGACGGTGAATGCCAGAAGGTGATGATTGCCATCGCGCTGGCCAATCAGCCGCGTTTGCTGATTGCAGATGAACCGACGAACGCGATGGAACCTACCACGCAGGCGCAAATTTTCCGCCTGCTGTCGCGTCTCAACCAGAATAACAACACCACCATTTTGCTCATCAGCCATGACCTGCAGATGCTCAGCAAATGGGCGGATAAGATTGACGTGATGTACTGCGGGCAAACGGTCGAAACCGCGCCGAGTGAAGATCTGGTCACCGCGCCGCATCATCCGTACACTCAGGCGCTTATCCGCGCCATTCCGGATTTTGGCAGCGCGATGCCGCATAAGAGCCGCCTGAATACCCTGCCAGGGGCAATTCCGCTGCTGGAATCTTTGCCGATAGGCTGCCGTCTGGGGCCGCGATGCCCCTATGCGCAGCGTAAGTGTATCGAGACGCCGCGCCTGACCGGAGCCAAAAATCATCTTTACGCCTGTCATTTCCCGCTGAACATGGAGAGAGAGTGAAATGGTCGAAACCTTGCTTGAAGTCCGCAACCTGAGTAAGACCTTTCGCTACCGCACGGGGCTGTTTCATCGTCAGACCGTCGACGCGGTGAAACCGCTGAGCTTTACGCTGCGCGAAAAACAGACCCTGGCGATCATCGGCGAGAACGGCTCAGGGAAATCCACCCTGGCGAAAATGCTCGCCGGCATGGTTGAACCGACCGCAGGGGAAGTATTGATTGACGATCATCCTCTGACGTTCGGCGATTACTCTTTCCGCAGCCAGCGTATTCGCATGATCTTCCAGGATCCGTCTACCTCGCTCAATCCACGCCAGCGCATCTCGCAGATCCTCGATTTTCCGCTGCGTCTGAACACCGACCTGGAGCCAGAGGCGCGCCGTAAGCGCGTAGTTGAAACCCTGCGCATGGTGGGTCTGTTACCGGATCACGAAAGCTACTACCCGCATATGCTGGCCCCTGGCCAGAAACAGCGTCTGGGTCTGGCGCGTGCATTAATCTTGCGGCCAAAAGTGATCGTTGCGGATGAAGCGCTTGCCTCGCTGGATATGTCTATGCGCTCACAGCTGATTAACCTGATGCTGGAACTGCAGGAAAAACAGGGGATTTCGTATATTTACGTAACCCAGCATCTGGGCATGATGAAACACATCAGCGATCAGGTGATGGTCATGCACCAGGGCGAAGTGGTCGAGCGCGGCAGCACCGCGGATGTGATGGCTTCCCCGCTTCATGAACTGACCAAACGATTGATCGCCGGTCATTTCGGTGAAGCATTGACCGCCGACGCATGGCGAAAAGATCGGTAAACAAACGCTGCATCGTTCAATAAGGATTAAATAGTCTTTATGCGCTGTTTAATCCTTTACTTTTTTATCTCCATCCCTGCTCCATATTTCACGCAATATCAATCAACAGTTCTTCTCCAGAATAACCGGACATTACGGAGGAGAAGAAATGAACACCACCACTTACGTTCTAAAATATACAGAGTATCTCATCAGAAGATGCCGCTCATTGCTAATAACTGACCTGCACTTTCATACCGAGAGGCTTAAGAAAGCATCCGGGAAAATGCCTGACATCAAATCGCCCACGACGTTGAGCGAGAAAATATGTCATCGTCTGGTCTATGACCATAATAACTTCTACACGATGCTTGCCGATAAACTCGCCGTTCGGGCATATGTTTCCGCCAGAACAACGCGCGTGAAAACGGTGCCATTAATTGGCGTTTATGCGAAGACGTCGCAGATTGATTTTTCAGCCCTCCCGGACAAATTTGTCCTTAAGTGCAACCATGACAGCGGCAGCACTGTAATATGTACTCATAAAGCTCAGTTTAATGTCAGAGAAGCGTGTAAAAAACTGAGTCTCGCGTTAAAGAAAAATTTGTACTACACCACGCGTGAATGGCAGTACAAAAACATTACGCCAAGTATACTTTGCGAGCCGTATATCGATCTCTTTGATGACGCAGACAGGAACTCAACCCCCGAAATGCTGAGGATCCATTGCTTTCATGGCGTCGCGCACTATGTTGAAGCGGATTTTACGGATGATAACGGCAACGGTTTCATCAACGTTTACGACAGACACTGGAATTTACAGCCCTTCCGGATGGAATATCCGAATACGACAGCCGTTGCAGCCGAGCCGCTCTTATTCCGACAGGCATTGTTGGCCTCCCAGGAGCTGGCTGAAGGAATCGACTACTGCCGCGTCGACCTGATGCTAAAAAAGGATGAGATCTATTTCAGTGAGATAACCTTAAGCCCGAAACGCGGTAAGCTGACGATTACCCCGCAGGAATGGGATGCCAGGTTAGGAAAAATGTGGCATTTATCGCCGGCAGGCGCATTTGACCTGCCGCTGAACCTCACGAGTCGGGCCAGGTGAGTTTAAATATCGAGTGGTTTTGCGTCGATAAGGTATAGGTAACATCGCCACCATGCGCCAGCATGATGGCTTTTACCACCGACAAGCCCAACCCACAGCCTTCCGGGTTTAGCTGTCTGGCCCCCGTGTCGCGCTGAAAGGGCTGAAATAAGAAATCATGAAACTCTCTGGGGATGCCCGGCCCCTCGTCCTGAATAAGAATAAAATTGCCGCTATCCGAAACGCCATTTTTCACGATGAGTTTGCGCGAGGTGGAATAGTGTAAGGCATTGTCAAATAACACGGTCAGGCACTGATTGATGCGTAACGGATCGAATACGCATTGCTGCTCCCTTAGGTCTGCACTGACGGTAAAGGCCTTACGGTTGAATTCTGGCATAAATGTATCGAGCGCATCCTGTATTGCCCCTTTTAGATCCCTTCTCGACGGATGGAGCGTGTATCCCGCTCCACCGTCCGAACTTATGACCCGCAGATCTTCAATCAGACGGGTTAACCCTTCCGTCTGTTTAAGAAGATTATGAAACAGAACCGGGTCCGGGGTAAAAACACCGTCAACCAGTCCCTGAAGCCGTCCGCGTAAGATCGTGACCGGGGTTCTCAGTTCATGTGCAATAGCGGCATTCCAGGTTTTCCTGTGCATATCCAGCGTCTGTAATTTTTCCGCCATTTCATTGAAATCCGTGACAAGGTGGTTGATCTCACCCAGCCGGGAACTGGCGCAGAACGCCCGTGCGTCCAGATCGCCCTGAGAAATCTTTTTCAGGCTGGACGCGACCGCGTTTAGCGGGGTGAGTATCCGCGACGAGAGTTTGACGGTGAAAAAGAGGGCAATAAACAGGCTGATCGTCGTCGCGGTGCCAATCCATACCCAGTCCCACATCGTCATCTGCTCGTCATCGCTCGAAATCGTCCCGCCCGGAAGGTGATCCAGAATGAAGGAGTAAAATAGCCAGGAGCCCAGTACGGCGATGGCAATTATCGTAAACGTCAGCAGCAGCATATACGTTAAGATCTGGCGACTCAGGACAGACTCTTTGTTCATTTCTTTTCCCCAAGCCGATAACCCATGCCTCTGATACTTTCGGGCACGCCGTAAAGACCGGCAAGCTCCAGTTTTTTTCGCAGCTTGCTCATATGGCTATCGACCGTTCTGTCGAGCGTATCACCTTCCGGCAGACACGCGTTGAGTAACTCTTCCCGGGAACAGACCTTTCGCGGATATCTCACCAGGTAAGTCAGTAATTTAAATTCGGTCGTCGTTAATACCGGGGAAATCGCCTCTGCGCCCACGGTGACTTCTACGTAAAAATCATCCGGATAGACCGTGATAAATGGCGTTCTGAGCGGCAGGGAACTCGCCTGCTGAAGCGCGGGTTTGGTTCTGCGCAGCACCGCCTCAACCCGTGCCACAACTTCAGACGGGTTGAAGGGTTTGATCACGTAATCATCCGCACCCAGTCTCAGCCCCATGAGCTTATCGACATCCTGATCGAGAGCGGAAACCATAATGACGGGGACAGTGCTTTCCTGACGAAGCGTGGTAAGTACGCTCCAGCCGTCACATACGGGGAGGTGAATGTCCAGCAAGATGAGATCCGGCTTATGGAGACGATTGAGCGTTATGGCCTGCTCGCCCTGCCTGGCCCTGAGCGTTTTCATTCCCGAGCGCTCTAAGTAGCTCATCAGTATATCGGCGATTTCGTCTTCATCTTCAACAACAAGGATCAGCGTATTTTTGTGCATGTTATCTCCGCGGGTGAAATCCCTTTAAGCACGCTATCAGATATCTTTAGCACAATAAGACATAGCCTCCGGGAAAAAGTGCCGTGGAAATGAAAATTTCCCGCCTGAATTTAATGCCCGGTTATTTCTCCATACAGTCTACACATTCAGTCAATAAAGACTCGACAATGTCCGTTCAAAATCGCTATTCAGGCACAAACCCCTTTCGCTGAGAGTGACTTATTAACACCGTCCCATCAAGACGCTCTGACGTTGGCTGAGATAACGATCATGGAACTTTCTAAATACTTCTCCCCTGGAAAAATTGGCATATATTCCCTGTTCCTGCTGCTGTCATGGGGATTACTTTATATCTGGCTGATGCTGATACACGGAATGGATGAGAAAGTCGCGTCGACGCTACCCTCTTCACCCATCATTTACGGCTGCATCGCATTGTCGGTTGCCTCTCTGATGCTGCAAAATAAAGCCGGCGCATTGCCTGAGCTAATTGTGATTGCCTTCTGGCTGATGGTGATTTTTGTTTATCTTATTATTACGTTCACCGTGCTGTTAAACGCGATGCCCGATATCGAGGATCTGGTCTTTTATTACGAGTGTTATTTGATCATTTTTTTTGGCGGCGCACCGCTGTACCTCATGATAAGAATGATATGATCGTCTGTAATAATAATCTTCGCGCTCCTGAACCTGCAGGTGCCCTGCTCTCGCTGAATAAACTCGCGGTGGGCCTCGATCATCCCGTATCAGACTCCTTCTCTGGTTGGATGAGGTGAAGCTGATGCCGGGTGATATAATGGACAGATGCTGAAATTTTGCGCCCCCGCGGGTTCGCGGCGCATTCTTCGGGGCAGGCGACTTCGGAGAAGTGCGAGAAATATCGTGACACAAGGGGCCGTGAGTGGGCTATAATTTCGAGCTAATTTCGAATGATTTTGAAATACTGCCTGTAACGCTATGAATTACAAGGCAAAATAAGCAATGAATATAAGGATTAAAGCTATGGGTTTTCTTTCCGGTAAGCGCATTCTGGTGACTGGCGTTGCCAGCAAACTGTCCATCGCATACGGCATCGCGCAGGCAATGCATCGCGAAGGCGCTGAGCTGGCGTTCACCTACCAGAACGACAAGCTGAAAGGCCGTGTTGAAGAGTTTGCCGCGCAGCTGGGTTCCAGCATTGTTCTGGAATGCGACGTTGCACAAGACGAAAGCATCGACGGCATGTTTGCTGAACTGGCAAAAGCATGGCCGAAATTCGACGGTTTTGTTCACTCCATCGGCTTCGCGCCCGGCGACCAGCTGGACGGCGACTACGTGAACGCGGTAACCCGTGATGGCTTCAAAATCGCTCACGACATCAGCTCCTACAGCTTCGTTGCGATGGCGAAATCCTGCCGCGCGATGCTGAACCCGGGTGCAGCCCTGCTGACCCTGTCTTACCTGGGCGCTGAACGTGCTATCCCTAACTACAACGTGATGGGTCTGGCTAAAGCGTCTCTGGAAGCGAACGTCCGCTACATGGCAAACGCAATGGGTCCTGAAGGCGTGCGCGTTAACGCCATCTCTGCCGGTCCTATCCGCACCCTGGCGGCTTCCGGTATTAAAGATTTCCGTAAAATGCTGGCACACTGCGAAGCGGTTACCCCGATTCGTCGTACCGTTACCATTGAAGATGTAGGTAACTCTGCAGCATTCCTGTGCTCTGACCTTTCCGCAGGCATCTCCGGCGAAGTGGTTCACGTTGACGGCGGCTTCAACATCGCTGCAATGAACGAGCTGGAAATTAAATAAGCTGTGACTCTCTTCCCGCCAGGGAAGAGAGTATTTCCCCCCGCGTCACCCCTTCGTTATTCCGTTCTGCTATTTGTTATCACCTAACAATATTTTTCCCTTTATCTGCCTTACGCCAGGATATTGATCGCCATTTTGAGATCAAGGAACGCACATGGAACAACGCCGTTTTTCCGGCAAAGGCCACTGGTATCACGAGACCCAGTCAAACCACGCGCAGAAGGATGTTCTGCCTCTGGTGCCCGAAGCCGCTAACGTCGACGATCGTTTTTTGCTCGATTTAGCCCTACCTGATGAGATTGTCGCCGCCTGTTCTGGCTGGCTTACCCCTGCCAGAGCCTTATGCCACCAGCTGTTTCCGCTCTCGATTCCCGTGAACCGCCTGCACACGCTCAGCGCCTACGATCGGCTTAGTACCGCGCTAACGGTCGCACAGGCCTGCGGCGTTCAGCGGCTCTGTAACCATTACGCCGCTCTCCTCGCCCCGCTTCCCGGCCCGGACTCCTCGCGTGAAAGTAACCGACGTCTGGCGCAAATCACCCAGTATGCCCGCCAGCTCGCCAGCTCTCCTGACGTCATTGATGATAAAGCGCAGAACCAGCTTGATGAGGTTGGGCTGTCAACGTATGACATCGTGGTGATTAACCAGATTATCGGCTTTATCGGTTTTCAGGCGCGCGTCGTCGCGATTTTTCAGGCGCTGCTGGGACACCCTGTTCGCTGGTTGCCAGGCCATCATATTCCGCCGCATACCCTTCCCGCACGTCACGCCGCGTGGGTGCCGCTCTTGCCCGTCGTCGAATTGCGCTATGCAAGTGCGCATCAGCTTGAGTCGCTGTCACGCTGGCAGGCAGAACCCGCGCTGGAGGCGCTAACGCCGGTCCTTTGCCATGAGCCGTCGCTGCTCGACCTGACCGGAGAAATCCTGCTAAACAGCCGCGCAGAGATCCCGCAAACCTCCCCCGCACTTTCGGCGGCGCTCGAACTGCTGACGCGCTCTCCGGACCGTTTCAGCGCCGCCCAGTTTACCCCTTTAACCGATCAAGGGCTCAGTGCCGAACACGCGATTGCCCTGCTGACCCAAAGTGCGTTTGACGGCTGGCTTAATCGTCTGAAAGTCGCGTTTGGTAAAGAGGAATAACCATACTAATTACCCAAAGACCGCTTGCTGAGACAGTGAGAATCGCGTAAAACTGTCAGCCGCTCAATGGCTACGAAAATAGAACATTATGTTTCAGGACAACCCGCTGCTAGCGCAGCTTAAACAGCAACTGCATTCCCAGACGCCGCGTGCAGAAGGGGTCGTAAAAGCCACGGAAAAGGGCTTTGGCTTCCTTGAAGTTGACGCGCAGAAAAGCTACTTCATTCCGCCACCGCAGATGAAGAAAGTGATGCATGGCGATCGCGTCATGGCGGTCATTCATACCGAGAAGGACCGGGAGTCCGCCGAACCGGAAGAACTGATCGAACCGTTCCTGACCCGTTTTGTGGGTAAGGTGCAGAGAAAAGACGATCGTCTTTCTATCGTGCCGGACCATCCCCTGCTGAAAGATGCTATTCCCTGCCGCGCCGCCCGTGGCGTTGAGCATGATTTTAAGGAAGGTGACTGGGCCGTAGCAGAAATGCGCCGTCATCCTCTGAAAGGCGACCGCGGTTTTTATGCTGAGTTGACCCAGTTCATCACCTTTGGCGCCGACCATTTCGTGCCATGGTGGGTCACGCTGGCACGCCACAATCTTGAAAAAGAAGCGCCGAACGGCGTGGCGACGGAGATGCAGGACGAAGGTCTGACGCGTCGCGATCTCACCGCGCTGGAGTTTGTCACCATCGACAGCGCCAGCACGGAAGATATGGATGACGCGCTGTACGCTGAAGAGAGCGCCGACGGCAAGCTGCACCTGACCGTTGCGATTGCCGATCCCACCGCCTGGATTGCCGAAGGCAGCAAGCTGGATGACGCGGCGAAAATCCGTGCCTTCACCAACTACCTGCCGGGCTTCAACATTCCGATGCTGCCGCGTGAACTGTCAGACGATCTCTGCTCGCTGCGTCCAAATGAAGTGCGCCCGGTCCTTGCCTGCCGCATGACCATTGCTGCCGATGGCACGATTGAAGACGATATTGAGTTCTTTGCCGCCACCATCGAGTCGAAAGCCAAGCTGGCCTACGATAACGTCTCCGACTGGCTGGAAAATACCGGCAGCTGGAAGCCTGAATCCAACGCCATTGCCGCGCAGATCCGTCTGCTGCATCGCATCTGCCTGAACCGCAGCGAGTGGCGTAAAACCCATGCGCTGGTGTTCAAAGATCGCCCGGATTATCGCTTTGTTCTGGGCGAGAAAGGCGAAGTGCTGGACATTGTGGCCGAACCGAGACGCATCGCGAACCGCATCGTTGAAGAGGCGATGATTGCCGCCAACATTTGTGCCGCACGCGTGCTGCGCGACAAGCTGGGCTTTGGTATTTACAACGTCCATACCGGGTTCGATCCGGCGAATACCGAAGCGCTGGCGGCCCTGCTGAAAAATCACGATGTGCACGTTGATCCGGAAGAAGTGCTGACCCTGCCGGGCTTCTGCAAGCTTCGCCGCGAACTGGACGCACAGCCGTCAGGTTTCCTCGACAGCCGCATTCGTCGCTTCCAGTCCTTCGCCGAAATCAGCACCGAACCTGGTCCGCACTTTGGCCTTGGCCTCGACGCCTACGCCACCTGGACCTCGCCAATCCGCAAGTATGGCGACATGGTTAACCACCGTCTGCTGAAAGCGATTATCAAAGGCGAAACGATTGCACGTCCTCAGGACGACACCACGCTGCAGATGGCCGATCGTCGCCGTCTGAACCGCATGGCGGAGCGTGACGTTGGAGACTGGCTGTACGCGAGCTTCCTGCAGGATAAAGCCGGAACCGACACCCGCTTCGCGGCGGAAATCATTGATATCAGCCGCGGCGGGATGCGCGTCCGCCTGGTCGATAACGGAGCTGTCGCGTTCATTCCTGCTCCATTCCTGCATGCGGTGCGTGACGAAATGGTCTGTAGTCAGGAAAACGGTACCGTGCAAATTAAAGGTGAAACAGTTTACAAAGTCACTGACGTGATTGACGTGACTATCGCCGAAGTTCGCATGGAAACCCGCAGTATTATCGCGCGCCCTGTCGCCTGATAACCGGTTCAATTGTCGGCCGTTTCCCCTCCGGAAAGGCCGACAATTTTTCTTTTTTATCCCCGCCACAAAATCATTATTTTTCCTTACTATTTTCAGTCTCGCTTCGCCCAAAACCGCCATAATTATCTACAGTAAAAGAGTGTTGTTATATTCGGTTACGTGAATTCCTATACGCTCGGTATCCTTTTTAACCTGACTCGTTTTATTATAAGAAAGCAGGGAAAAACAACAGGTTCACTTCGGTTTTACCGCCGTTTCTCAACGGAAAAGTCGACTGCAAATGAATAATTTGTGCGCTAATGAACAGCTGCGGGAGAAAACATGATGGACGATCTGGAGCAGAATTTGCTGTTTCGCTACATGGGCACTCACAGCCCGTGGTGGCGCTTGTCAGCTGACAGCAACGCTCTGCACCTTTCCACCAGCGAAAATGCCGATGCCACTCAGGTCGTGGCGCTGGACGATGAACAGGCCGATCTCATCCGTCAGTTAACCGTGATTACGTCCAGTATTTCCATGTCGCTCTCCCTGTACGGAGAAGATGTCCCGGTTCATCTTGTTGGCCGGAAAATTACCCGTAACGAGTGGGCCGGAACCGCTTCCGCCTGGAACGATACGCCCTCCGTGGCGCGCGATCTGGCACAGGGGCTCTCATTTGCGGAGCAGGTTGTCTCTGAGGCCAACTCCGTCATTGTTATTCTCGATCAGCACGGCAATATTCAGCGTTTTAACCGGCTTAGCGAAGAGTACACCGGCCTGAAAGAGCATGAAGTGATTGGCCAGAACGTGTTTAAGCTGTTTATGAGCCGTAGCGAAGCGGCAGCGTCAAAGCGCAATATTACCGGTTTCTTTCGCAACGGCAGCTCCTACGAAGTCGAACGCTGGGTCAAAACGCGTAAAGGACAGCGGCTGTTTCTGTTCAGAAACAAATTCGTGCACAGCGGCAGCGGTAAAAATGAAATTTTCCTTATCTGTTCCGGGACCGATATCACCGAGGAGCGCCGCGCTCAGGAGCGGCTGCGCGTGCTGGCCAACACCGATACCATCACCGGCTTGCCAAACCGCAATGCCATTCACGACCTGATTTCTGACGCCATCGACAACCGCGGCGACACGCAGGTGGGCGTGGTGTATCTCGATCTGGATAATTTTAAAAAGGTCAACGACGCTTACGGGCACATGTTTGGCGATCAGCTGTTACAGGCGGTCGCCCTCGCCATCCTGAGCTGTCTGGATAAGGAACAGGTGCTGGCGCGGCTTGGGGGTGATGAGTTTATCGTCCTGGCCACCAATACCTCTCAGGGCTCTCTGGAGGCGATGGCATCGCGCATTTTGACCCGTCTTCGCCAGCCGTTTCGAATCGGCCTGATTGAAATTTATACCGGCTGCTCCCTGGGTATCGCCCTCGCCCCGCAGCATGGCAACGACCGGGAAAGCGTTATTCGTAACGCGGATACCGCGATGTATACCGCCAAAGAGAACGGTCGGGGCAAGTTCTGCGTCTTCTCACCCGAGATGAACCAGCGCGTGTTCGAGTATCTCTGGCTGGATACCAACCTGCGTAAGGCCCTGGATAACGATCAGCTTCTGATCCACTATCAGCCAAAAATCACCTGGCGCGGGGAAGTCAGAAGCCTTGAAGCGCTGGTCCGCTGGCAATCCCCCGAGCGCGGCCTGATCCCGCCGCTGGAATTTATCTCTTATGCCGAGGAGTCGGGGCTGATTGTGCCCCTGGGCCGCTGGGTGATGCTCGACGTGGTTCGCCAGGTGGCAAAATGGCGCGATAAGGGCATAAACCTGCGCGTGGCCGTCAACGTCTCTGCCCGCCAGCTGGCCGATCAGACCATCTTCAGCGACTTAAAGCAGGCGCTGAAGGATCTGAATTTTGAATACTGCCCCGTCGACGTGGAATTAACGGAAAGCTGTCTTATCGAGAACGAAGAGCTGGCGCTGTCCGTGATCCAGCAGTTCAGCAAGCTCGGGGCACAGATTCATCTGGATGATTTTGGCACCGGCTACTCTTCCCTTTCGCAGCTGGCCCGCTTCCCTATCGACGCCATTAAGCTCGATCAATCCTTCGTCAAAGATATTCATAAGCAGTCCATTTCGCAGTCGCTGGTGCGCGCTATCGTCGCGGTAGCGCAGGCGTTAAATCTGCAGGTCATTGCCGAAGGCGTGGAAAGTGCAAAAGAAGACGCCTTTCTGACCAAGAACGGCGTCAACGAACGGCAGGGTTTTCTGTTTGCTAAGCCGATGCCCGCTGCCGCATTCGAGCGATGGCTAAAACGTTATCAAGCGCGAAATCAACGTTAACTGGCTTTACGCAGGCCCGCCGCGTGATGGCGATTTTGCAGCGTGACCAGACGCTCCATGTAGGCGATATCTTTCGGCTCCAGGCAGAAAGCAGCATCAACCCAGTCTTCCGTGATGTCCATCAGTTCACTGCGCGGCAGCTGCAGAACCCGCGTCCGGGCGCGCAGCATGGCTCTTATGCCGTTCAGCTTTGGCCGCAGCGTATCGATGAAGGTTCGGGTGGAGACATAGCTTTGTCCGGGCTCAAACAGCAGATCCACCAGTCCGTGCTGTGCATACCATTCCGCCGTGTGGGATTCCCCTTTATAGATGAGCTCCTCCGCCAGCTTCATGCCTGAACGGCGTGCTACAAGGGAATATCCCCCCATGCCCGGAAACAGGTTGAAGGCAATCTCCGGGAAGCCCAGACGGGCATCGCGCTGCGCCAGGACAAAATGATGCGCAAGCGCCGCCTCAAACCCGCCCCCTAACGCACTGCCTTCGACCATTGCCAGAGAGATGGCGCCCGTATCAAACCCCCGTGATGCCGCATGGACGCAGTCAACGCAGGCGCGAGCGTAAGCCCGCAATGCTTCCCGACGACCGTTCTGTATGCACTCGACGAAGAACTGTAAATCACCGCCCGCATTGTACATCTCGGGAACCAGCGATCCGGTTACCCAAAAATCAACCGCAAAACCTGACTGGCGAACCAGCCAGGAAAAGTTCATGATCTCCTCAATTAACGCATGGTTAAAGCAAGGACGCGGCTGCGCCCGCAGCATCATCCAGACGGTGTGACGCTCCGCCTCGTAATACCCTGACAGCTGCGTGAACCGTTCAGTATCGGTAAAGAGTGTGCAGGTAGGCTGATTGATAACTGTCATAGTCTAATTCCTCTTATAAAGAAGCGCCTTGCGCGCAGTTTTAGACTAATCCACCCATTAAGCCTGCTGTATGAGGGGGAATAAATTTATCACTTACGTTTATGTAATTTAGTTATTGCGTTTTTTCCCTTCTCTTTTGATCCTAATTTCTGCATCATTGAAAATATTAACTTTTCGCGCCTGGGGTGAGATGATGTCGACTATTGACGCACAAGCTGTAGCACAACGAATTGATACCGTCCTGGATATCCTGGTAGCGGGCGATTATCACTCTGCTATCCGTAATCTTGAGATCCTGAAGTCTGAACTTCTTGCGCAGAATGGTGCTGATAATGCACCCGAAAACCGACAGCCAAAAGCGCCGTGGGAAGTTTAACCCACCGCCTCCGACCTCGTTTCGCTTTATTAAATGGATGCTATGAATTCCCGACAACAACTCATTTTGCAGATGGTCATCGATCAGGGACGCGTAAGCGTCGTCGATCTCGCTAAAACCACCGGCGTGTCTGAAGTCACAATCCGTCAGGATCTTAATCTGCTGGAAAAACAGAGCTACCTGCGGCGCGCCCACGGGTATGCGGTTCCGCTGGACAGTGATGACGTTGAGACGCGCATGATGAACAACTACGCGCTCAAACGTGAACTGGCGGAATTTGCCGCTTCCCTGGTGAACAACGGCGAGACCGTCTTTATTGAAAACGGCAGCAGTAACGCCCTTCTGGCACGCACGCTAGCCGATCAAAAAGACGTAACCATTATCACCGTCAGCAGCTATATCGCGCATTTGCTCAAAGAGACGCGCTGCGAGGTGATTCTGCTCGGCGGCATCTATCAGAAGAAAAGTGAAAGCATGGTCGGCCCGCTGACCCGTCAGTATGTCCAGCAGGTGCATTTCAGCAAGGCTTTTATCGGAATTGACGGCTGGCAGCCGGAAACAGGTTTCACCGGCCGGGATATGATGCGCTCTGACGTCGTGAATGCCGTCCTGGAGAAAGAGTGTGAAGCCATCGTGCTCACCGACAGCTCTAAATTTGGCGCCGTTCACCCGTATACGATGGGCCCCGCTTCACGGTTTAGCCGCGTCATTACCGATGACCGTTTGAGCGAAGCGCACCGCAATAAGCTCGAAGACAGCGGTTTGATCGTCAATATTATTCAAACCAGCGCCTGATTTACCTCCGCGCCCAAATGTTGGGCGCATATATCCTTTCTCTGAGATGATTCTTAACCCTGCTTTAAGAGTTTTTACCTGTTTAACCCGCCTTAAAGTCGTAAAATTAATGTTAGCGATATAACAGGAAGTGACTATCACCTGCGTGATTACGTAACGCCTGCGCGACCAGCTTTCACGGAAAACAGAATTAAGTATTCGGCTCGTCTATACTTAAGGTGTCCACCTTTCCGTGAATCGATAATTCAGGAGAAAGTATTATGACCTTAACCAGCAAAAAATTAGCCGCCGCTGTTCTGGCAATCACTGTAGCAATGTCCCTGAGCGCATGCTCTAACTGGTCTAAACGTGACCGTAACACCGCTATTGGTGCGGGTGCCGGTGCTTTGGGTGGTGCAGTATTAACGGATGGTAGTACGCTGGGTACATTAGGCGGCGCTGCTGTCGGTGGTATTATCGGTCACCAGGTTGGCAAATAATTATTATCTGAGCCTTCCCCGATATTGCGATATTTGAACGCATTTATGGTCTGAAATACGCACGTATATAACACGAGCCACGGCATTTGCCGTGGCTCATTTATTTTAACCGCCTGCCAGTTTAACCTTCATCCCTTTGGCTTCCAGCAGGGATTTTATTAAATCGCGCTTATCTCCCTGGATTTCAATAATGCCGTCCTTCACGGCACCGCCGCAACCACATTTCTTTTTCAGTTCGGCCGCCAGCTTCGTCAGTTCCACATCGTCCAGGTCAATGCCGGAGATCAGACAAACCCCTTTGCCCTTTCGTCCACTGGTCTGGCGCTGGATGCGAACAATGCCGTCTCCCTTCGGGCGCTCCACTTTCGTTTTCGGTTCGTCGATTCGTCCGCTCTCGGTTGAGTAGACCAGACGGCTGTTGGAATCGGTCATTACGCCCCCTTTTTCAGCGATGCGTTGATAGCCTTTAACGTCTCTGCCGGGTTGGCAGACTGCGTCACCGGACGCCCGATAACCATATAGTCAACGCCAGCGGCCAGCGCCTGCTCAGGCGTCATAATACGGCGCTGATCGCCCACGTCGCTGCCCGCAGGACGGATCCCCGGCGTGACCAGTTTAAAATCCTGGCCCAGCGCTGATTTGAAACGTACCGCTTCCTGTGCGGAGCAAACAACGCCATCCAGGCCGCACTGTTTCGTCAGACGCGCGAGACGTTCTGCATGTTCGGCGGGTGACAACGTCACGCCCAGGTCGCGCAGATCGTTTTCGTCCATGCTGGTCAGCACGGTGACGGCGATCAACAGCGGGGCATCCTTACCGAACGGCAGGAGCGCCTCACGGGCGGCCGTCATCATTCTTGCCCCACCCGATGCGTGAACGTTGACCATCCATACGCCAAGCTCTGCGGCTGCGGCAACGGCGTGCGCCGTAGTATTCGGGATATCATGGAATTTCAGGTCGAGAAAAACGTCAAAGCCGCGCTGCTGCAGATCGCGAACGATTTGCGGTCCAAACAGCGTGAACATCTCTTTGCCAACTTTCAGACGGCAGTCGCGAGGGTCGATGCCGTCGACAAACGCCAGTGCAGCGTCACGCTTATTGTAATCAAGCGCTACAACAACAGGAGAATCCGTAATTATGCGGGAAGTGGAGGATGTAACAGACGTCATGACCAGCCCTTTTCGTCTATGGGCGCGCAGCGGCGCGGAACAGATAAACGGCCAGCATTCTACCTGCCGACGCCGCAAATTGACAGGATCCATTTATCCGCCTGCCAGGCCGACTAACCGCACTGGGGTCAAAAAGCGTTAAAAGCCATCAGTATGTTGTAACTAAAATGAGGGGTTTTAAAAAATCACTGCCCGTCCAGGCCACGAATTGGCTTGATAGTGGACCAGGCGCGGCAGGAAGGACAGTGCCAGTAGAGCGTATACGCCGTAAAACCACACTTCTGGCAACGGTAGCGAGGCTTGCTGCGCACCTGCTCGCCTACCATGTCGCGCAGCACCATCAGGCTCTCTTTCGCGCGCCCTTCTTCCGCATCGTTCAGGTGATAATCCATCAGCTTATGGAAGACCCGCATGGTCGGATGACGCTGCAGCTGACGCGTAATATACACCTGCGCGGTGTCGCTTCCCTCGTACTGCTCAACAACGTCGGAGAGCATCAGTTCGGCAGTGGCGCCGGTATTCTCTTCCACGCAGCGACGCAGGAAGGCGACCCACTCCTCCTGCTTGTCCAGCTGCTGATAGCAGGTTTGCAGCATCTCCAGCGTTTCACTGACCAGCTCTTTGTCCTGGTCAATAACGCGCAGCAGGCTTTCAACGGCTTTGGCGTAATCGCCACTCGCCATAAAGACGCGTCCCATCATGATGGAGATACGCGCGCTGTTGCGGTCCGCGGCGGCACCTTTCTTCAGCAGCGCCATGGCTTTATCCATGTCGTCGTTGCCCATCTGCTGAAGCGCAAGCTCGCAGTAGAAATGGGCTATCTCTACGCGCTGCTTATCTTTACCCAGCTTCACCAGACGCTCAGCCGTATCAATGGCTTTCTGCCAGTCGCTGGTGGCCTGATAAATCTGCAGGAGCTGCTGCAGCGCGCCGATGCGGAAATCGGTCTCATCCACCAGCTGCGAGAACATATCTTCAGCGCGATCGTAAAGCCCCGCAGCCATGTAATCACGACCCAGCTGCTGCACCGCAAGCAGACGTTGATCGTAGGTTAGCGAGGCGCTTTCCATCAGGGTCTGGTGAATACGGATGGCGCGATCGACCTCGCCGCGCGAGCGGAACAGGTTACCCAGGGTGAGATGCGCTTCAACCGTCCCCGTATCCTCTTTCAGCATATCGAGGAACAGGTCTACCGCTTTGTCCTGCTGATTGCTCAGAAGGAAGTTCACCCCCGCAACATAGTCGCGGGAGAGCCGGTTGGCCTCATCCTGTTTTGTTTGTTGCGCACTTCTGCGGCCCATATACCAGCCATAGGCTGCGGCTACAGGCAAAAGCAGAAACAACAACTCCAGCATAGTCGTTTATTCCTTCACGACCGGCACGCCAGAGCTTTCCGGAATGTCAGACGCAGGGGCAATGTTATTTTCGAGTCGCTTAATTTTACGTTCAGCGCGCGCAAGAGAAACACGGACTTTCAGCCAGAACAGACCGCAAACCAGCCACCCAATGGCAAAGCCGGCAGCAAATAAGACCGCCAGCAGGCTTGATACGCGATACTCACCCTGAGCCAGCAGATAGTTAAACGTCACCTGCTGATCGTTTTGTGCACCCAGCGTGACTGAAATGACAAAAATCGCCAATACCAGTAAGAAAATGAGTAAATATTTCACATGACTTCCCGTTATGTGGTTCAAGCGAATAAAGTGTGTTCAACTCACCGCAATCAGCCTTATAAACTACCATTTTAGCGACGGGCGCGAAACGGAAAAAGTGACGCGCCCGTCATGGATTTGTGGGCTAAATACGAAATATCAACCGTCAGGCGTCCGTTTGGTCCCTTTCAGCGATTTCTTCTTTCTCTTCCGGCGGCGGCGTTAGCGGCCCGCAGAACCGTTCAGCAAGCCAGGTCGCCAGCATGACCAGCAGCCATGAGATCAGCGTAGCGACGACAAGGTCCCGCGGCCAGTGCATTCCCAGCAGCAAGCGGCTGCCCATTACCCCCGTTGCCCAGACCAGTAAAATCGCAATAGTAATCGTCCTTCGTCTTGGCCAAAGCAGCCCAACGCCCAGCAATGCCCAGCTGGCCGCAAACATGGTGTGACCGGAAGGAAATGCGAATCCCGTCTCTTTCTGCCAGTGTTTACGCAAGAATTTCGGGATATCCTGCTGTTCCGCAAGCTGTTCTTTCACCAGCACTGCGCGATCTTGTCGTTTTAAAGTGTAGAACTCATCCACTGGAACATGATGCGTTTTTTCCAGCCAGACGACAAAAGGACGCGGCTCCTGAACGCGATCTTTCACCCAGGACTTCACGCCCTGACCGATAAGGATAGCGCCGCCGAGGATCGCAAAGAGCATCAGCGCCGCGCGCAGACGAAAGCGCAGGCACCACAGAAACCAGGCGCAGAGGATTACATGGGTAATAATTCCCCACGGCTGAGTGACCGTTTCCGTTATCCAGTATAACGTTTTCAGCCACAGGGCATTCTGCCCGGGCTGCCACATCCAGCCTGAAAGCCATACGGCCAGAGGCATAATCAGTAAAATGGCCGCGCCTGCTGCCGTACGTCTGGCGATTGAAAGCATGTCTTCTCCTTTTTTGCTAAGCGTCACAATCATAACTGAAATTCCGCCGCCGGGTGGAGATGTCGGATCGTGCGTTTAACGTTCATATAGCATGGTAGCCATTAGGCGAACCTGCCGAGCTTGTGGCAAAATGAATTGATACAGAAAGCAAAAACAGGGCAAAGGCACGAAACGTGTCAGCCTGGTCTGGAGAATCACATGCAGCTTAAACGTGTGGCAGAAGCCAAACTGCCAACCCCATGGGGCGATTTCCTGATGGTGGGTTTTGAAGAACTGGCAACCGGACAGGATCATGTCGCGCTGGTGTATGGCGACATTTCAGGGCAGACGCCGGTGCTGTCCCGCGTCCATTCAGAGTGTCTTACCGGCGATGCGCTGTTCAGCCTGCGCTGTGACTGTGGTTTCCAGCTGGAAGCCGCCCTGTCTCATATCGCAGAAGAAGGTCGCGGCGTGCTGCTTTATCACCGTCAGGAAGGCCGTAACATTGGTCTGCTGAATAAAATCCGCGCCTACGCGCTTCAGGATCAGGGCTATGATACGGTAGAAGCAAACCATCAGCTCGGCTTTGCCGCTGACGAGCGTGACTTCACCTTATGCGCCGATATGTTCAAGCTGCTGGGCGTGGACGAAGTTCGCCTGCTGACCAATAACCCGAAAAAGGTGGAGATCCTGACCGAAGCGGGGATCAACATCGTCGAGCGCGTACCGCTGATTGTCGGCCGTAACCCGAAAAACGCCCACTACCTTGATACCAAAGCCGCCAAAATGGGCCATCTGCTGAAAGAGTGATGCTAAAAAGCCCGGCACGCGTGCCGGGCACGCTTCATCAATCCAGCATCTTACGAATCACGTAATGTAAAATGCCGTCGTTCTGGTAATAGGTCAGCTCGGTTGCCGTATCAATACGGCACCGGCAGTCCAGCACCTCGGTTTTTCCGTCCGCCCGCGTTAGCTTCACCGGCACCGTTTTACCCGGCTGCAGGTTTTGCAGACCGCTAATCTCAATCTGCTCTTCCCCGGTCAGCCCCAGCGTTTTACGCGTTACGCCTTGCGGAAACTCGAGCGGCAGGATCCCCATACCAATCAGATTCGAGCGGTGAATACGTTCGAATGATTCGGCGATGACCACGCGCACGCCAAGCAGGCGCGGACCTTTCGCCGCCCAGTCACGGCTGGATCCGGAACCGTACTCTTTCCCGGCAATCACCGCCAGCGGCGTGCCTTCCTGCTGATATTTGACCGCCGCATCATAAATCGACACGACCTCCGTCCCCGGCAGATGGCGCGTCATGCCCCCTTCCACGCCCGGCACCATTTCGTTACGAATGCGGATGTTGGCGAACGTGCCGCGCATCATGACTTCATGGTTGCCGCGACGCGAGCCGTAGGAGTTAAAATCACGACGTTCGACGCCCCGGCTTTGTAGATAGCGGCCTGCCGGGCTATCGGCCTTGATGCTTCCCGCCGGAGAGATGTGGTCCGTTGTGACGGAATCCCCCAGCATCGCCAGTATGCGCGCGCCGTGGATGTCCTTAAGCGGAGCCGGCTCGGCCAGCATCTCATCAAAGAACGGCGACAGACGAATATACGTCGAGTCATCCTGCCAGTCATAGGTGTCGGAGCCCACCACGTTGATGGTTTTCCATTCCGGCGTGCCTTCAAAGACCTCTGCATACTCTTTGCGGAACATCTCGGTTGAGACCTTTTCAACGGCCAGCGCGATTTCACGCGAAGAGGGCCAGATATCTTTCAGGAAGACAGGGTCATTCTTACGGTCGTGGCCGATCGGATCGGTGACCAGGTTGATATTCATGTTCCCCGCCAGGGCATAAGCGACCACCAGCGGCGGCGAGGCGAGCCAGTTGGTTTTCACCAGCGGATGAATACGCCCTTCAAAATTTCGGTTACCGGAGAGGACCGCGCCTACCGTCAGGTCACCCTGCTTGATCGCCGTTTCAATGGGTTCAGGCAGCGGACCGGAGTTACCGATACAGGTCGTACAGCCGTAGCCCACGAGGTTAAAGCCCAGCTCGTCAAGGTACGGCGTCAGTTTGGCCTGGGCCAGATAATCCGAGACCACTTTTGATCCCGGCGCCAGCGATGCCTTGACCCACGGCTGAGGCTTTAACCCAAGCTCTACCGCCTTTTTCGCCAACAAACCGGCCGCCATTAATACGCTGGGGTTCGAGGTGTTGGTGCAGGAGGTTATGGCGGCAATAACCACCGCGCCATCCGGAAGCTGATATTGTTGCCCGTTCAGGACATAGTCGACGGGACGGTGATCTTTCTGCGCCACGTTGACCTCCAGCGCATTGCTGGCGGCAAAGGCTTTTGGCACGTCGCTTAACGCAACCCGATCCTGCGGACGTTTCGGCCCGGCGAGGCTCGCCTCGACGCTTCCCATATCGAGTTCAAGCGTGCTGGTGAAGACCGGTTCATCGCCTGGGTTTCGCCACATGCCCTGCGCTTTGGTATACGCTTCCACCAGTGCGACCTGCTCTTCGCTGCGCCCGCTGAGGCGCATGTACTCCAGCGTCACATCGTCAATGGGGAAAAAGCCGCAGGTCGCACCGTATTCCGGCGCCATATTGGCAATGGTGGCGCGGTCGGCCAGCGGCAGCGAATCCAGACCGTCACCGTAAAATTCAACAAACTTGCCCACCACGCCATGCTTGCGCAGCATCTGGGTAACGGTCAGCACCAGATCGGTCGCAGTAATGCCTTCAGACAGTTTGCCGGTGAGCTTGAAGCCCACCACGTCAGGGATAAGCATGGATACCGGCTGGCCGAGCATGGCCGCTTCCGCTTCGATACCGCCGACGCCCCACCCCAGCACGCCCAGACCGTTGATCATGGTGGTATGGGAATCCGTCCCCACCAGCGTGTCGGGATAAGCAACCCACTCTTTATCCTGCTGTTCGCTCCAGACGGCTTTACCGAGATATTCAAGGTTAACCTGGTGGCAAATACCTGTTCCAGGCGGGACCACGCTAAACCGGCTGAACGCCTGCTGCCCCCACTTCAAAAATACGTAGCGCTCGTGGTTACGTTCCATCTCGAGACGCACGTTTTCACCAAAGGCATCGTCATCGCCAAAGTGGTCAACGGTCACGGAGTGGTCAATCACGAGGTCAACCGGGGAAAGCGGGTTAACTTTTTCCGTATCCCCACCGAGGCGCTTAACGGCTTCACGCATCGCGGCTAAATCAACCACGGCCGGGACGCCGGTAAAGTCCTGCATCAGCACCCTTGCAGGGCGATAGGCGATTTCTCTGTCGGCATGGGCATGCTCAAGCCACCCTGCCAGCGCCTGGATATCATCAAGGGTGACAGAGTCACCGTCTTGCCAGCGCAATAGATTTTCCAGTAAAACTTTCAATGACTTGGGTAAACGCGAAATGTCCCCAAGCGTGTTGGCTGCCAGCGGCAGGCTGTAGTAGTGCCAGGTTTTATTTTCTGCCTGTAATGTATCCTTACTGGCTTCGCGTAGGGTTAACGACATAAGCTCCTCCTTAATCACAGAGATGCCCCGACAATCATCAGGGCCGTAATTAAAGATAACACAAAGATGTCGTAACGTTTTGATAACAACCCAAATTGATAAATTTAGGATTGGTCCAGATCGGAAAACAAAAAACCCCGCCGAAGCGAGGTTTTACAATTTAGTGGAGCGCCAGCCAGATGAGCTGGCTCCAGAACAGAATCGACACGGTAAAAACGCCGATCCATGACCAGTATTTGTGAGACGTCATGTTATTCATCATAGGGACACCAGGCATTATTTAAAAAAGTTCCGAGGTGAGTCCTCAGTGCTATATTGCTGATGTGTATTTATTAAAGAGTACAAAAGTGCAGAGTCGATATTCAGACTATTTGCACCATTACGCAATAAACTAAATTATTGTTTTTTGGGTTCGTCTTCCGCGAACACATCAATAAACGCTTGCTGCTGCGGCGTCAGTTTCCAGGACGCGGGTACAACAGTCGCAGGTGCTTTACGCCCTCTGTGGCCGTTGTCACGATGCTGACACATCTGTTTTACCGAAGCGGTACGTACCGTCACTGCCATATTTAACCCCAATATTTCCAGGCCAGGAGAGCAACCACTACCCAAAACAGGGTAGAGACGAGAAAGACCGCCAGCCAGGCTTTACGCTTGAGCGCAGGATCCCTTTGCGGTTCTTCACTTCCTGAAGGCATTGCTAACCTCATACAATCGACATCGCTTATCATTTAGGACCAAACAATTGGTACAATTAATCATCTGTTGAGATAAATCCTAAAGAAACTTTAGCCGAAAAGCCAGTGAATTTACGCACCGGGAGGTATGAAATATTCAATCTTTTGACCAGAAATAAATAATTGAAAAGAAAAATTTGCGAAGGCGTAAATTAGTTTCTACTTTTGTCGCCAATTCACGACATTATAACCTTACGGATTAAATGGATAATGACATTATATGACAGGGGACGTGTAGATGATGATAATTCTAATTTAGCTTTGAGGCGTTATTTCGGTATCTTTCCCTTAGGGAAAGATACCGGGTGTGATTATTTTTCCGGAAGTTTGATGTCTTTAAACATCTCTTCAATATCTTCGTTTGAACGTAATGCCACGGCGGTATCAACCACATCACGCGTTAAATGCGGGGCAAAGCGCTGAATAAAATCATACATATAGCTACGCAGGAATGTGCTGCGACGGAATCCAATCTTTGTGGTGCTGTGGCTGAAAACATCGTGCGCATCAAGGCGCACCAGGTCAGGGTCTGACACCGGATCCACCGCCATGCTGGCAATGACGCCCACGCCCAAGCCAAGCCGTACGTAGGTCTTAATGACGTCGGCATCCGTCGCGGTGAAGACAATACGCGGCGTTAACCCTGCCCGATTAAAGGCCGTGTCCAGCTCGGAGCGTCCGGTAAAACCAAACGTATATGTGACCAACGGATATTGGGCGAGCTCTTCAATCGTCACTGACCCTTTCCCCGCCAACGGGTGATCGGGCGTCACTACGATCGATCGGTTCCAGTGATAGCACGGAAGCATCACCAGATCGTCATACAGATGAAGCGCTTCGGTGGCAATAGCAAAGTCTGCATTTCCCTTGGAAACGGCTTCAGCGATTTGCGTTGGAGAGCCCTGGTGCATGTGCAAAGAGACGCGAGGATAGCGCTCGATAAAGCCTTTGATCACGCCGGGAAGCGCATAGCGCGCCTGGGTATGCGTTGTGGCAATATACAGGGAACCTTTATCCGGCCACGTGTGTTCCCCCGCCACAGACTTAATGGCATCCACTTTGGAGAGCACTTCCCGCGCGATGCGGATAATTTCCTGCCCCGCGGGCGTCACCTGGGTGAGATGCTTACCGCTGCGGGCAAATATCTGGATACCTAACTCGTCCTCCAGCATACGAACTTGTTTGCTGATGCCCGGTTGCGAGGTATACAGGCCCTCGGCGGTAGAAGAGACGTTGAGGTTATGATTCACCACCTCAACGATATAACGAAGCTGCTGTAATTTCATGCCAGACCATCCGATTTAGCGCATGCGGTCAATCGCTTAAGACGATTTAATAATAAGAAACGGGTTAACTATAACCACTATATCATTTATAGCCTGACTGTATAGTACGGAACAAAAAATAATAACAGGGCAATAAAAAAGGGCCGGAGATCCGGCCCTTTTACAGGTAAGTTACGGTAAGGGAAGATTATTTCTTGCCTTCAACCCATTTGCCATCGACAAAGAAGGCGGACCATCCCGTCGCTTTACCCTCTTTCTCGGCCGCAACATACTGCTGCTTGGTTTTACGGCTAAACCGCACCACGGTTTTGTTGCCTTCCGGATCCTGCTGTGGCGCATCGGCCAGATAGCGCAGCTTCTCAGGCAGACGATCGCGGAAGCGATAAAGCTCTTCCACCAGCGGGGCACGCGTTTCACGCGATTTCGGGAAGGTGTTGGCGGCCAGGAAGACACCCGCGGCGCCGTCACGCAGCACGAAGTACGCGTCGGATTTCTCACACGGCAGTTCTGGCAGCGGAACCGGATCTTCCTTCGGCGGAGCCACTTCACCGTTACGCAGAATTTTACGCGTGTTTTTACACTCATCGTTGGTGCACGCCATGTACTTGCCGAAACGCCCCATTTTCAGGTGCATTTCAGAGCCACACTTCTCGCACTCCACAATCGGGCCGTCATAGCCTTTAATGCGGAACTCGCCCTCTTCGATCTCATACCCGTCGCACGTTGGGTTGTTACCGCAGACGTGCAGCTTACGTTTTGGATCGATCAGGTAGCTGTCCATTGCCGTGCCGCATTTTTTGCAGCGGCGTTTGGCGCGCAGAGCGTTGGTTTCCGCATCGTCACCTTCCAGCACGTTGAGAACTTCGTTCTCCGGCACCAGGTTGATGGTGGTTTTGCAGCGCTCTTTTGGCGACAGCGCGTAACCGGAGCAGCCAAGGAACACGCCCGTGGTTGCGGTGCGGATCCCCATCTTGCGGCCGCAGGTTGGGCAGTCGATGCTGGTCAGAACCATCTGGTTAGGCAGCATCCCGCCTTCTTCAGGATCTTTTTCCGCTTTTTCAAGCTGGTCGGTAAAGTCGCTGAAGAAGCTGTCGAGGACCTTTTTCCATTCCGCCTGGTGGCTGGCAACCTGGTCAAGGCTGTCTTCCATTTGCGCGGTGAAATCGTAGTTCATCAGCTCGCGGAAGTTCGCTTCCAGACGGTCGGTGACGATCTCACCCATTTTTTCCGCATAGAAACGACGGTTTTCAACGCGTACGTAACCACGGTCCTGAATCGTCGAGATGATGGACGCGTAGGTCGACGGACGGCCAATACCGCGTTTCTCCAGCTCTTTGACCAGGGACGCTTCACTAAAGCGTGCAGGCGGTTTGGTAAAGTGCTGAGCCGGGAGCAGCTCAACCAGAGACAGTTCGTCACCTTTGTTCACCGCAGGCAGCGTTCGGTCCTCATCGCCTTTGCGCAGCGCAGGCATCACTTTCGTCCAGCCGTCGAAACGCAGGATACGACCGCGCGCCTTGAGACGGAAATCACCGGCGCCAACGGTCAGCGTGGTGGAGTCGTACTGCGCCGGAGTCATCTGGCACGCCACAAACTGACGCCAGATCAGCTGATACAGCTTCTGCGCGTCGGCTTCCATGTCTTTCAGCGATTCCGCTAACACAGAGACATCAGAAGGACGAATCGCTTCGTGTGCTTCCTGAGAATTCTCTTTGCTGGCGAACTGGTTAGCGCTCTCCGGCAGGTATTTCTTACCGAAATTGTCGCTGATATAGCCGCGCACCATGCTGACAGCGTCCTGGCTCAGGTTGGTTGAGTCGGTACGCATGTAGGTAATGTAGCCCGCTTCATACAGTCGCTGGGCCATCATCATGGTTTTCTTCACGCCATAACCCAGACGCGTGCTTGCAGCCTGTTGCAGCGTAGAGGTGATAAACGGCGCACCCGGCTTGCTGCTGGTCGGTTTGTCTTCACGTTCCAGCACCTGATAGCGCGCTTTTTCCAGCAGCGCTACGGCGGCCATGGTCTGGTCGCGGTTTTCTGGACGGAAAGGCTTATCGTTGTGATGGCTTACCTGCAGCGGCAGAGCGTCACCGCCCGGCGTGGTCACATTGGCGTCTACTTCCCAGAACTCTTCCGGCACGAAGGCTTTAATTTCGCGCTCACGCTCAACGACCAGACGCACGGCGACGGATTGCACACGACCGGCGGACAGGCCACGGGCAATCTTCTTCCACAGCAGCGGAGAAACCATGTAGCCCACAACGCGGTCCATAAAGCGACGTGCCTGCTGGGCGTTTACACGGTCAATATTCAGCTCGCCCGGCTTCTCAAACGCCTGACGAATCGCATTCTTCGTAATTTCGTTAAACACTACGCGGCTGTAGCGTTTGTCATCACCCCCGATCACTTCCCGCAGGTGCCAGGCAATGGCTTCCCCTTCGCGGTCAAGGTCGGTTGCGAGATAGATGTGGTCTGCTTTTTCAGCAAGCTGCTTCAGCTCGTTAACGACTTTTTCTTTCCCGGGCAGCACTTCATATTGTGCATCCCAGTTATGCCATGGGTTAACACCCATGCGGTTGACAAGCGCGCTACGTTCATCCTTTTTAGGCTTTTTAGCCCCTTTGGTGGAGGTAGAGTCTGCGCTCTTTTTGCTGGCTGAGCCACTGGTCGGCAAATCGCGGATATGACCGACGCTGGACTTAACCACGTAGTCATTACCCAGATACTTATTGATCGTTTTGGCTTTTGCCGGGGACTCAACGATGACGAGAGCTTTACCCATATTCACCTTTACCTAATTTAATTCTTCCAGGAATACGCCGCACGTTGATTTCCCTTCCGCTGACGACGAGCCAATGATATTGCGACTGTGTCAGGAGATATCAACCCCTTTGTCTTACCGGGCGTTAAAGAAAAGACACCCAGGTGATTGAGTTTTCGGGTATTTTTCTCACATCTTGTGTAATTCGTGACGAATTCCCGGTTGAATGTCAAGCAATTCTGTTGCCAGAATGACGAAAGCGCACACTCTACCTGATAAAATCCGTTACGCAACTTTATTAGCATGCAAAAGCAAATCCCGCCAGCCAGGCCCCTGTCCCTTACCCCCTCACATTACAGGGAAAATTTGCCCCCAAAGCGCCCTCGGCGTAGACTATTGTCACTGTTTAAGGAGTGGATTATGCAGAATACGACCCAACCTATTGACCGAGCCTCTCTGCTTATCGAAGCAAACAAGCTTATCCGTGATCATGAAGATACCCTGGCAGGCATCGAAGCCACCGGCGTAGAGCAGCGTAATGGCGTGCTGGTTTTCAGCGGCGAATACTTCCTTGACGAACAGGGGTTACCGACCCCGAAAAGCACCGCCGTGTTTAACATGTTTAAATACCTGGCGCATACGCTTTCCGAGAAATATCACCTGGTCGATTAATGCAAAACGCGAGGCATGTGCCTCGCGTTTTTGTTTAGAGCAGCGGTTTTTGTCCGCGCTGGAGCCAGCGCAGCAGCAGGCGGTCCGCGCTTTCCGCCGCGCTGTTGGTAAAGCGGTCAAGCAGGCGCTTGCGCTGGGTAAAGCGCACGCCCACCAGTTCACGACCTTCCATCAGGCTGAGTAGCAGATCGTCACTGGTTCCGACCTCATCCACCAGCCCTTTCTCCTGTGCCTGAACGCCGTACCAGTGCTCACCCGTCGCGACCTGTTCAATATCGAGCGTCGGGCGCATCCGGTGCACAAAATCTTTAAAGAGGTGATGCGTTTCGTTGAGGTCTTCACGGAATTTCTGGCGCCCTTCTTCCGTGTTTTCCCCCAGCAGCGTCAGGGTCCGTTTGTACTGACCCGCCGTGTGAAGTTCGATATCAATCTCTTTGTTTTTCAGAAAGCGGTTAAAGTTCGGAATTTGCGCGACCACGCCAATCGAACCAATAATGGAGAACGGCGCAGCAACAATTTTGTCCGCCACGCAGGCCATCATGTAGCCACCGCTGGCCGCCACTTTATCCACTGCCACGGTGAGCGGGATCTGTTTTTCACGCAGACGCTGCAGCTGTGAGGCGGCCAGCCCGTAACCGTGAACCACCCCTCCCGGGCTTTCAAGACGCACGACAACCTGATCCTGCGGCGTTGCCACGGCCAGAACGGCCGTCACCTCCTCCCGCAGAGAAGCAACTTCATGCGCGTCCATGCTGCCCTTAAAATCGAGCACATAGACGCGTGGCGCGGCCTTATCCTGCGGCGCATTAAGCTTTGCTTTTGCCTTAGCCGCTTTGGCTTCCTGCTTATGCTTTTTCTTCTGCGCTTTCAGCCACAGTTTCTGTTGATGACTGTCAAGCAGCGCCAGAGACATCTCTTCCTGCATCTCTTTATACTGCTCGCTCAGGCGGGTGATGCGTAACTCCCCACGCTGACGCTTGCGCTGCGTCAGGTTGACAATCAAAACGGCAACCACCGCAATGGCGATCACCACCGTCGCGATTTTGGCCAAAAACAACCCATATTGAGAAAGTAATTCCACGCGTTCCACCTTGATTTAACCACGAATCTTTCACGGCAGTGTACAACAGCGCTGCCCATGCGTCTCGCTCGTGACATTACCTCTGCGAGCCGCCTTCAGGAATCCCCGGCCTGACGTTTAAATATTTGCAAATTGTTAATTTTACGGCAATGCGTCCTGTAGACTGATTGAATTATTAGGCTATTTCGGGCATAAAGCCGAAAAGTCATCACAAAGGCACCATTGCGTCATCGGTCGCCTGAGGAGTCACCGTGCATTATCAACCGCAAAAAAATCTGCTGCAAAACCGGATTATTCTCGTCACCGGTGCCAGCGACGGGATTGGCCGCGAGGCGGCCCTGACCTACGCCGACTATGGCGCAACCGTTATTCTGGTCGGGCGCAACGAAGAAAAACTGAAAAACGTCGCTCACGAGATTGAGACGGTATCCGGCAAGCCGGCACCGTGGTATACGCTCGATTTACTGACCTGCACGCCCGCCGTGTGTCAGGAATTAGCCCAACGCATCAGCGCCCACTACCCAAGGCTGGACGGCGTGCTGCACAACGCCGGTCTGTTGGGCGAAGTGCGTCCGATGGATGAACAGGATGCTGATATCTGGCAGCAGGTCATGCAGGTTAACGTTAACGGCACCTTCTTTCTTACCCAGGCATTGCTTCCTTTATTACTGAAATCCGAGTCAGGGTCGCTGGTCTTTACTTCATCCAGCGTTGGCCGTGAAGGACGTGCAAACTGGGGAGCCTATGCCGTATCAAAATTCGCGACCGAAGGCATGATGCAGGTGCTGGCGGAGGAGTACCAGAGCCGCCATCTGCGCGTAAACTGCATTAACCCGGGCGGTACGCGCACCAGGATGCGCGCCAGCGCCTTCCCGACGGAAGATCCGCAGAAGCTGAAAACCCCGGCAGACATTATGCCGCTCTATCTCTGGCTGATGGGCGACGACAGCCGCCGCAAAACCGGGATGACCTTTGATGCCCAGCCGGGCCGTAAGCCGGGAATTTCGCAATGAGTGAAGAACGTCATCAGCAGCGCCAGCAGCGCCTGAAGGAACAGGTTGATGCACGCGTCGCGGCAGCCCAGGACGAGCGTGGGATCGTCATCGTCTTTACCGGCAACGGCAAAGGGAAAACCACCGCCGCGTTTGGTACTGCCACCCGCGCGGTCGGCCACGGGCAGAAGGTCGGCGTTATCCAGTTTATTAAGGGTGAATGGCCCAACGGCGAGCGTAATTTGCTTGAGCCTCACGGCGTCGAGTTTCAGGTGATGGCGACCGGCTTTACGTGGGACACCCAGAACCGCGAAACCGACACCGCAGCCTGTCTCGCCGTCTGGGAGCACGCGAAAAGAATGCTGGCCGATCCCTCACTGAATATGGTTCTGCTGGATGAGATCACCTATATGGTCGCCTACGACTACCTGCCGCTGGACGCCGTGCTGGATGCGCTGAAAAATCGTCCAGCCCACCAGACGGTGATTATCACGGGGCGCGGGTGTCATCGGGATATTCTGGAGCTGGCCGATACCGTCAGCGAGCTGCGACCGGTGAAACATGCGTTTGATGCGGGCATCAAAGCGCAAATCGGAATTGATTACTAAACAAAAAAGCCCGGTGTCTTCACCGGGCTTTTAGATTAACCGTTGTTATTACGGCTGCCGGAGCGGCGGCTGCTGTTCACCTGGCTGTGACGCTTCACCGCACGACGAATCTGGTTCGCCTTCATGCGACGACGGTCTTTTTCAACCGCCACTTTAGAGGTGGTTTCCGGCGTCAGGCCGACCAGCTCGCGCAGGTAGTTGGTTTGGGTCAGATCCAGTTCAGTATACCCCCCGCGTGGCAGACCTTTCGGCAGCAGGATGTCGCCGTAACGGACACGGATCAGGCGGCTCACCTGGACGCCTACCGCTTCCCAGAGACGACGCACCTCGCGGTTACGGCCTTCGGTCAGGGTTACGTTGTACCACTGGTTAATGCCTTCCCCACCGGTAAATTTGATGGTTTTGAACGCCGCAGGACCGTCTTCCAGCTGAACGCCACGCGACAGATCGCGCAGTTTATTCTCGTCAACCTGGCCGAACACACGCACGGCGTATTCACGTTCCACTTCACGGCTTGGGTGCATCAGACGGTTGGCCAGTTCACCATCGGTGGTAAACAGCAGCAGACCGCAGGTGTTCACGTCCAGACGACCAACGGCAATCCAGCGCGCACCGCGCAGCTTAGGCAGACGGTCAAACACCGTCGGACGACCTTCCGGGTCGTTGCGGGTACACAGCTCGCCTTCCGGCTTGTAGTAAGCCAGCACGCGACAGATTTGTTCGGCAGACTCTTTCACGGAGATAAGATGACCGTCGATGCGGATCTTCAGCCCCGGAACAATTTCAACGCGGTCACCCAGCGTGGCGATTTTACCGTCCACACTCACGCGGCCCGCTTCAATAATGGCTTCGATTTCACGGCGTGAGCCGTGGCCGGCACGCGCCAGCACTTTCTGTAACTTCTCGCTCATTGAGCTTCCTCAGGTGTCGCCTTCACAGGCGTCGAATCAGGTCAAAAGAGGGCTGAGCCCTGCTTTGATGGCCGCGTAGTATATCTGCTTATACCGTTACAAGAAAGGCTTTACATCGCCCACGCCTTCACGAATCACTTCCGGTGCATCTTCGGTTAAGTCGACCACGGTGGTCGGCTGCTGGCCGAGATAGCCGCCGTGAATAATCAGCTCGACCACCTTCTCGAGACGATCTTTGATCTCTTCCGGATCGGACTCGGTAAATTCACTTCCCGGCAGCATCAGCGAGGTAGAGAGCATCGGTTCGCCGAGGGTTTCCAGCAGCGCCTGCGCAATCGGGTTCGACGGCACGCGCATCCCGATGGTTTTACGTTTTTCCTGCAGCAGGCGGCGCGGCACCTCTTTCGTCCCCTTCAGGATGAAGGTGTAGTTGCCCGGCGTGTTGTTCTTAATCAGGCGAAACGCCACGTTATCCACATACGCATAGGTCGACAGCTCGGAGAGATCGCGGCACATCAGGGTAAAGTTATGGCCGTCCGGCAGCTGGCGAATACGGCAGATGCGTTCCATCGCCCCTTTATCTTCAATTTTGCAGCCGAGCGCGTAGCCTGAATCGGTCGGGTAGACAATCACGCCGCCTTTGCGGACGATCTCCACGGCCTGGTTAATCAGACGTGGCTGCGGGTTATCCGGATGGATATAGAAAAACTGACTCATACTTCCCTCTCTTCAATTTGCTGCGGCTGTTCCCAAAGCTGCCAGACCGGCTCAACGCCAGCGGGCAGCCAGAGCTTGCGCCCCAGTTCGATCCACGCGCAGGGCTGATGGAAATCAGACCCCTGTGACCCAAGCAGGCCGAACTGGCGGGCGTAGGTCGCGAGCTGCGCGCGCTCGTTGGGCGCCTGCTGACACTGGGCGACTTCCATCGCCTCACCGCCGCATTCGGCAAAGTGTGCCAGCAGTCTTTTCAGCCATTTAGCAGAAAGATTATACCGCCCCGGATGGGCCAGTACGGCCTTACCGCCAGAATGATGAATCACATCAATAGCTTGTTTTATTGTACACCACTGTGGCGGAACGTATCCGGTTTTCCCGCGCGCCAGATACTTTTTAAAAACATCCGCCATGGTCGTCGCTTTGCCCGCTTCGACCAGAAAACGGGCGAAATGACCGCGCGTGACCGCCCCGCCGTTCGCCAGCTTTTGCGCGCCTTCCAGCGCGCCCGGAATATGCGCCTTTTCGAGACGCTCGCCGATCATCTCTGCACGCTGGTTGCGGCGCGTTTTTTGTTCTTGCAAAAATGCCGTAAGTGCCGGATGGTCTATATCGATGTTCAGGCCAACGATATGAATCTCATGGTTTTCCCAAACGGTCGAAATCTCGACGCCGGAGACCAGTTCCAGCGCCAGCCCGCTGCGGGCAATCTCAGCGCGGGCCGCCGGAATGGCATCGGTCGTATCATGATCGGTTATCGCCAGCGTGCCGACGCGCATTTCAACGGCACGATGAACCAGGGCTTCGGGTGTCAGCAGGCCATCAGAGGCCTGAGTATGGCTGTGTAAATCATAAATAATGGCGTAGGTGGTATCGCTCAAAGCACTTCCCATAACAGGTTGGAGACATCCGAAACCACCATGATACCGACTTAACGCGAAATTCTGAAATCAAGGGTTGACAACTTGCCATTGAACTAGTTAACTAGTACGCAAGTTCACACGAGAAAGGTATCTGAAAATGACAGCACATTTCACTCTGCACGGCTGGTGGCGTACTTCCTGATTATCGGGCAGTGTCACGCGTCTGCGAAATGCAAACAGATACCCGCCCGCTACCCAGCGGGCTTTTTTTTGAACAGAATAAATGAGAACAACAACATGCAAACAGCCAAACCCCATCTCGAGCTGCTGACCTGCGAGGCGGCCTATCGCCACAACCCGACAGCGCTGTTTCATCAGGTGTGCGGGGCTCGTCCGGCAACGCTTCTGCTGGAGTCTGCGGACATCGACAGTAAGGACGATCTGAAGAGCCTGCTGCTGGTCGACAGCGCGCTGCGCATTACCGCCTTAGGTGACACTGTCACTATTAAGGCACTGTCAGACAATGGCGCATCGCTGCTGCCGCTGCTGGACGCCGCCCTGCCTTCAGGCATTGAAAACGAACGTCATCCGGAAATGCGCATTCTGCGCTTCCCGCCCGTGAGCCAGCTGCTGGATGAAGACGCCCGCCTCTGCTCGCTGTCCGTGTTCGATGCCTTCCGTCTGCTGCAGAACCTGGTCACCGTGCCGGAAGACGAGCGTGAAGCGATGTTCTTTGGCGGGCTGTTTGCTTACGACCTGGTCGCCGGATTTGAAGATTTACCGGAAACCGAGCAGGGCAATCGCTGCCCGGACTACTGTTTCTATCTGGCCGAAACCCTGCTGGTGATCGACCATCAGAAACAATACACCCGCATCCAGGCGAGCCTGTTCACCCCTTCGACGGCTGAGAAAAATCGCCTTGAGCACCGCATCGCGCAGCTTCAGCAGCAGATGACGGAAGCGCCCCCGGCGCTGCCGGTACAGCGCGTCGAGCAGATGACGTGTGAGGTTAATCAGAGCGACGATCGATACGGGGCCGTGGTTCGCCAGATGCAAAAAGCGATTCGCGCCGGGGAAATTTTCCAGGTGGTGCCTTCCCGTCGCTTCTCTCTGCCCTGCCCGTCGCCGCTCGCGGCCTACGACGTGCTGAAAAAGAGTAACCCAAGCCCGTATATGTTCTTTATGCAGGACAACGAATTCACGCTGTTTGGCGCCTCGCCGGAAAGCTCGCTGAAGTACGACGCCACCAGCCGTCAGATTGAGATCTACCCGATCGCCGGAACCCGTCCACGCGGACGTCGCGCAGACGGCTCGCTGGATCGCGATCTCGACAGCCGTATCGAACTGGAAATGCGTACCGATCACAAAGAGCTCTCTGAGCACCTGATGCTGGTTGACCTGGCGCGTAACGACCTGGCGCGTATTTGCACCCCGGGCAGCCGCTACGTGGCGGACCTGACCAAAGTTGACCGCTATTCGTTCGTGATGCACCTGGTTTCACGCGTGGTGGGTGAACTACGCCACGACCTCGACGTGCTGCACGCCTACCGTGCCTGCATGAACATGGGCACCCTGAGCGGCGCGCCGAAAGTGCGCGCCATGCAGCTGATTGCCGAAGCGGAAGGACGTCGTCGCGGCAGCTACGGCGGCGCGGTGGGTTACTTCACCGCCCACGGCGATCTTGATACCTGCATCGTCATCCGCTCCGCCTATGTTGAGGACGGGATTGCCACCGTCCAGGCTGGCGCCGGAATTGTTCTTGATTCTGTTCCGCAGTCTGAAGCTGACGAAACGCGCAGCAAAGCCCGTGCGGTCCTTCGCGCCATTGCAACCGCACACCATGCACAGGAGATTTTCTGATGGCTGACATTTTGCTGCTCGATAATATCGACTCCTTTACCTATAACCTGGCAGATCAGCTGCGTGCGAATGGCCATAACGTCGTTATCTACCGCAACCACGTTCCGGCGCAGACCCTGATTGACCGTCTGGCAACCATGCAAAACCCGGTGCTGATGCTCTCCCCGGGGCCGGGCGCGCCGAGTGAAGCGGGCTGTATGCCGGAGCTGCTGACGCGCATGCGCGGCAAGCTGCCGATTATCGGCATCTGCCTGGGCCACCAGGCGATCGTGGAAGCCTACGGCGGCTACGTCGGTCAGGCGGGCGAGATCCTGCACGGTAAAGCGTCCAGCATCGAACATGACGGCCAGGCGATGTTTGCCGGGCTGCCAAATCCGCTTCCGGTTGCGCGCTACCATTCGCTGGTCGGCAGCAACATTCCTGCCGGATTGACCATCAACGCCTCGTTTGAAGGGATGGTGATGGCGGTGCGTCACGATGCGGATCGCGTCTGCGGAATGCAGTTCCACCCGGAATCGATCCTGACCTCCCACGGCGCCCGCCTGCTGGAGCAGACCCTCGACTGGGCGCTGCAGAAGCTGGAGCAGACCAACACCCTGCAGCCTATTCTGGAAAAACTGTATCAGGCGCAAACCCTGAGCCAGCAGGAGAGCCACCAGCTCTTCTCCGCCGTGGTGCGCGGCGAGCTGAAGCCGGAACAGCTGGCGGCCGCGCTGGTGAGCATGAAGGTGCGCGGCGAAAGCCCGCAGGAGATCGCCGGTGCCGCTACGGCCCTGCTGGAAAATGCCGCCCCGTTCCCGCGCCCGGACTATCCGTTTGCGGATATCGTCGGCACCGGCGGCGACGGCAGCAACAGTATCAATATTTCAACCGCCAGCGCCTTTGTGGCGGCGGCGTGCGGGCTGAAGGTCGCGAAGCACGGCAACCGCAGCGTGTCCAGCCGGTCAGGCTCGTCCGATTTGCTCGCCGCGTTCGGCATTAATCTCGATATGAACGCCGAGCGCTCCCGCGAAGCGCTGGATGACCTGGGCGTCTGCTTCCTGTTTGCGCCGAAGTATCACACCGGTTTCCGCCACGCGATGCCGGTCCGTCAGCAGCTTAAAACCCGCACGCTGTTTAACGTGCTCGGCCCGCTGATCAACCCGGCGCACCCGCCGCTGGCGCTGATCGGTGTTTACAGTCCAGAACTGGTTCTGCCGATTGCCGAGACGCTGCGCGTGCTGGGTTACCAGCGTGCCGCCGTAGTGCACAGCGGCGGTATGGATGAGGTTTCGCTGCATGCGCCGACGCTGGTAGCCGAACTGCGCGACGGTGAAATCCTGAGCTACCAGCTCGAAGCCGCTGACTTTGGTTTAACCCCGTATCATCAGGAAGCGCTGGCTGGCGGTACGCCGGAAGAAAACCGTGACATTCTGACGCGCTTATTACAAGGTAAGGGAGAGGTAGCCCATGAGGCCGCCGTGGCTGCCAACGTCGCCATGCTGATGCGTTTGCACGGCGAGGAAGACCTGAAGGCCAACGTTCAAAAAGTTCTGGATGTACTGCGCTCCGGTGCAGCTTACGACCGCGTTACCGCACTTGCGGCAAGAGGGTAAAGAATGCAGACCGTTTTAGCGAAAATCGTTGCCGATAAGGCCATCTGGGTGGAAGCCCGCAAACAGCAGCAGCCGCTTGCAAGTTTCCAGAACGACGTCGTCCCGAGCAGCCGTCGCTTCTATGACGCCCTGCAGGGTGCGCGCACCGCGTTTATTCTTGAGTGCAAAAAAGCGTCCCCGTCCAAAGGCGTTATCCGTGACGATTTCGACCCGGCGCGCATTGCCGGTATTTATAAGCATCATGCGTCAGCCATCTCCGTGCTGACGGATGAAAAATATTTCCAGGGCAGCTTCGATTTTCTGCCGATCGTCAGCGGCATCGCGCCGCAGCCGATCCTGTGCAAAGACTTTATTATCGACCCATATCAGATCTGGCTGGCGCGTTTTTACCAGGCCGACGCCTGCCTGCTGATGCTCTCGGTGCTCGACGACGAGCAGTATCGCCAGCTCGCTGCCGTGGCGCACAGCCTGAATATGGGCGTGCTGACCGAAGTAAGCAACGAAGAAGAACTTGAGCGCGCGATTGCGCTTGAAGCCAAAGTGGTTGGCATTAATAACCGCGATCTGCGCGATCTGTCGATTGACCTGAACCGCACGCGCCAGCTTGCACCGCGTCTGGGGCCTGGCGTCACGGTGATCAGCGAATCCGGCATTAACAGCTACGCCCAGGTACGCGAGCTGAGCCACTTCGCCAACGGTTTTCTGATTGGCTCCGCCATGATGGAGCATGACGATCTCAACGCCGCGGTGCGTCGCGTGCTGCTGGGGGAAAACAAAGTCTGCGGCCTAACCCGTGAACAGGATGCCCAGGCCGCGTATGAGGCCGGGGCGATTTATGGCGGGCTGATCTTTGTAGATTCCTCACCTCGCGCGGTCAGCGAAGCGCAGGCGCGTCAGGTCATCTCAGCGGCTCCGCTGAGCTACGTGGGCGTATTCCGCAATGCCGATATTGCAGACGTTGCGGCCAAAGCCGACGCATTATCCCTGAGCGCGGTGCAGCTCCACGGCAGTGAAGACCAGATCTATATCGATGCCCTGCGCGCCGCGCTGGCCCCGCAGGTGCAAATCTGGAAAGCGCAAAGCGTTGGCGATACGTTGCCCCCGCGTAACCTTAACCACGTGGATAAATACGTCCTCGATAACGGCCAGGGCGGTACCGGCCAGCGTTTTGACTGGTCGCTGCTGAACGGCGAAAAGCTGGACAACGTCCTGCTGGCGGGCGGATTAAGCCCGGATAACTGCGTAGAAGCGGCAAAAGCCGGCTGCGCGGGCCTCGATTTCAATTCAGGCGTAGAGTCCCAGCCGGGCATAAAAGATGCCAGCAAACTGGCCTCGGTTTTTAAAACTCTGAGTGCATATTAAGGAAGAGAAGATGACGACATTACTTAACCCGTATTTTGGTGAATTCGGCGGGATGTACGTTCCGCAAATCCTGATGCCCGCCCTGCGCCAGCTGGAAGAGGCCTTCGTCAGCGCGCAGAAGGATCCGGCGTTTCAGTCGGAGTTTACCGACCTGCTGAAAAATTATGCGGGCCGCCCAACGGCGCTGACCAAATGCCGCAACCTGACGGAAGGCACCAAAACCACGCTGTACCTCAAGCGTGAAGATCTGCTGCACGGTGGTGCCCATAAAACCAACCAGGTTCTTGGTCAGGCGCTGCTCGCGAAGCGTATGGGTAAAACCGAAATCATTGCCGAAACCGGCGCGGGCCAGCACGGCGTGGCCTCGGCGCTTGCCAGCGCCCTGCTCGGCCTGAAGTGCCGCATCTATATGGGGGCAAAGGACGTTGAGCGCCAGTCTCCAAACGTTTTCCGCATGCGCCTGATGGGGGCAGAAGTGATCCCGGTGCACAGCGGCTCCGCGACGCTGAAAGATGCCTGCAACGAAGCGCTGCGCGACTGGTCCGGCAGCTACGAAACCGCGCACTACATGCTCGGCACCGCGGCGGGTCCGCACCCGTTCCCGACCATCGTGCGTGAATTCCAGCGCATGATCGGGGAAGAGACCAAAGCGCAGATCCTTGAAAAAGAGGGTCGTCTGCCGGATGCGGTCATCGCCTGCGTCGGCGGCGGGTCTAACGCCATCGGCATGTTTGCCGATTTCATTGACGACACCAGCGTGGGTCTGATTGGCGTCGAGCCTGCCGGTCACGGTATTGAATCCGGCGAGCACGGCGCACCGCTGAAGCATGGTCGCGTGGGGATCTACTTCGGCATGAAGTCTCCGATGATGCAAACTGACGAAGGCCAGATTGAAGAATCTTACTCCATTTCTGCCGGTCTCGACTTCCCGTCCGTTGGGCCACAGCACGCGTATCTGAACAGTACCGGACGCGCGGATTATGTCTCGATAACCGATGACGAAGCGCTGGAAGCCTTCAAAACGCTGTGCCGCAGCGAAGGGATTATCCCGGCGCTGGAGTCTTCTCACGCGCTGGCGCACGCCCTGAGAATGATGAAAAAGAACCCGGAAAAAGAACAGCTGCTGGTGGTAAACCTTTCCGGTCGCGGTGACAAAGATATCTTCACCGTTCACGATATTCTGAAAGCACGAGGGGAAATCTGATGGAACGCTACGATAACGTATTTGCCGAACTGAAATCCCGCCAGGAAGGCGCCTTCGTTCCCTTCGTTACGCTGGGCGACCCGGGCCCGGAACAGTCGCTGAAGATCGTCGACGCCCTGATTGAGGCCGGTGCCGACGCGCTGGAGCTGGGCATTCCATTCTCTGACCCGCTGGCGGATGGCCCGACCATCCAGAACGCCACCCTGCGCGCGTTTGCCTCGGGCGTGACGCCAACCCAGTGCTTCGAGATGCTGGCGGCGATTCGCCAGAAGTACCCGACCATTCCGATTGGCCTGCTGATGTACGCCAACCTGGTGTTTAACCGCGGTATTGATGAATTTTACGCCGAGTGTGCGCGCGTCGGCGTTGACTCGGTCCTGGTGGCTGACGTACCAGTTGAAGAGTCCGCACCGTTCCGCCAGGCCGCGATGCGCCACAACGTCGCCCCGATTTTCATCTGCCCGCCAAACGCGGATGACGCGCTGCTGCGCCAGATAGCCTCTTACGGGCGCGGGTATACCTACCTGCTTTCCCGCGCAGGCGTGACCGGTGCCGAGAATAAAGCCGCCCTGCCGCTGCATCATCTGGTGGAAAAGCTGGCTGAGTACCATGCCGCACCGCCGCTGCAGGGCTTCGGGATCTCCTCTCCGGATCAGGTCACCGCGGCGATTGACGCGAAGGCGGCGGGTGCCATCTCCGGCTCTGCGATTGTGAAGATCATCGAAAAGAACGTAGACAAGCCCGAGCAGATGCTGGCCGAGCTGAAAACGTTTGTGACCGCCATGAAGGCGGCAACGCGTAAAGCATAATCCTTTCACCGTCTGGCAGCCCTGCCAGACGGTTATCTTCTTTTATTACATTTTCTCTCTCTTTACCGCTTTAATATCAATTGCAACCATTAGCAAGCTAATTGTTAATTGTACTTTTCACTAAGTACTCAGCCCTTTTTTGACTATATTTATCGTCACGTTGTAACTGGCTTTATGATCTCTTTAACCTTATTGAATTCATTAGAAAAACATTGATATCCAGGGGATGGCTAGTGTCTTAAAAATCCTCTACAGGCACTGTCATTAACTTCTGAAGCCGCAAGCGCTTTGGAAGAGAGGGTACGAATTGAAAATTATAGGATTTGCGACTGATGAGGTTTGGTCAATTTGACGTCTTAAGACCGCTTGTAACGTCACCTGACATTCCTCGTAAATGGTTGCATCGGGAAGTAGACTTAAAAGGAGGTGACGAGTTAGTAGCCTGGTATGCAATATCCACTGATAAATGTATTTGACATAATTTTAGGTGCACTTTTGGGAATTTTAAAAGCCGAAAGATTAAATGCTCACCAATTTAACTTAAGATCAATAAAATATGTTATCTCGACGATTGTTTTGAGCAGTGATAGAATGGCTGACGGGTTAGGTAGTGCCCTACATTCCATTATATATTAATATTTGTAAGGTTTGATGATGGATCTATATTTTTCGATTCCCCTAGTTCTAATATGCTTAACGTTGGCAATAGCGATCTTTAGCCTGCCAGTATTCAAATTCATAGATGAAGATACTGATCCAGCAAGATCAAACAGTATGGATGGAATTAGGTATGTTCTTGCCTCATTTGTGATATTCCATCATATGGACTGTGCTTATACGTATATAACCAAAGGCAACTGGGCTCCCACATCGGACTTATTGCTTTACATGGGAAAATATGGTGTGGCTCTATTCTTTATGATTACAGCTTTTTTGTTTTGGGGTAAAATCAGAAAAGCAAATGAAGTTAACTGGGTTGATCTATATAAAAAACGGCTTTACCGAATTGCACCTTTATCAATATTTTGCACTTTAGCTGCGCTAGGTTTACTTTTCTTTTTAACGGAACGTAACGAATTTTCTATAAGCGTAGTAACAAACGCGCTTTCCTGGTTTGATGTGGGGCTCTGGAATTACAAACCACCTGTTACATCATTCCAATATTCTTTTATGGCCCTGGCTGGGGTGACGTGGACCCTGCGTTGGGAGTGGATTTTCTACTTTACTCTCCCGCTGTTATTTATTTTCAAAAAATGGTCATTCGAATTAACTATTTCTCTTTTTGCTTTCTCGTTATACTTTCTTCCTGGCTTTACTAACGATGCATATTTATGGTCGTATTTCTTCGGTGGAATGTTATGTAGTGAAATTAAGGATAGAATAATCATAACAAAAAAAACAGCTAACGCCTTATTGGCACTCATGATAATTATAACAATGTTAGCGCAACCTACCCTTTACGGCTCACCTGAGAAATTTTTTCTCTGCATTATATTCTTTTCTGTAGTTTCAGGTGCGAATCTATTTGGATTCTTAATCACCAAGGCAGCCATTCGCCTTGGCGCAATAAGTTATAGCCTGTATCTAACACAAGGATTGATCTTATTCCCTGTAATACTTCATTTCCAAGCAAATAATAAATTTGAGTTAAATGTACGTACTTTTGTGACTTTGGTTCTATGTTACTTGGCAATATGTCTCATCTCCTCAGCCACTTATCACTTTATTGAACGGCCGTTTATAAAACGAATGAGTTTTAGCAGTCTTATCAAAAAAGTTTATAGCAGGTAATCATTTCCGGCGCTTTCGCGCCGGGAATTCTATCTCCATGCAACATCATTTCTTTTCCAATTCTTCTACACATGATGTAATATATTAATAATTATGCACTGTATAGATGTTTATGATTATAATTAAAAACCACCTACCATCCCTGCTGATTGTAAAAGAATGCATTTCATCAGTGGGATAAACTCAACATATTCCACAATTAACATAGTCATCGAATGATCGTGGTAAGCAATGGATGGCGCTTGCTATCTTCATTCCAGATTGTGTTTCCATCCGGTGAAAAGCGCTATTTATTGATTAAGGTCATAAAAAAGAGAGATATTCAGGAGGAAAGTATTAGAAAAGTGTTTTAGAAAGAAAAAAATTATATATTCCAGTCCTTTAATTCAACATACACCTTCTGAGTTCAGAGGCTTATTCATGTCATGGCAATCCTTCAAGCAGACTTACCTTGTTAAGTTCTGGTCCCCCGTCCCGGCCGTTATCGCGGCAGGCATTCTCTCTACATATTATTTCGGCATCACCGACACCTTCTGGGCCGTGACCGGCGAGTTTACCCGCTGGGGTGGTCAGTTACTGCAGCTCGCCGGCGTTCATGCCGAAGAGTGGGGTTACTTTAAACTTATTCATCTGGACGGCACGCCGCTCACCCGCATCGACGGGATGATGATCATCGGTATGTTCGGCGGCTGTTTCGCGGCAGCGCTTTGGGCAAACAACGTTAAGCTGCGTATGCCCAAAAGCCGTATTCGCATTATGCAGGCGGTGGTTGGCGGTATCATTGCCGGGTTTGGTGCCCGTCTGGCGATGGGGTGTAACCTGGCTGCCTTCTTTACCGGGATCCCGCAGTTTTCGCTTCACGCCTGGTTCTTTGCTGTCGCTACGGCCATCGGCTCTTATTTTGGTGCAAAATTCACCCTGCTGCCGCTGTTCCGCATTCCGGTAAAAATGACCAGGGTCAGCGCCGCGTCTCCGTTAACCCAGAAGCCCTCTCAGGCACGCCGCCGTTTCCGTCTCGGGATGCTGGTCTTTTTCGCCATGGTGGCATGGGCGCTGTGCACGGCTCTGAACCAGCCTAAACTCGGCCTGGCGATGCTGTTCGGCGTGGGGTTTGGTCTGCTCATTGAGCGCGCGCAGATCTGCTTTACCTCCGCGTTTCGCGATATGTGGATCACCGGCCGAACGATGATGGCGAAGGCGATTATCGCCGGGTTGGCGGTCAGCGCCATCGGCATCTTCAGCTATGTCCAGCTGGGCGTCGAACCGAAAATCATGTGGGCCGGTCCAAATGCGGTGATTGGCGGCCTGCTGTTTGGCTTCGGGATTGTGCTGGCCGGTGGGTGTGAAACCGGCTGGATGTACCGTGCCGTTGAAGGTCAGGTGCATTACTGGTGGGTAGGGCTGGGAAATGTTATCGGCTCGACGATCCTGGCCTACTTCTGGGATGATGTTTCTCCGGTGCTGGCCACGAGCTGGGATAAGGTCAATCTGCTAAGCACCTTCGGTCCCCTCGGCGGCCTGCTGGTCACCTATGCCCTGCTGCTGGTTGCTTTTTTACTGGTTGTCGCGCAGGAGAAACGTTTCTTCCGTCGCGCAAACCTCAAAACTGAAACGCAGGAGAACGCTGCATGAAAGAGATCGTACCTGACTATCGCCTCGATATGGTCGGTGAGCCTTGCCCTTATCCGGCAGTGGCTACCCTTGAAGCGCTTCCACAGCTCAAAAAAGGGGAAATTCTGGAAGTGGTGAGCGACTGCCCGCAGTCCATCAACAACATTCCGCTGGATGCGAAAAACCACGGTTATACTGTGCTGGATATCCAGCAGGACGGGCCAACCATTCGCTATTTGATTCAGAAATGATCGTTAAGGCCTCGTCAGGGGCCTTTATCGTATTGAATTATAAGACGTCTTGATCCAGGGCAAAGCCCTCAGGCCTGACTTAAGTAAAATCTCATTTCTCTTTTGAATGAGGTTTTTGCGGTTTGATGTATTTACGAGCTTTACTGTTTTTCGCCTTACTGATTCCCTTTCACGCGCTGCCCCTGAATTTCTCTTCAACCTTTCTGCGGCTTAACTGTCCTGAAAGAGGACTTGTTGAGGTTATTCTGCACGTATACGACCATACGCAGGAACGCTGGCGAGATCATTTTGAAACCGGGGCGGGACACAAGCGCGCGGGGGACACCGAAATTATCCCGTTTGCCAACGGTGATATTCTGTTCCATTCCGTAACCAGCGACGCATTCAGCTATTTATATGATGGGGAAACGCGACTGAGGCACTGCCTTAAGCTGGACGAACGACCGGTTTATCCGTCGTTCTGAAGAGTGCAATGCAAACTGGCCACCGCGTGGCCAGTTTAGCTGGGGGATTAGAAACGATAGCCCGCAGAGAACATAAATACCCACGGATCCAGACGAGTATTGATGCTTTGCTGTTGCCCGCCCGCCTTGAAGCGTACGTCCGTATCAATATCCATGTACCAGACCGAGGCGTTGATTAGCCAGTCGCGGTTAATCAAATAATCCAGACCGACCTGCCCTGCCATCCCCCACGAATCTTTCAGGCTGAGGTCAGTCAGACCGGCCGCTTTACCGGTATCGTTAAACTTCTCATCAAAGAAGGTGGTGTAGTTCACACCGGCGCCAATATAAGGACGCACCTTGCTGTTTGCGTCGCCAAAGTACCATTGCGCCATCAGCGTTGGCGGTAAATGGTGAACCGTGGCGATATCACCGGTCGGCCCGAGACCCACGCGATGACGGAACGGCGTTGCCGCCAGAAGCTCGACACCCACGTTATCCGTCGCCATATAGGTGAATGTTAAACCTAACTGGGTGTTGTTACTGACGTTAAAACCGCCCATTCCCAGCACGTTATCCGATCCTTCCGTCGGGCGAGCCGTAGCCGAACCGGCACGAATAAAGAACTCGCCTGCTTCATGCGCATACGCGCCACCAGAGAGACTGCTTAATACAAGGGCTGCCACCGCTAATTTTTTCATATCCGCTCCATCGTTGTGGTTTTAATCGCGGATGAGAATATACTCACAAAAGAGTAATAAGTGATCTGCCACAGATCACATTAAAACCAGTAACTTAACATTCATTGATCTGGGTTAATTTTTTGTGGCGCATCCAAAAACAATAAGTTGTTTCCATGTCAATTTTTAGCATTTCGCGGTTACAAAATTTTCCCTTTTTCCCCTCTTGCTCTTCCTCTGGCGGCTGGCTAATTTATCGCTCTCACAAGTTGATTTGATGCGTTCTTCTTTTGCAGGTGTGCCATGAGTGATATTAACCCGTGCATGACGTGCGGAGCCTGTTGTGCGTATTTTCGAGTCTCTTTCTACTGGGCCGAAGCCAGCGATGGCGGCGGTACCGTTCCGGTTCATCTCACCGAGCCGTTGACACCCTTTTTGCGCTGCATGAGCGGCACGAACCAAAAGCAGGCCCGCTGCGTCGCGCTGCAGGGTGAGCCGGGGGTGTCTACCCGATGTTCCATCTATGAGAATCGCCCCAGCCCGTGCCGGGAATTTGCCATGTCGGGGGAGGATGGGCAGGTCAACGAAGCCTGCAATCGCGCCCGCGCGCGCGTTGGATTACCGCCGCTTTACAAAGATATGCTTTTCCATACAAGCCTTGATGCTGCCACAGCAGGTGCATCCGGTGTACAATTGCCGGCTAATTAACACCTGCAATACTCAAGGAGAGTGCATGTCTATCACGGCGAAGTCTGTCTACCGTGACACGGGAAACTTTTTCCGCAATCAGTTCATTACCTTTTTACTGATCGCGCTGCTATGTGCCTTTATCACGGTGGTGCTGGGCCATGCCTTCTCACCGAGTGAAGAACAGATTGCCAGTCTGAGCCAGGGCGATCACCTGGCCGGAAGCGTGGGGCTATTTGAACTGGTGCAAAACATGACGCCGGAGCAGCAACAGATATTGCTGCGCGCCTCTGCCGCGTCCACGTTCTCCGGTCTGATTGGAAATGCGGTTCTGGCTGGCGGCGTTTTACTGATGATTCAGCTGGTATCGGCGGGTCAACGGATTAGCGCCTTGCGGGCGATTGGTGCCAGCGCGCCGGTCTTACCTAAGCTGTTTATCCTGATTTTTTTAACCACCCTGCTGGTGCAGATGGGCATTATGCTGGTCGTGGTGCCGGGCGTATTACTGGCAATCGTGCTCTCCTTTGCGCCGGTGATGGTCGTGCAGGATAAGATGGGGATTTTTACCGCGATGCGCAGCAGTATCAGACTGGCATGGGCTAATATGCGTCTGGTGGCGCCTGCCGTGATCGGCTGGCTGCTTGCCAAAACGCTCCTGCTGCTGTTTGCGCCGAATTTTGCGGTATTAACGCCAAATGTTGGCGCGGTCGTGGCGAATACGCTGAGCAATCTGATTTCAGCGGTACTGCTGGTCTATCTGTTCCGCCTGTATATGTTAATTCGTCAGTAATCCTGAGGCGGGGGGCATTATTGCCACCCGCCCCGCTCAAAAGATGGAATCACAGAATGAAGCAGTTTCTTGATTTTTTACCGCTCGTGGTCTTTTTCGCGTTTTATAAGCTGTATGACATTTATGCGGCGACCACGGCGCTGATCGTTGCCACCGCTGTGGTGCTGATCTACAGCTGGGTTCGCTATCGTAAAGTCGAAAAAATGGCGCTGGTCACCTTCGTGCTGGTCGCCGTGTTCGGCGGACTGACGCTTTTCTTCCATAACGATGAATTTATCAAGTGGAAAGTGACCGTCATTTACGCGTTGTTTGCGGGCGCACTGTTAATCAGCCAGTGGGTGATGAAAAAGCCGCTGATCCAGCGCATGCTGGGCAAAGAGCTGACGCTGCCGCAACACGTCTGGTCCCGTCTGAATATTGCCTGGGCGGTCTTCTTTATTCTTTGCGGTCTTGCCAATATCTATATCGCCTTCTGGCTGCCGCAGAATATCTGGGTCAACTTCAAGGTCTTCGGCCTGACCGCGCTGACCCTTATCTTCACGCTGTTAAGCGGCGTATATATCTACCGCCACATGCCGCAGGATGACAAGCACTGATTAATGACTGACCGGAACGTCAACGACAGACGTTCTGGTCTATTCTCTCCGCACGCGAATCATAGTAGCATCCCGCCTGAAGTCTTCCGTTACGAGTTAAAACAATGACAACAACTAACGCCCCGCAGGGCGAACTGGTTTTACGCACACTGGCAATGCCCGCTGACACCAATGCCAATGGCGATATTTTTGGCGGCTGGCTGATGTCGCAGATGGATATGGGCGGCGCAATTCTGGCAAAAGAGATTGCTCACGGACGCGTGGTGACCGTGAGAGTGGACGGCATGACCTTTCTGCGCCCGGTTGCGGTGGGCGATGTGGTTTGCTGCTACGCACGCTGCGTCAAGCGCGGCAACACCTCTATTTCAATCAACATCGAAGTCTGGGTGAAGAAAGTCTCTTCTGAACCTATTGGGCAGCGTTATAAGGCCACTGAAGCGCTGTTTATTTACGTCGCAGTGGACAGCGAGGGTAAACCTCGTCAACTCCCGCAGGCCTGATCGACAGGCAAAAAAAAGCCTCCTTTCGGAGGCTTCTTTTATTCCATCTGCGCCCCGCCGTTCAGGCGGAAAACGATATTGACGATCAATCCGCTGCCCGGCTTGCCCGGCTCATAGCGCCACCTGCGCATGGCAGATTTCACTTCGCGCTCAAACATATTAGAAGGTTGCGCAGACAAGATTTCCACGTTATCCACTCGCCCATCCGCGGTCACGTCAAATTTCACCCGTACGCGGCCTTCAATACGTAAGGCCTGGGCTCGCGCCGGATACTGAGGCTGGTTGCGGCTTACGGCGCGCGGGCCCGAAGGCGCGGTAACTGTTGGCTTTGACGTCGTTGCCGTATTGTTCATCACCGGACGTGAAGGCGCTGCATTTTCTACCGGCTGAGTCGCTCGTGGTTCAACCGGACGTTCCTCGCGTTTCGGACGCTCCTCAACCTTCTTCACCGGCTTTGGCTTCGGCTTGGGTTTTGGCTTCGGTTCAGGTTTGTGGATCACCACCGGCGCTTCCTTCGGTGGTTCAGGAACGGGCTCGGGTTCTGGCTCCGGTTCAGCCACCGGCTGTGGCGGTGGAGGAGCAACCTGCGGCGGTTCGAGATCCGCTGGCGAAACCATCGTCACGGAAATCGGCTGCGCGGGCGCGGGCATTTCAATAACCTGATGAACCGAGGTATACAGCAGACCCGCCACAACGGCACCGTGAATCACGACAGAAAGCAGCGTCGGCCAGGGAAAGCGGCGAGGTAAATCAAGGGTCATCGAAGTCATAATCATCAACGTTAAAAAACCGAACCCTGATTTTAAATGCAAATAGCAATCATATTCAATAAGACACTTTGTTCTGGCGCAACTTTAGCGCCAGAGAGGCCAAAAAAGGCGCAGTCAGATCAGGGTATTAACATTGTTTTTATTTTACATTGCAGCCGTATGCCCTTTCACATAACGTAGCTGACACTTTTACCGGTTAAGGAGCTTCGCCGTGTTTTACGTGATTTACTCTGAAGATGTTGCTGATTCACTTGAGAAACGCCAGTCTGTCCGCCCTGCTCACCTGGCGCGTTTGCAGCTGCTCCAGGATGAAGGCCGTTTACTGACCGCCGGCCCCATGCCTGCAGTAGACAGCAACGACCCGGGCGCAGCCGGTTTTGCCGGTTCCACCGTTATCGCCGAGTTTGAATCTCAGGAAGCCGCTCAGGCGTGGGCCGATGCAGACCCGTATGTTGCCGCAGGGGTGTATGCGAAGGTGACGGTCAGACCGTATAAGAAAGTGTTTTGATGTAAAAAGGCTCCCGCAGGAGCCTTTTTTCACATCAATGCAGCGACGCCAGTCGCGCCGCAAACCCAACGAACAGCAGCCCTATTAGCCCGTTCCCCAGCTTTGCCAGTTTCTTTTTCGTTTTTAGATAACGCGTGACAAACGCACCGGAGAAGATCAGGAAGCTCATGTACATAAAGCTGATCAACTCCAGCGTCGTCGCGAGGATCAGGAAAGAAGTGCCGGTGCTCTCCGCATTCACATCAATGAACTGAACGAAGAACGAGACGTAGAACAGAATCGCTTTGGGATTGGTCAGGCTTAACACCAGCGAACGCTTCATGATCATGCTGGCAGGTTCGGGGCCGCTTTCATGAGCGTTCTTTTGACGGTTCACCACCGACCAGAGCATTTTCCCCCCCAGCCAGAGCAGATAGAAAGCCCCGAGATAGCGCACGATATTAAACAGCACCGGCGTGGTCTGGATTAAGGCCGCAACGCCCGCCCAGGCCAGAAACATCAGCACCGCATCACCGATAAATACGCCCGTGGCGGCAAGATACCCTTTTTTAACGCCGTGACCGATCCCGGTTTTGAGCACAAACAGGGTATTCGGCCCCGGTACCAGCACGATAAAAAATGCGCCGACAACGTACGTCCAGAAATTCAGTACACCAAACTCCGCAAACACTTCTCCCTCCTTTTGCAAAACACAACAGAAACAACGCTGCAAATACGCTATTCCCTAAAAATCAGACGCTAAAAAATCAGCGGGCACCATTACGGTGCCCTCATGGTTTCAGATATCCTGGACTGCGAACAGCAACGCGTTGCGGTGCCGGGTCAATCCACATTTTCTGATGGCGTGAATACGCATATTGCGGCGGGATTGTGCTTCCAGCCAACGAGCCTTGCGACGACTCACCTGTCGCAACATGCGCCAGCGCCCTACTTCAGTTCTACTGCGCTTCATGTCTACAACTCTTTCTCTAACACTTCTTCTCTAAAAGAAAGGCCATTATAAACCCAACCCGGCGGCAAACCAGCGCTTTTACCTGGCGTTTTTATTTGCCAGATGAATCCTGATGCGTACACTCATAACAATACGCTTTCAAAAGGATTTTTTTACCTATGACAACCTTCTACACCGTGGTGAGTTGGCTGGTCATTCTGGGATACTGGCTGTTAATCGCGGGTGTGACCTTACGCATCCTGATGAAGCGCAGAGCCGTACCCTCTGCCATGGCCTGGCTTCTGATCATTTACATTCTCCCGCTGGTGGGAATTATTGCCTATCTCTCTTTCGGTGAGCTTCATCTGGGTAAACGCCGCGCCGAGCGCGCCCGCGCCATGTGGCCTTCTACCGCGAAGTGGCTGAACGACCTTAAAGCCTGCAAACATATTTTTGCCGAGGAGAACAGCAGCGTTGCCTCGTCACTGTTTAAGCTGTGCGAGCGCCGTCAGGGAATTGGCGGCGTTAAGGGCAATCAGCTGCAGCTGCTGACCTCGTCCGACGACGTTATGCAGGCGTTAATCCGCGATATTCAGCTGGCGCGGCATAATATTGAGATGGTTTTTTACATCTGGCAGCCCGGCGGGATGGCTGACCAGGTCGCTGAGTCGCTGATGGCGGCCGCGCGACGCGGTATTCATTGCCGCCTGATGCTTGACTCTGCGGGTAGCGTGGCATTTTTCCGTAGCCCCTGGGCGGGCATGATGCGCAATGCCGGGATCGAAGTGGTTGAGGCGCTGAAGGTGAATCTCCTGCGCGTGTTTCTGCGCCGGATGGACCTCCGTCAGCATCGCAAAATGATCATGATCGATAACTATATTGCCTACACCGGCAGTATGAACATGGTTGACCCGCGCTTCTTCAAACAGGACTCGGGCGTAGGGCAATGGGTTGATTTGATGGCGCGAATGGAGGGGCCGATTGCCACCTCAATGGGCATCGTCTACTCCTGCGACTGGGAGATTGAGACCGGCAAGCGTATCCTGCCGCCCCCGCCGGACGGCAATATTATGCCGTTTGAAGAGGCCAGCGGTCACACCATTCATACCATTGCCTCCGGGCCGGGCTTCCCGGAAGATTTGATCCATCAGGCGCTGCTGACGGCAACCTACTCGGCGCGTGAATATCTGATCATGACGACGCCCTACTTTGTTCCCAGCGATGATCTCCTGCACGCGATCTGTACCGCGGCGCAGCGCGGCGTCGATGTGAGTATCATTCTGCCGCGTAAAAATGACTCCCTTCTGGTGGGCTGGGCCAGCCGGGCATTCTTTAGCGAACTGCTGGCCGCAGGAGTGAAAATTTACCAGTTTGAAGGCGGATTGCTCCATACCAAGAGCGTTCTCGTTGACGGTGAGCTGAGCCTTGTGGGCACGGTCAACCTGGATATGCGCAGCCTGTGGCTCAACTTTGAAATCACGCTGGTGATTGATGACGCCGGTTTTGGCGGTGACCTCGCGGCGGTACAGGATGACTATATCTCCCGTTCGCGGCTGCTGGATGCCAGACTGTGGGTAAAACGTCCGCTGTGGCAGAGAATTGCTGAACGACTGTTTTACTTCTTTAGTCCGTTGCTGTAAAACGTGCCCAACGATGTTAAACAGGTAGTCATCATGGAAATGGATCTGAACAATCGCCTGACCGAAGACGAAACGCTCGAGCAGGCCTACGACATTTTTCTCGAACTGGCGGTTGATAACCTCGATCCCGCAGACGTGATCCTCTTCAATCTGCAGTTCGAAGAGCGCGGCGGCGCCGAATTGTTCGACCCTTCAGAAGACTGGGCTGAGCACGTGGACTTCGACCTGAATCCTGACTTCTTTGCCGAAGTGGTGATTGGGCTGGCCGATGAAGATGGCGGCGAAATCAACGATATCTTCGCGCGCGTCCTGCTGTGTCGTGAGAAAGACCATAAGCTGTGCCATATACTCTGGCGCGAATAATAAAAAAGGCTGCGATTGCAGCCTTTTTTATTTACTCCGGCAATTCGCTGCCACAGCGGTGACAAAAGCGCGCGTCGTGTTCATGTTCGCCCTGCTGGCAATGAGGACATTTGCGCAGCTGTTTGCGGCTTTGAAATGCGCTGCTCATGTGCGTGGTAATAAGCCCGGTCGGAATGGCAATCACCGAATAGCCAATCAGTATCAGCACCGAGGCCACAATGCGGCCCAGCGGCGTATGGGGCGTGATATCGCCGTACCCCACGGTGGTGACGGTCACAATGGCCCAGTAGACGGACGCGTTGAGGGTCGTAAAGCCATATTTTGGCCCCTCAATTAAATACATCAGCGCGCCAAAAACAATCATGACGATGGCAATAAACGAGTAGAACAGAATAAGCTGATGCCGCGCGCTGACGATCGCGCTCCAGAACACGCGTAATGACGGCATAAAACGCAGTAATTTCAGAATACGTAATACGCGAATCACGCGCATCGCTCGCCAGGCAAAGACATAGCTCAGGCTAATCTCCGGCCACAGCCACATCACATAGAGCGGCAGGATGGTGGCTAAATCGATAAATCCCCAGAAGCTGAAAACATATCGGGCCGGATTGGGCCAGGCTATTACTCTGAGGAGATATTCGACGGTAAAGACCAGGGTAATCGCCAGCTCAAGCCAGACGAAGATATGCCATTCGTCGTACGTCAGATGGTATTGCGTCCCGGCACCTGACTCGATAAAGATGACCACCACGCTGAGGAGCGCGAATAAACCGCAAAGACCTTCGAAGCGTCGCCCGGATACCGTTTCAGGATCGAATAAAAAATGATAGAGCCGCCGACGGGCAGACGTGAATAAACGCGACACAGTAACCTCGCAAATAATAAGGGCTGACATCATGTCAGCCCTTGCGATTATAACGGGTCTACTTTCAGGCAGGAAACCGCATGTCGGAAACTGCCTTCCAGAACCGGTCGCGTTTTCGCACATTCCGGCCCGGCCATCGGGCAGCGCGTGCGGAACACGCAGCCTGACGGTGGGTTAATCGGGGAAGGCAATTCCCCTTCCAGAAGCTGGATGGTCTTATTCTTTTCCAGATCGGGATCGGGGATCGGCACCGCCGACATCAGCGCTCTGGTGTAAGGATGCAGTGGATTGTGGTACACCTCATCGTAGGTACCCAGCTCCACGGCATGACCCAGGTACATCACCAGCACGCGGTCAGAGATGTGCTTCACCACGGCCAGATCGTGCGCGATGAAGATCAGCGACAGCCCCATTTCGCGCTGCAGCTTCTGCAGGAGGTTAACCACCTGTGCCTGAATGGACACGTCGAGCGCGGAAACCGGCTCATCGCAGATAATCAGCTTCGGTTCGAGGATCAGCGCACGGGCAATACCGATACGCTGGCACTGACCGCCGGAAAACTCATGCGGATAGCGGTTGATAAGGTTAGGCAACAGGCCGACTTTCAGCATCATCGCCTTCACGCGGTCGCGCACTTCCTGACGAGACATCTTTGGATGATAGGTGCGCAGCGGCTCGGCAATAATCTCGCCGATGGTCATACGCGGGTTAAGTGATGCCAGCGGATCCTGGAAAATCATCTGGATATCGCTACGCACCTCGCGCCACTCGTCGGGCTTCATGCCGAGCAGATCTTTACCCAGCCAGGCCACCTTACCGTCGGTGGCTTTCACCAGACCGATAATCGCACGCGCAAAGGTTGATTTACCGCAGCCGGACTCGCCCACCACGCCCAGGGTTTCCCCTTCATACAGACGCAGCGTAACGCCGTCTACCGCTTTCAGGGTCTTCGGCGGCTGCCAGAACCACTGTTTGCCGTCTTTGATATCGAAATGCACCTTAAGGTCGGCGATTTCAAGCAGCACGTTGCGTTTTTCGTCTAATGCGTTCATACCAGCTCCTCCTGCGACTTAAAGCAGGCGCGCAGACGGCCTGGTGCAAACTCTTCCAGCGGCGGCGCGCTGTTGCAGATTTCCATCGCGTGCGGACAGCGCGGCTGGAACGGACAGCCTTTTGGCAGGCGCAGCAGGTTTGGCGGGTTGCCCGGAATGGTGAGCAGGGATTCCCCTTCCGCATCAAGACGCGGTACCGCATTCAGCAGGCCAATCGAGTACGGGTGCGCGGGCTGATAAAACACGTCGCGCGCTTTGCCGTATTCCATGGTTCGTCCGGCGTACATCACCAGCACTTTGTCACAGATGCCCGCCACCACGCCCAGGTCGTGGGTGATCATGATAATCGCCGTGTTGAACTCCCGCTTCAGCTCGTTCAACAGGGTCATGATTTGCGCCTGAACGGTCACGTCCAGCGCGGTGGTGGGTTCATCGGCAATCAGCAGTTTTGGCCGACACAGCAGCGCCATCGCAATCATCACGCGCTGACGCATACCGCCAGAAAACTCGTGCGGGAACATGCGCATGCGCTTGCGCGCTTCCGGCATTTTCACCGCATCCAGCATTTTAACCGACTCTTCAAAGGCTTCGGCTTTGCCCAGACCTTTGTGCAGCATCAGGACTTCCATCAGCTGCTCACCGACGCGCATGTACGGGTTCAGTGAGGTCATCGGATCCTGGAAAATCATCGAGATCTGCTCAGCGCGCAGCTTGTTCAGCTCGTGCTCCGGCAGGTTGAGGATTTCACGACCGTTGAATTTCGCAGAACCGCCAATCACACCGTTAGCGGCCAGAAGGCCCATTAACGCAAAGGCGGTCTGGGATTTTCCGGAGCCGGATTCACCCACGATCCCCAGCGTTTCGCCCGCGCGCAGGTTGAAGTTAAGATCGTTGACGGCGGTCACATCCCCATCCGGCGTCTTAAAGGTCACGCGGAGGTCTTTCACATCCAGCAGAAGGTTATTCTGCTGTTGCACCTGTGGCGCAGTGGCCGTTTCAATAATTGTCATGACGGCGCTCCTTAACGGTCTTTCGGGTCGAGGGCATCACGCAGGCCATCGCCGATAAAGTTGAAACAAAACAGGGTAACGACCAGGAAACCCGCCGGGTATAACAGCAGCCAAGGTGACACTTCCATTGAGTTTGCGCCATCGCTCAGCAGCGCGCCCCAGCTGCTCAGCGGCTCTTGCGTACCCAGACCGAGGAAGCTCAGGAAGGACTCGAACAGGATCATGCTTGGCACCAGCAGTGAGGCATAGACCACCACCACGCCCAGCACGTTAGGAACGATATGGCGAACCACGATATTCCCGGTAGAGACGCCGCCGACCTGGGCTGCTTCGATAAACTCTTTGCGCTTAAGGCTCAGCGTCTGGCCGCGAACAATACGCGCCATATCCAGCCAGGAAACCATCCCGATGGCCACGAAGATCAACAGGATATTCTGACCGAAGAAGGTCACCAGCAGGATGACAAAGAACATAAACGGGAAGGAGTTCAGGATTTCCAGCAGACGCATCATCACCGAGTCCACTTTACCGCCAAGGTAGCCGGACAGTGAGCCGTAGAGCGTCCCCACGATCACCGCCACCAGCGCGGCAGCAATCCCGACCATCAGCGAGATACGCCCCCCGATAGCAACACGCACCAGCAGATCGCGCCCCGAGGAGTCCGTGCCAAAATAGTGGCCCGATTCCATATCCGGCGCGCTGGACATCATGCCCCAGTCGGTGTCGAAATAGGTAAACTGCGACAGCATCGGCGCCAGGGTAACAAACAGCGCGATGATGACCAGAACCACCAGGCTGGCAACCGCAGCCCTGTTATGCATAAAGCGACGGCGCGCGTCCTGCCAGAGGCTACGACCTTCCACTTCCAGTTTTTCACTGAAGTTTTCCAGCGCCTCGCTGTTTTTCTTACTCAACATCATGGCGTGCTCCAGTTAGTAACGGATTTTCGGATCGATGACGGCATACAGCACATCGACGATAGCGTTAAAGAGAATGGTGAGCGCGCCGACAAGAATGGTCAGGCTCAGCACCAGCGAATAGTCGCGGTTGAGCGCGCCGTTAACAAACAGCTGACCAATGCCCGGCAGGCCGTAGATTGTTTCGATAACCATCGAGCCAGTGATGATCCCGACGAATGCCGGTCCCATGTAGGAGAGCACGGGCAACAGCGCCGGTTTAAGCGCGTGGCGGAAGATAATCCGACGCATCGGCAGCCCTTTCGCGCGCGCGGTACGAATGAAGTTCGAGTGCAGCACTTCGATCATTGATCCACGGGTAATACGCGCGATACTGGCGATGTACGCCAGAGATAATGCCACCATCGGCAAAATCATGAACTTCAATGCCCCGCCGTTCCAGCCGCCGCCCGGCAGCCACTTCAGCGTGATGGCAAATATCATCACCAGCAATGGCGCGACAACGAAGCTGGGTATCACTACCCCGGTCATTGCCACCCCCATTACGGCATAATCCCATTTGGTATTTTGTCTGAGCGCGGCGATAACGCCTGCGGTGACCCCGAAAACGATGGCCAGAATGAATGCCGCAGCACCCAACTTAGCTGAAACCGGGAAGCTGGAGGCCACCAGGTCGTTAACGGAATAGTCTTTATATTTAAATGACGGTCCAAAATCGCCGTGAGCCAGCTGCTTCAGGTAATTGAAGTACTGAGTGGAGATAGGATCGTTTAAGTGGTATTTCGCTTCGATATTCGCCATGACTTCTGGCGGCAGCGTACGCTCACCGGTGAATGGACTTCCCGGCGCAAGGCGCATCATGAAGAAGGAAATCGTGATGAGAATAAATAGCGTTGGAATCGCTTCAAGACAGCGACGTAGGATAAATTTCAACATTGCCCGTACCTTCTGGCGTGTGCCTATATTATGTGACGTTGGTTAGACACCGTGGGGCGAGCACGCCCGCCCCACTCATTGCCATTAATGCTTGATAATATACAAGTTTTTAACGTAGATATTATCCATCGGGTCTTTACCGGTATAGCCACCTACCCACGGTTTCACCAGACGGGCGTTAACGTAGTAGTAAACCGGAACGATCGCGGAATCTTTGTCCAGCTGCTGCTCAGCTTTAGAGTACAGTTCTGTACGCTGTGCTTCGTCAGTGGTTTTCAGCGTGTCGCCAATCAGCTTGTCGAACGCCGGGCTCTTATAGTGCGCGGTGTTGTTCGAGCTGTCGCTCAGCATGGTGTTGAGGAAGGAGGTCGGTTCGTTATAGTCCGCACACCAGCCCGCACGCGCCACGTCAAAGGTGCCCTGATGACGGCTGTCGAGGAAGGTTTTCCACTCCTGGTTCTCCAGCTTCACGTTCGCGCCCAGGTTCTTTTTCCAGATCGAGGCAACGGCGATGGCCAGTTTTTTGTGCAGATCGGAGGTGTTGTACAGCAGGCTGAAGGTCAGCGGCTTATCTGCGGTATAACCCGCTTCGGCCAGCAGTTTCTTCGCTTCCGCGTTACGCTGTTCCTGCGTCTGTTTGAACCAGTCTGGCTCGGTCAGTTTTGCGCCATCAGTGTAAGGTGGGGTGTAGCTATATGCCGGGAGATCGCCCTGGTTTTTCACCTTGTTCACGATGATATCGCGATCCAGCGCCAGCTTCAGCGCGGTACGAACGCGTACGTCGGTGAAAGGTGCTTTCTGGTTGTTGATTTCATAATAGTAGGTGCACAGGTACGGATCGACGTGAACTTCTTTAGGGATCTCTTTTTTCAGTTTCTGGAACAGCTCAATCGGCATGTTGTTATAGGTCATGTCGATTTCACCGCTGCGGTAGCGGTTGACGTCAGTCACTTCGGACGAAATTGGCAGATAGGTCACCTGGTCAATGACGGTTTTGGCGTTATCCCAATACTGTGGGTTACGGTCAAGCACCATACGTTCGTTGACCACCCAGTCTTTCAGCTTATAGGCACCGTTGGTCACGATATTGGCAGGCTGGGTCCATTTTTCACCAAATTTTTCTACGGCGGATTTTGGTACCGGGGAAACGGACGGGTGAACCAGCAGCTTATAGAAGTACGGAACAGGTTCGCTCAACGTCACTTCAAAGGTATTGGCATCGATCGCTTTTACGCCCAGATCGGTGACCGGTTTTTTGCCCGCGATGATGTCATCAATATTGGCAATATGGCCATATTGCAGGTAGCTCGCATACGGGGAGGCGGTGGTTGGATTCGCCAGACGCTGCCAGCTATAAACGAAATCTTCAGCCGTGACCGGCGTACCGTCGGACCATTTCGCATCTTTACGCAGATGGAAGGTCCAGACTTTAAAATCTTTGTTTTCCCATTTTTCTGCCACACCCGGCGCCGGGTGGCCGTCTACGTCAGTCACCAGCAGGCCTTCAAACAGGTCGCGGTTAACGTTAGACTCAGGAACACCTTCAATTTTGTGCGGGTCAAGAGACTGAACTTCCGCACCGTTGTTACGCACCAGCGTCTGCTTCTCCGCCAGTTGAACACCTGCTGGAACGTCCGCAGCCATTGCAGCGTTCCCCGCGATTAGCGCAGTTAAAATCCCCGCCGCTACCAGATTTTTTTTTGTGATGATGGACATTGTGTTCGTACTCCACTCATTATAATGACTGGCCTTCGCCAGCTGTGTAATCCCCTGTTGGGGCCTGTACAGCGCAGGAGTTTTTTTTGCTGCTGTCAGGTTCTTCTTTTACTGCTTGCTATCACCGACTTTTTTATTACTGACCGCTCGTATGGCCGTCTTGCGTCGATTCTTTACAGGCCTCCCCTGTTTGAGACCTGCGCTGGATATAGGAGATGAGAACCATATGAAAATAATTCTCATCTGCTTGTTTTATGCTGCAAAATAGTAGGCCGGAAAGTATCAAATGGCGTAAACGCGCGCCAATACATTTTGCAAATTTGTTAAGCAATTCTCTTTTACGGTGAGTACCGCATCGTTGAGGGCAGCCCTGCCGGACATCGAAAGCCACTAAAAAAAATATGACATTCAATAAGATAGAGAGATTTTTCTCTCTAAGCGCGTCGCTGCGCTATCATCGAGTGTTTTTGTACAAAAATTTAACAACTGGTTATTATTTAGCACATTCATCTAGGGGAATGTTGAAATTACTAATATCATTTCGGTTATCTCTCAGCAAGCCCCAGAGTATCATGTGAGTAAAATAACAGAGCGATCGCAGGTTTTATGCGCAGGCGGGTTTGAGGGGAATTAATAACTTATTGAAATACAAGCAATGAACATTATTAGTAAAATTTATTATGATATGTGAGCATTTCAACTTTAGTTATAGGATTTACTGATAATGACGTAAAAAAAACGGAGCCGCTGCTCCGTTCTTTCATACGAAATATCAGTGCAGCAAACCGGGGAAAATGCTTTTAATACCCGTGACAATGAATTCAATGCCTAACGCCATCAACAGCAGGCCCATGATACGCGTTATAACGTTGATGCCGGTCTGCCCCAACAGGCGCACCAGCCAGGGCGCCATGCGGAATACGCCCCAACAGCAGAGGGCGAAAAGCGCAATGGCGACGGAAAAGCCAATCAGGTGCATCAGGCTATGGTAACGCGTACCCCAGACAATGGTTGAACTGATGGCACCGGGACCGGCCATGAGCGGTAAAGCCAGCGGCACCACGCCGATGCTTTCGCGGATGGCGGTTTCTGACTTCTCCTGTTTGTTCTGTTTATCCTCGCCAAGCTTACCGCTGATCATGGACATGGCGATGGTCACGACCAGGATCCCACCCGCAATGCGGAAAGAATCAATCGAGATCCCGAAGATCTGCAGAATGGCGTCACCCAGAAAAAGGGAGGTGAGCAAGATAATAGCCACCGACAGGTTCGCGGTGAGGTTGGTCTTATTCCTGGCCGCCGCCGTCTGGTAACTCGTCATACTAATGAAGACAGGAATGATCCCCACCGGGTTGACCAGGGCAAACAAACCAATAAAAAATTTAAAATACGTTGGAAAATCAAAGAGCGTTTGGATCACGTTTTGCTCCGCTTATACACATGCCCTGGACTGACAATTTGTCGTGAGAAATCGCGCTGAAGATACCCTTTTTATCAGCATACTTCACTTGAAATCTGTACCAAAACGTTATCATTTCAGGATGTTAAACATATGTATAATCAATGATAGCCCCGCTTCCAATACTTACGTAATTATTTAACACTGGAAAAATCAGCACAAAATAACCCTGCTGAAAGGTATCAGCTTGGGAGAAAATTGACACAGATCATGATTTTCGTACTCAGAAGTGAGTAATCTTGGTTACACCCCCAGGGAGGTCACCTGACAAAAAGGGATGATGCTAAGGTAAGGCTCTTTTAGTAAATTAGTGTGCTAAAGCATAAAGTAACTCTTTGTTTTACTTTATGTTAAGCAAGTCGTATCGGCTCTGTCTATACTGTGTGACGTATCGAGCGCTGGTTTACTAAAAGAGTTTAAACATTATCAGGAGAGCATTATGGCTGTTACTAATATCGCTGAACTGAACGCCCTCGTCGAGCGCGTTAAAAAGGCCCAGCGTGAATATGCCAATTTCACCCAAGAACAGGTTGATAAAATCTTCCGCGCGGCCGCACTGGCTGCTGCAGATGCTCGAATCCCTCTCGCGAAAATGGCCGTTGCCGAATCCGGCATGGGTATCGTGGAAGATAAGGTGATCAAAAACCACTTTGCTTCCGAGTATATCTACAACGCCTATAAAGATGAGAAAACCTGTGGCGTGCTGTCCGAAGACGACACCTTCGGTACTATCACCATCGCTGAACCTATCGGCATCATCTGCGGTATTGTTCCAACGACTAACCCAACGTCTACTGCTATCTTCAAATCACTGATTAGCCTGAAGACCCGTAACGCAATTATCTTCTCTCCACACCCACGTGCGAAAGACGCGACTAACAAAGCGGCAGATATTGTCCTGCAGGCGGCCATCGCTGCTGGCGCGCCAAAAGATCTGATTGGCTGGATCGACCAACCTTCCGTTGAGCTCTCCAATGCCCTGATGCATCACCCTGACATTAACCTGATTCTGGCGACCGGTGGTCCTGGCATGGTTAAAGCGGCATACAGTTCCGGTAAACCAGCCATCGGTGTGGGCGCAGGTAACACCCCTGTTGTTATCGACGAAACCGCTGACATCAAACGTGCTGTTGCATCTGTACTGATGTCTAAAACCTTCGATAACGGCGTAATCTGTGCATCTGAACAGTCTGTTGTTGTTGTCGACTCCGTATACGATGCCGTTCGTGAACGCTTCGCTAGCCACGGCGGTTACCTGCTGCAGGGCAAAGAGCTGAAAGCAGTTCAGGACATCATCCTGAAAAATGGCGCGCTGAACGCCGCTATCGTGGGTCAGCCAGCGTATAAAATTGCTGAACTTGCAGGCTTTACCGTTCCGGCAACCACTAAAATCCTGATCGGTGAAGTGACAGTTGTTGACGAAAGCGAGCCTTTTGCACACGAAAAACTGTCTCCTACGCTTGCCATGTACCGTGCGAAAGATTTCGAAGACGCGGTAGAGAAAGCTGAGAAGCTGGTTGCCATGGGCGGTATTGGTCACACCTCATGTCTGTACACCGACCAGGATAACCAGCCAGAGCGTGTTGCTCACTTCGGTCAGATGATGAAAACTGCCCGTATCCTGATCAACACCCCTGCGTCTCAGGGTGGTATCGGTGACCTGTACAACTTCAAACTCGCACCTTCCCTGACTCTGGGTTGTGGTTCCTGGGGTGGTAACTCCATCTCTGAAAACGTTGGTCCTAAACACCTGATCAACAAGAAAACCGTTGCTAAGCGAGCTGAAAACATGTTGTGGCACAAACTTCCGAAATCTATCTACTTCCGCCGTGGCTCACTGCCAATCGCGCTGGATGAAGTGATTACTGATGGCCACAAACGTGCGCTCATCGTGACTGACCGTTTCCTGTTTAACAACGGCTACGCTGACCAGATCACCTCTGTGCTGAAAGCAGCTGGTGTTGAAACTGAAGTGTTCTTTGAAGTTGAAGCTGACCCTACCCTGAGCGTAGTACGTAAAGGTGCTGAGCTGGCTAACTCCTTCAAACCAGATGTGATTATCGCACTGGGTGGTGGTTCCCCAATGGACGCCGCGAAAATCATGTGGGTCATGTACGAGCATCCTGAAACCCACTTCGAAGAACTGGCGCTGCGCTTTATGGACATCCGTAAACGTATCTACAAGTTCCCGAAAATGGGCGTAAAAGCGAAAATGATCGCGGTTACCACCACTTCCGGTACCGGTTCAGAAGTGACGCCATTCGCAGTGGTAACAGATGACGCAACCGGTCAGAAATACCCACTGGCTGACTATGCACTGACCCCAGACATGGCTATCGTTGATGCCAACCTGGTCATGGAAATGCCTAAGTCACTGTGTGCGTTCGGTGGTCTGGATGCGGTAACTCACGCCCTGGAAGCCTACGTTTCTGTACTGGCATCTGAGTTCTCTGACGGCCAGGCTCTGCAGGCTCTGAAACTGCTGAAAGAAAACCTGCCAGCGTCCTACAACGAAGGCTCTAAAAACCCGGTAGCACGTGAACGCGTTCACAGTGCAGCAACCATCGCCGGTATCGCGTTTGCGAACGCCTTCCTGGGTGTTTGCCACTCTATGGCGCACAAGCTGGGTTCACAGTTCCACATTCCTCACGGTCTGGCGAACGCCCTGTTGATCAGCAACGTTATCCGTTATAACGCGAACGACAACCCAACCAAGCAGACTGCGTTCAGCCAGTACGACCGTCCGCAAGCACGTCGTCGCTATGCTGAAATCGCAGATCACCTTGGTCTGAGCGCGCCGGGCGACCGTACTGCTGCGAAGATTGAGAAACTGCTGGCATGGCTGGAAAGCCTGAAGGCTGAGCTGGGTATTCCTAAATCTATCCGTGAAGCAGGCGTACAGGAAGCTGACTTCCTCGCTCACGTAGACAAGCTGTCTGAAGATGCATTCGATGACCAGTGTACTGGTGCTAACCCGCGCTACCCACTGATCTCCGAACTGAAACAGATTCTGCTGGATACCTACTACGGTCGTGAGTTCAAAGAAGGTGACGTTGCAGCAGTGAAAACTGAAGCTCCTGTCATCAAAGCTGACAAGAAAGCGAAGAAAAGCGCTTAATTGACCGCTAACGAAAAACCCGCCTTAATGGCGGGTTTTTTTATGTTTGAATAACTGGGCTGACGTTATTGTCTGTTATCGTGCTGAATGGCCGTCAGAGAGCCTACAGACAACGCTTCTTTATAATGCTTACGACATACCGATACGTAGCGTTCATTTCCGCCTATCACCACCTGCTCACCGTCTGCATAGGGTTTTCCGGCCTGATCGAGACGAAGCACCATACTGGCTTTACGACCGCAGAAGCAGATCGTTTTTAGTTCGACAAGTTTATCAGACCACGCGAGCAGGTACTGACTCCCGGCAAAGAGCTCACCGCGAAAATCTGTGCGCAGCCCGTAACAAAGTACGGGGATATCAAGCTCATCTACTACCTCGGAAAGTTCGTGAACCTGTTCACGCGTGAGAAACTGGCTTTCATCGACCAGAACACAGTGAATGGGCTGTGAAGCATGTTCGGTGCGAATGTCTTCAAACAGATCGGTTTTCGGGTTAAACAGCCTGGCAGGCGACGAGAGCCCTATTCTGGAGCTCACCTTTCCTGCGCCAAAGCGATCGTCAATTTCAGCCGTGTAGACAACGGTGCGCATCCCTCGCTCCTGGTAATTGTACGAGGACTGCAGCAATGCGGTGGATTTACCGGCATTCATCGCCGAATAGTAGAAATAAAGTTGTGCCATTGGCCGTAAAACCCTAATCAATGTGTAATATTCCCGATGAGTCATTGTACCATATTTTGTCCGGTCATCAGCGATACAGCGCACAGAGGATGCGGTTTAGCACGAAGTTCAGAACCGTCTGTTGACGAAAATAATCCGTTAAAACATGAAGTAAACGCATTCAGTCAGGCCAATAGGTTATATGTTCAATCAGACATAACACTTCTTTTTATAGTGGAATCACCGTCCATTAAAATTCACCATTTATTAACTATTTCAGTCTTAACATCGTGAGAGGGAACTAATACAAAAGGCTGATATTTATCCGTCGCAACTATAATTCCTGCGGTAAATGTCACAAAAAAAAGATGCAATCGACCGGGTTAAGCAGGTTTACGTGATAACAAGCGAGACTGTCGGCTGATGAAATTTAAGTTAGCGTAATTAATAATAGTGCCATTATTTAGTATTTTTTGAATTCCTTACATTCCTGGCTATTGCACATCTGAATTTATGGCTCTATTATTAGGTCAACAAACCACCCCCCATTATAAGTTTGAGATTACTACAATGAGCGAAGCACTTAAAATTCTGAACAACATCCGTACTCTTCGTGCGCAGGCAAGAGAATGCACCCTCGAAACGCTTGAAGAAATGCTGGAAAAATTAGAAGTTGTAGTTAATGAACGTCGCGAAGAAGAAAGCGCTGCTGCCGCTGAAATCGAAGAGCGTACTCGTAAACTGCAGCAGTATCGCGAAATGCTGATTGCTGATGGTATCGATCCAAATGAATTGCTGAACAGCATGGCTGCAGCTAAAACCGGTACCAAAGCCAAGCGTGCTGCTCGTCCTGCTAAATATAGCTACGTTGACGAGAACGGCGAAACTAAAACCTGGACTGGCCAGGGTCGCACTCCTGCTGTTATCAAGAAAGCCATGGATGAGCAAGGTAAACAGCTGGATGATTTCCTGATCAAGGATTAATCACGCCACATTCAGAAAAATCCCGCGTAATGCGGGATTTTTTTTAACCAAAATTTATCGCAAACATCCCCTTACACTCTGTCATGAAGCGTTATTCAGCGCTTTCAAAACGCTTACAATCAAGAGGGCTACCGGCGTGTGACGGGCATAAAAAAACCGGTGGGCAACGCCTCACCGGTTTAGAACGTTTGCAGCCTTGGCTTATTTCTTAATACCTGCGCTCTCTTTGAGCCAGGTTTTAAATTCTTCACCAAGGGTATTGTGGCGAATACCATATTCGACAAACGCCTGCATATAACCGAGCTTATTACCGCAGTCGTGGCTCTTACCTTTCATATGGTAAGCCTCAACGGTCTCTTTCTCGATCAGCATATCGATAGCATCCGTCAGCTGGATCTCATCACCCGCGCCTGGAGGCGTTTTCGCCAGCAGAGGCCAGATTTCAGCGCTCAGGACATAGCGACCTACCACAGCCAGGTTTGAAGGCGCGACGTCGGCTTTAGGCTTCTCTACCACGCCAACCATAGGTACGCTTTCGCCCGGCTCAAGGTTAACGCCTTTGCAGTCAACCACGCCGTATGCCGTTACGTCTTCAACAGGCTCAACCATAATCTGGCTGCTACCGGTTTCGTCGAAACGCTTGATCATCTCAGCCAGGTTATCCTGAGAAAGATCGGATTCATATTCGTCCAGAATAACGTCAGGCAGAATGACCGCAACAGGCTCATCACCCACAACAGGATGTGCACACATAACAGCGTGGCCCAGGCCTTTAGCCAGTCCCTGACGAACCTGCATAATGGTCACGTGTGGAGGGCAAATAGACTGAACTTCTTCTAACAGCTGACGCTTAACACGCTTTTCCAGCATGGCTTCAAGTTCAAAGCTTGTATCGAAATGGTTTTCGATAGAGTTTTTTGATGAATGCGTAACCAGCACAATTTCCGTAATGCCGGCTGCGATACATTCATTGACGACATACTGGATTAATGGCTTATCAACCAGAGGCAGCATCTCTTTAGGAATCGCCTTAGTTGCTGGTAACATCCTGGTCCCCAATCCCGCTACCGGGATGACGGCCTTTCTGACTTTCGAATTTAGGGCAGCCATTCAAATTCTCCTGAGCTGTTCAAGTTTTGAACTTTTATGCAATAAATAACGCGTTGAGTATATCAGCCTCGCCCCACAGTCCGGGTCTGAAAAGAACGCGTTGCCGATCAATTAGGACAAATACGCATGAAACTGGGCAGCGATAGTAGCACTCCCCGTAAAACACAGGTAAAGCAATCTTAAAAATAAGATCCAATTGCTTATTCCGTGGACAACATTAAGCGTAGCCTTCCCCCGGCGCCCCAAATTTGGCACTGCCAGGAGGAACAGCGGTGGCTAATTTGATTAAGGTAAGCCGTTCCCAGTGTTCCAAGGGGCACACCGTTACTCACCTGAATATGATGTTCACCGGTATTCAGTGAAGCGTTGAGACCCGCTGAAACGAGGATCAGATTTTTTAAACCACTGTGGTAATAGCCGACCAGCAGCGGGAACTGTCCAGGCAAATTGGCCTGGCGAAAAAGCTGGTTTACCTGTTTGAGTAAACTGCCTAACTCCGGCAGCCGCTGTCCCTGATGCGATAACTGTTCCTGCAGCAATCCATTAAATAGCGCGCGAAGAAGTAACGCGGCTAATACACCATTGTCCCCCGCCCGGGTGACATCCAGAGAATAAAACGCGAGGTCGGAATCCGAAAGAGGTGCAATATCCAGCACCAGTCCAGGCTGGTCGGCCGCCACCAGCTGGCGATAATTTACGCGACAGTGTGAAATAGTTTGCTGTACGGGCGGCTGGAGTTCTTGCAAAAGTTTCGCTGCGGCAGGCGGATTACTCACCAGGGCATCCCAGTCCTGGAAAAGACGCTCCTCTTCCTCAACGCGGGAATTGAACATATTGGGATAAAGGCACGCTAAAACCGTTTCACGGAGCCGGTTTAGATCCTTGACCGGCTTAAGCAGAATATCCTGAACGCCAAGACGCAATGCTTTGGCAATGTCGGCCATATTCTCTGTGGCAGAAATCACCAGAATCGGCGTCTGGTTACCTTCGTTACGCAGATGTTCAACCAGCTTCAGCCCGTTCATGCGCGGCATCGCAATGTCGCAAATCATCAAATCGGGCGTAATGCCGATCATTTTTTCCAGCGCGTCGACGCCATCTTCAGCCAGTGAAGTGATTGCTCCCAGCGAGGATAACCACGAATCCAGTAGCGATCGGAAAACGGGCTCGTCTTCAACAATCAAAATGTGTTTTCCGGCCAATGGCTGCGTCATGGTTCCTCCCCTGGCTGACAGTTACTAAATAGTGGCATGCGATCGGCACTATCGCCTGTCAGATTTTGCTGAAGTAATCAAAAAAAGGTGCTTAACGTGCTGCTTGCACAAAAGGCAACAATTCGTCCATTTTCTTTTCGACGGCTAACGAGCCCGCTGCGATGGCGGCCTCAGCCCGATGGAAATCAAGGGTAGATATTTGCGGACAGTAAGGCTGAATAAGAATATCTGGCGGGTCGCCCGCCATGCGATTGCGCTTAAGGCGATTTTCCAGCACCTGGATTGACGTGGTCATGATTTCCATCGCCGTCGGCGCCGCAACCGAGCGACGAGCGGCCATACGCCCGATTCTTCCGCGCAGGCGCTCATGCCAGGCCAGCTTCTCGCCCTCGGCATCTTCGCTCTGGAGATTGACCGGCATGAGATCCTGTTGCATCAGGTGGGCGTCGTGCTGCAGGTCGACGGCAATCACGATATCTGCCCCCATCGCACGGGTCAGAGAGATGGGTACCGGGTTCACAACGCCACCGTCGACAAGCCAGTAGCCGTTGTGGGGAACCGGGGCCATAAGCCCTGGGATACTGCATGAGGCACGAACCGCGAGGTGAATATCCCCTTCGGTCAGCCAGAGTTCGCGTCCCGTACTGAGGTTCGTCGCGACGGCGCCGAAGGGCATCTTACAATCAGTGAAGTTATCGAGAGGCATAACCTGGCGGAACTGGTTAAAGACGCGTTCGCCGCGTAACAGTCCACCACGCTGCCATGAGACGTCCATCAGACGCAGCACGTCCCAGTAGCTGAAGGAGCGTACCCACGTCTCGAGTTCAGGAAGCTTCCCGCACGCGTAGGCGGAGCCCACCAGCGAGCCTATTGAACACCCTGCAACAATATCAACGTCAATGCCCATCTTGTTTAGGGCATTAATCACGCCGATGTGCGACCATCCCCGGGCTGCACCTGAGCCCAGCGCCAGTCCAATTTTAACCTTTCTCATTAGCCCTGTTTTACTTCCCCTGGATTCCTGACATAGCGTCAACGCAACAGCTCAGTTAACATAGTGCTACCCGAAGCGTTTAACGCCTTTATTTTTTTGTTCCAGGAAGAGAATCGTGTCTCAACTCTGCCCTTGTGGTAGCGCTCTGGAGTATAGCCTATGTTGCCAGCGATATCTTTCCGGCAATCAGGTTGCACCAGACCCGTCACACCTCATGCGTTCACGGTATACTGCTTTTGTGATCAAAGACGCAGACTACCTGATAAAAACCTGGCACCCGTCCTGCCGCGCTGCGGAATTCAGGCAGGAGATCGAAGCCGGGTTTGCGAACACGCAATGGCTCGGCCTTACCGTCTATGAATCGTCAACCGGCAGTCATGTTGATGAAGGTTACGTGAGCTTTGTCGCCCGCTTTATCGAGAACACTAAGCCTGGCGCCATTATCGAGCGTTCCCGGTTCTTAAAGGAAAGCGGGCAGTGGTATTATATTGACGGAACGCGCCCGCAGCTTGGTCGTAACGATCCCTGTCCATGTGGTTCAGGTAAAAAATTTAAAAAGTGTTGCGGGCAGTAATGCCTGACAACCCAGATTTCGCAAATACAAACAGGATTTCCCGGCGATGCAATCATTACAACGTAAAGTTCTGCGCACTATCTGTCCCGATCAAAAAGGGCTAATCGCACGAATTACCAACATTTGCTACAAGCATGAACTGAATATCGTGCAGAACAACGAGTTCGTTGACCACCGTACCGGCCGCTTCTTTATGCGTACCGAACTCGAAGGTATTTTCAACGACACCACCCTGCTTGCCGATCTCGACAGCGCGCTGCCGGAAGGTTCCGTGCGCGAACTGACCCCAGCCGGTCGACGCCGCATCGTCATCCTCGTGACCAAAGAAGCGCACTGCCTGGGCGATCTGTTAATGAAGGCCAACTACGGTGGTCTGGACGTTGAAATCGCCGCCGTCATTGGCAACCACGAGACGCTGCGCACGCTGGTTGAGCGTTTTGATATTCCGTTCGAGCTGGTAAGCCACGAAGGGCATACCCGCGAAGAACACGACGACCTGATGGCGCAGGCTATTGAAGCGCATAACCCTGACTACGTGGTGCTGGCGAAATACATGCGCGTGTTAACGCCCTCCTTCGTGGCGCGTTTCCCGAACAAGATCATCAACATTCACCACTCGTTCCTGCCGGCCTTTATTGGTGCGCGTCCCTATCACCAGGCGTACGAGCGCGGCGTGAAAATCATCGGCGCGACCGCTCACTATGTGAACGACAACCTGGACGAAGGTCCTATCATCATGCAGGACGTGATTCACGTAGATCACACCTACACTGCCGAGGACATGATGCGTGCAGGCCGTGACGTTGAGAAAAATGTGTTAAGCCGTGCGCTGTATCAGGTGCTGGCGCAGCGGGTCTTCGTTTACGGCAACAGAACCATCATTCTTTAATCTTTCGGAAAATGAATTGATTAGCTTTGCGCCTTTACGGATAAAAAGCAGGCAAACAGCGTCATTTCCCTAAAGGAATGCTTTACAGGGGCGTCTCATTTGATATGATGCGCCCCGCTTCCAGCAGGAAGCAGGCCAGTAAAAAGCATTACCCCGTGGTGGGGTTCCCGAGCGGCCAAAGGGAGCAGACTGTAAATCTGCCGTCATCGACTTCGAAGGTTCGAATCCTTCCCCCACCACCATCACTTCCAAATAACTCCAAACCTTCTTTTCGCATCAGGCATCATGCATTTCCGTAACGGGGAAGGATGAGAAGCTTCGACTAAGGTTCGATTCGAGCGTAGCGAGAAAGCGTTGCCGCAGGCAACGACCCGAAGGGCGAGGCGCAACGCGCCGAGTCATCCTTCCCCCACCACCATCACTTCCTCAACATAAAAAACCGAGTCCGCCTTTGTAGGCCGGGTAAGGCGCAGCCGCCACCCGGCAACAGACGGCTACATCGGTGGCAATCGCCGCGTCACTGGCGAACTCTTCACAATAGACGTATTGCACTGAGCATGCTCCGCCAGCCCGTCCAGCAGCACATCCAGCTGCGCTATGGAGCGCACCACCAGCCTAATCACAAAGCAATCTTCCCCGGTGACTTTGTCGCTCTCAATACACTCCGGCATTGCCTGAATGTACTTATCCACCTTCTGCAACAGCCCCGGTAAAGGCCGCACGCGCACCAGCGCCTGCAGCGTGTACCCCAGTGCCGCCAGATTCACCCGTGCGCCATACCCCTGGATCACGCCCCGTTCTTCCAGCCTTTTCAGACGCTCTGCCGTACTGGGCGAGGTCAGGCCAATACGCCCGCTGAGCACCTTCAGGGACATACGCGCATCCTCTACCAGACAGGCTAAAATTTGTCGGTCCATCTCATCGAGAAGGTATTCCATCATTTTTACCTAATTTTAAAAAGCCATTACTCTTTTTCACCTTATATCACCTCTGTAAAACCCGACAGCGATTTTCGACAATAGCGTCATTAAATCAGGAGGTGAACGATGCGTGATTTCCATAAAGGCGTGTGGCAAATGAGCCTCGCGATGTTAATTTCCGGCTCTATCGGTGCGTTTGTTTTACTCAGCGGTCTGCCGGTGACGGAAGTGGTGTTCTGGCGCTGTCTTATCGGGGCTATGGCGCTTTTTATTTTTATCCGGGTCAGTCAAAAGCCCTTCAGCCCCCTCACCCGCACCACGCTGCTGCTGGCCATTCTCGGCGGCGTGGCGCTCGTGGTGAACTGGCTGCTGCTCTTCGCAGCCTATGAGCGGATCTCGATTGGTCTTTCGACCGTGGTGTATAACACCCAGCCGTTTATGCTGGTACTGATGGGGATGTTTTTAGGCGAGCGCGTCAGCCTGGCGAAATGGGGCTGGCTGTTACTCGCCTTTGGCGGCGTGGTAATACTGCTCTCCAGCGAGCTGAATGGCACGCATGGCGGTGAATGGTTCGCCGGAATCGGCCTGGCCCTGGCCGCGGCTTTTTTCTACGCCGTCACGGCCATTATTGCCCGCAAGCTGAAATCCATCGCACCGCAGCATATTGCCTTTATCCAGGTGCTGACGGGGGTCGTGATGCTCTTACCGTTTGCCAGCCTGCCGTCATTTTCCGGTGATTTTCCCTGGCCGATCCTGCTGACGCTGGGCATCGTCCATACCGGCATTATGTACCAGCTGCTCTACAGCGCGATTCAGAAGCTCCCTACGCCCATAACCGGCTCCCTGTCGTTTATCTATCCGGTGGTGGCGATCGTTGTCGATAATCTGGTGTTCGGACACGCGCTGAACCTGACGCAGCTGGCGGGCGGCGCGCTGATCCTGTTTGCCGCGGCGGGTAACAACCTGGGCTGGGGCGAAAAAAAACCCCGCGAATGCGGGGTTGGTATTAAAACGGTGAATTAGCGACGGGCGCGTACAATCTGGTATTTGCGCGTCAGGTACTCCACCGGCGCGCTCCAGATGTGCACCAGACGGGAGAACGGGAACAGCACAAACAGCGTCATGCCCAGCACCAGGTGAACGCGGAAGATAAACGCCACGCCGTCCAGGTGCGCGGACGCGCCGCCGCGAAAGGTCACCACGGACTGCGCCCAGCCGACCAGCTTCATCATTTCACTGCCGTCCATATGCTGCGCCGAGAACGGAATGGTCAGCAGGCCCAGCGCACACTGCACCACCAGCAGGGAGAGGATCAGGATGTCCGCGGCGGTTGTGGTCGCACGCACGCGCGGGCTGAGCAGACGACGTTTCAGCAGCAGCAGGCCACCCACGAGGGTCATCACGCCGCAGGCACCGCCGGCGATCATCGCCATCTTCTGCTTCACCTCGATGGGGAGCCACGCTTCATACATCCAGTGCGGCGTCAGCATCCCGAGAAAGTGCCCGGCAAAAATCCCCAGAATACCGATGTGGAACAGGTTAGACGCAACGTGCATCCCCTTACGATCCAGCATCTGGCTGGAGGCGGCACGCCAGGTGTACTGACCGTAGTCATAGCGCAGCCAGCTTCCCACCAGGAACACGGTGCCCGCGATATACGGGTAAATGTCAAAGAAGAACATATTCAGGAAGTGCATTAGTGCCGTCCTCCGTTAGAGATATTCAAATATTGCGGAGCGACCGCCCCGGCAAAACGACGCTGGTGAGCGGAAATTTCAGACTCGCCGCAGCTCTGGTCAGCAAAGAATTTCACCTGCTCTTCTTCCCAGACCGCATCCAGCGCCTGCGGGGTATCGTCGCGGGCTTCATCGGCGATTTTCTCCGCCACTTTTTCACTGTCGACAGCGGCGTTCGCCAGCTTCACCAGCAGATCGAACAAGACCGCATAGCGGCTCTCGCGCTGCTGAAGACGCGCGCCGAGCAGCGCCAGGATAGGGGCGATATCCTGCAGGCCGCCCAGCGCCTCGTCTTTCGGCAGCTGCGCCAGATACTCCAGGTACAGCGGCAGATGGTCCGGCAGCTCGCGGCTGTCGAGCAGCAGGCCGTGCTGCTCGTACTGGGCCATCAGATCCACCATCGCCTGACCGCGGTCGCGGGATTCACCGTGAACGTGTTCGAACAGCAGTAACGAGGTTGCGCGTCCGCGGTCAAACAGCTGGCTGTAGTCCGCCTGCGCGTCGAGAAGATCGCGCGCTAACAGGTCGCGGAGGAAAACGCTAAGCGTCTGGGCATCCTCTTTATCCAGATTTTCAGAAGACGCAAGTGCATCAAAGAGTTCCTGCTGGTGCTGCACAAGCGCAGCGTCCGGGTATTCGAGCAGACGCGAAACAATGACGAGTTCAATCATGAGTGCGGCTCCGTTTTACTGGTCACGTCCATGGCGTCGATGCGGCGGCTGTTGAACAGGTTGAATTTGCTGTCTGACCCGTGGCAACCGTCGCCAAAACTAAAGCCACAGCCGCTTTTTTCCGGGAAGGCCTCGCGGGCCAGCTCGCGGTGGCTGCTCGGCACCACGAAACGGTCTTCGTAGTTGGCAATCGCCAGATAGCGGTACATCTCCTGCGCCTGCGCTTCGCTCAGACCGACCTCCTCCAGCGCGCGGGTATCGGTCACGCCGTCTACGGTTTCCGCACGCTTGAAGTGGCGCATCGCCAGCATACGCTTCAGCGCGAGCAGTACCGGCTGGGTATCCCCTGCGGTCAGCAGGTTAGCCAGGTACTGAACCGGAATGCGCAGGCTTTCGACGTCCGGCAGAATGCCGTTGCTGCCCAGCTCGCCCGCATCGGCAGCAGACTGGATCGGCGACAGCGGCGGCACGTACCAGACCATCGGCAGGGTGCGGTATTCCGGGTGCAGCGGCAGGGCCAGCTTCCAGTCCATCGCCATTTTGTAGACCGGCGACTGCTGCGCCGCGTCGATCACGCTCTGCGGAATGCCGTCCTTCAGCGCCTGCTCAATCACCTTCGGATCGTGCGGATCGAGGAACACGTCCAGCTGACGCTGGTACAGATCTTTTTCGTGCTCGGTGCTGGCTGCGTTTTCAATCGCGTCCGCGTCGTACAGCAGCACGCCGAGGTAGCGGATACGGCCTACGCAGCTCTCTGAGCAGACCGTCGGCATGCCGGCTTCGATACGCGGATAGCAGAAGATGCACTTCTCAGACTTGCCGCTCTTCCAGTTGAAGTAGATTTTTTTGTACGGGCAGCCGGTGATGCACATACGCCAGCCGCGGCACTTGTCCTGGTCGATCAGTACGATGCCGTCCTCTTCGCGCTTGTAGATGGCACCGCTCGGGCAGGTCGCCACGCACGCCGGGTTGAGGCAGTGCTCGCACAGGCGCGGCAGATACATCATGAAGGTGTTTTCAAACTGGCCGTACATCGCCTTCTGCATGTTTTCGAAGTTCTGGTCTTTCGACAGCTTCTCGAACTCGCCGCCCAGATCGTCTTCCCAGTTCGGACCTTTTTCGATTTTCGCCATACGCTGGCCGGTAATCAGCGAGCGCGGGCGCGCAATCGGCTGATGCTTGCCTTCCGGCGCGTGAGTGAGGTTTTGATAGTCGAAGTCAAACGGCTCGTAATAATCGTCGATGCCCGGCAGGTGCGGGTTAGCGAAGATTTTACCCAGCAGCATTGCACGGTTACCCATGCGCGGCTGAATTTTGCCGTTGATCTTGCGGATCCAGCCGCCCTTGTACTTCTCCTGGTTTTCCCAGTCGGTCGGGAAGCCGGTGCCCGGCTTAGTCTCAACGTTGTTGAACCAGGCGTACTCCATACCTTCACGGCTGGTCCAGACATTTTTACAGGTGACCGAGCAGGTATGACAGCCGATGCATTTATCCAGATTCAGCACCATGCCGACTTGTGAACGAATTTTCATTTTACGCTCTCCTGTACCTGGTCATTACCTTCGCCGTCTAACCAGTTAATATTCTTCATCTTACGTACCACCACGAACTCATCGCGGTTAGACCCTACCGTACCGTAGTAGTTAAAGCCGTAGGCCAGCTGCGCATAGCCGCCGATCATGTGGGTTGGCTTCGGCGTAATGCGGGTTACGGAGTTATGAATACCGCCGCGCTGCTCCGTTATCTCTGAACCCGGCAGGTTCACGATACGTTCCTGCGCGTGGTACATCATGGTCATCCCGGCCGGCACGCGCTGGCTTACTACCGCACGCGCGGTCAGGGCACCGTTGCTGTTAAACACCTCGATCCAGTCGTTATCTTTGATGCCCAGCTCTTTGGCGTCCGCTTCGCTCATCCACACAATCGGACCGCCGCGCCCCAGCGTCAGCATCAGCAGGTTGTCGCTGTAGGTGGAGTGGATCCCCCACTTCTGGTGCGGCGTCAGGAAGTTCAGCGCTTTCTCAGGATTGCCGTTGGATTTGTCGCCCATCACCTCTTTCACCGAGCGGGTGTCAATCGGCGGACGATAGACCAGCAGGCTTTCGCCGAAGTCGCGCATCCACTGGTGATCCTGATACAGCGACTGACGGCCTGACAGGGTGCGCCATGGGATCAGCTCGTGAACGTTGGTGTAACCCGCGTTATAGGACACGTGCTCATCTTCCAGGCCTGACCAGGTCGGGCTGGAGATAATCTTGCGCGGCTGGGCCTGAATATCGCGGAAGCGAATTTTTTCGTCTTCTTTATTCAGCGCCAGGTGCGTATGGTCGCGGCCGGTAAACTCGCTCAGCGCCGCCCAGGCCTTCACCGCCACCTGACCGTTGGTTTCCGGGGCCAGGGTCAGGATCATCTCTGCCGCATCAATTGCCGTATTCAGCATGGGCTGGCCTTTCGCCGGGCCGTCCGCTTTGGTGTAGTTGAGCTTGCGCAGCAGGTCCATTTCGCTCTGAGTGTTCCAGGCGATCCCTTTCCCGCCGTTACCGATTTTCTCCATCAGCGGGCCGACGGAGGTAAAGCGTTCGTACGTTGCCGGATAGTCGCGTTCAACCGGAATGATGTGCGGCGCGGTGACGCCCGGGATCAGGTCGCATTCGCCTTTTTTCCAGTCCTTCACGTCCAGCGGCTGCGCCAGTTCGGCAGCGGAGTCGTGCTGGATGGGCAGCGTCACCACGTCAGTTTCTTTGCCCAGATGCCCTACGCACACTTCGGAGAATGTCTTCGCGATGTCTTTGTAGATATCCCAGTCGCTTTTCGATTCCCACGCCGGGTCAACCGCCGCAGACAGCGGATGAATAAACGGATGCATATCCGAGGTATTCATGTCGTCTTTTTCGTACCAGGTCGCGGTTGGCAGCACGATGTCCGAGTACAGGCAGGTGCTGGACAGGCGGAAGTCGAGGGTGACCACCAGATCCAGCTTGCCGTCCAGGCCGTTGTCTTTCCACTCCACCTCTTCCGGCTTCACGCCGCCCTGCTTGCCGAGATCTTTCCCCTGAATACCGTTTTCGGTACCGAGCAAGTATTTCAGCATGTACTCGTGGCCTTTACCGGACGAGCCCAGCAGGTTGGAGCGCCAGATGAACAGGTTACGCGGATGGTTTTTACCGTTCTCTGGCTGCTCAGCCGCAAAGCGGATTGAGCCGTCCTTCAGGGATTTCACGGTGTAGTCCACCGGCGACATGCCCGCCTTCTTCGCCGCTTCGGCAATGCGCAGCGGGTTAGTGCCCAGCTGCGGCGCGGACGGCAGCCAGCCCATGCGCTCGGCGCGCACGTTGAAGTCAATCAGGTGGCCGCTGTAGCGCGATTTATCCGCCATTGGCGACAGCAGCTCCTGCGCGGTCACCGTTTCGTAGCGCCACTGGCTGGAGTGGTTATAGAAGTAGGAGGTACTGTTCATGTGGCGCGCCGGACGCTGCCAGTCGAGGGCAAACGCCAGCGGCTGCCAGCCGGTCTGCGGACGCAGCTTTTCCTGGCCCACGTAGTGCGCCCAGCCGCCGCCGCTCTGGCCGACGCAGCCGCAGAACATCAGCATGTTGATCAGCCCACGGTAGTTCATATCGAGGTGGTACCAGTGGTTCAGACCCGCGCCGACGATGATCATGGAGCGACCGTGTGTCTTATCGGCGTTTTCCGCAAATTCGCGTGCGATACGGGTGATCTGTGCGCGAGGCACGCCGGTAATCTGTTCCGCCCAGGCCGGGGTGTAGGCCTTCACGTCGTCATAGCCGGTTGCGCAGTTTTCGTCGCCCAAACCGCGTTCCAGACCATAGTTCGCCATGGTCAGGTCATAAACGGTGGTGACCAGCGCAGTAGTGCCGTCGGCTAACGTCAGGCGTTTAACCGGCAGTTTGTGCATCAGCACGTTCTGCAGCTCAACCTTGTTGAAGTGCTCGGTGCCGTCGCCGCCGAAGTACGGGAAGCCGACCTCGGCAATCTCGTCCTGACTGCCCAGCATGCTCAGGCGCAGCTCCGTCTCTTCGCCGGTGGTGGCGTTACGCTGCTCAAGGTTCCACTTGCCCTTCTCGCCCCAGCGGAAGCCGATAGAGCCGTTCGGCGCCACCAGCTCCCCGTTGCTGTTATACGCAACGGTTTTCCACTCCGGGTTATTTTCCTGGCCCAGCGCGTCCACCAGATCGGCAGCGCGCAGCGTGCGGCCCGCGGCATAGTAGCCGTCACGCTCTTCCAGCATCACCAGCATCGGCATGTCGGTGTAGCGGCGCACGTAGTCGGTGAAGTACTGGCTCGGCTTGTCGAGGTGGAACTCGCGCAGCATGACGTGGCCCATCGCCATCGCCATTGCGGCATCGGTACCCTGTTTCGGCGCCAGCCACAGATCGCAGAGCTTGGCGATTTCGGCGTAGTCCGGGGTCACCGCCACGGTTTTGGTGCCTTTGTAGCGAACTTCGGTAAAGAAGTGCGCGTCCGGAGTACGGGTCTGCGGCACGTTAGAGCCCCAGGCGATGATATAGCTGGAGTTGTACCAGTCCGCGGATTCCGGCACGTCGGTCTGCTCGCCCCAGGTCTGCGGCGACGCAGGCGGCAGGTCGCAGTACCAGTCGTAGAAGCTCAGGCAGGTCCCGCCAATCAGGGAGAGATAGCGCGCGCCTGACGCGTAGGAGACCATCGACATCGCCGGGATTGGCGAGAAGCCCGCCACGCGGTCAGGGCCGTAGGTTTTAACGGTATAGACGTTGGAGGCGGCAATCAGCTCGTTCACCTCTTTCCACGAAGAGCGAACAAAGCCGCCGCGACCGCGAGCCTGTTTGAAGCTTTTTGCTTTGTCGGCGTCTTCAATGATGGACGCCCAGGCGTCAACCGGATCGCTGTGCTGAACCTTCGCTTCACGCCACATTTTCATCAGGCGCTTGCGCATCAGCGGGTATTTCAGACGGTTGGCGCTGTAGAGATACCAGGAGTAGCTGGCGCCACGCGGGCAGCCGCGCGGTTCGTGGTTTGGCATATCCGGGCGGGTGCGCGGATAGTCGGTCTGCTGCATTTCCCACGTCACCAGACCGTTTTTAACGAAAATCTTCCAGCTACATGAGCCAGTACAGTTCACGCCGTGGGTCGAACGGACGACTTTGTCATGCTGCCAGCGCTGGCGGTAACCGTCTTCCCAGTCCCGGTTGGTATCCAGAACCTGGCCGTGCCCATCGGCAAAAGTTTCACCCTTCTGTTTGAAGTAGCGAAACCGGTCCAAAAATTTGCTCATCGGGTATCTCCTGTGTGGAGCCTGTGGCTCTCTAAATCGACATTGCTGATTTGCAGCGAAAGTAACGCCCTGAAAGAGGGGGAGAATTGATAACGATCAAGCCGAGGAGGGACTTTCAGGGATGGGGTTAGGCTAAATACCACCAAAGCGGTATCTCTCAGAAAATCATATCACTATGAAATATATCGTTATTTTTATTTTATCGTACAAAAAGCAAGTCAAAATTTAACATCTCAGGTATTAAGGGGTAGACCCCCCTGCAAAGCGAGGGCGATCGCGGTGTCGCAGCAGGCATTTGCCATATAAGTGTTAAGTATGTTGTAACTATTATTCAGCCTAAAAAAAACGCGGCCCCAAGGCCGCGCAAACGGATAATCACACTTACTTATTTTTCTTGGTATTACGGCCATATACCAGCCACGTAATCACAACGCAGGCGATATAGAAGACGAGGAAAACTTTCATTGCGCCCGCCGGAGAGCCGGTCAGGTCCAGAGAGATACCGAACGCTTTCGGGATAAAGAAGCCGCCGATTGCGCCGATAGCAGAGATAAAGCCGAGCGCCGCGGCGGTATCGGTCGCCGCTTCGCGCATCGCCTGCTCTTCGCTTCCACCCTGCGCCTTCACGCGATCCATGGTCAGCTTACGGAAGATCACGGAGATCATCTGGAAGGTAGAGGCACTTCCCAGCCCGGCCGTCAGGAATAGCACCATAAATACGCCGAAGAAGGCGATGAAGTTCCCGCCCTGCCCGTCGGCCGGCAGCGTGAGGAACAGCAGCGCGCAGAAGACCGCCATCACGACGAAGTTAACCAGCGTCACGCGGGTACCGCCCAGTCGGTCAGACACCATGCCGCCCAGCGAGCGGGCAAGGGCGCCAATAAATGGCCCGAAGAAGGCAAACTGCAGGATCTGCACGTCCGGGAACTGCGTTTTCGACAGCATCGCGAAGCCCGCCGAGAAGCCGATAAACGAACCGAAGGTGGCCAGATACAGCAGCGCCATCACCCAGAGGTGTCCACGCTTCAGCACCGGCAGCTGTTCGCTCAGCGACGCCTTCGACGCGGACAGGTCATTCATAAAGAACCAGGCTGCGAGGGTGAAGACCACCAGGAAAGGAACCCAGATCCAGGCGGCGTTCTGCAGATAGAGGGAAGAACCATCCGCCTGCTCAACGCCACCGCCGCCAAAGGCCGCAAAAATAGAAACCGAGATCGCCAGCGGCGCAATCAGCTGCATCACGCTCACGCCCATATTCCCCAGACCGCCGTTAATGCCCAGCGCGCCGCCCTGCTTCGCTTTCGGGAAGAAGAAGCTGATGTTTGCCATGCTGGAGGCGAAGTTCGCCCCCGCGAAACCGCACAGCAGGGAGATAATCACGAACACGCTAAACGGCGTGGACGTATCCTGCACCGCAAAGCCGAGCCACACGCAGGGGACGATCATGATGCCCGTACTGAACGCCGTCCAGCGACGACCGCCAAACACCGGCACCATAAACGCGTAAGGTACGCGCAGCAGCGCGCCTGACAGCGACGGCAGCGCGGTCAGCATAAACAGCTGATCGGTTGTGAAGCTAAACCCAACTTTTGGCAGATTGACCGCCACTGCACTAAACAACATCCATACGCAAAACGCTAATAACAAACACGGCACGGAAATCCACAGATTCCGGCTGGCTACACGATGGCCGCGCTGTTGCCAGAACGCCGGATCCTCTGGACGCCAGTCTGTAATAACGGCACCATTTTCCCTTTCGGGAGCGGATGAGTGACTCATAGACACCTCTGATACTCGAATGATGCTGCAAACATTAGGGTTTTAGGGCGGCGGTAAGTTGATATAAATCAAAGGAAAAGTGCGAGGATTTGCGGCGCAAAATAAGGCCTTATCCTTAGTGAGTAGGTTATTTCGGTAAAAAAGACGTGGTTTTTCACGGCGCTGACGCGTCCCTGCTCTCCCTACCCTTTAACGCATACTCCGCTGGCAATTTGGGAGTAATCATTTATAGGTATGGGTATACTCCAGGGTATGCACCAGAATAGCGCCATTCCTGCAGGCAGGCCACGTCAGGAGCACGCCACCTCTATGTTAAAAAGATGTTTTTCTCCGCTGACGCTCGTCAATCAGCTCGCGCTGATCGTCTTGCTGTCCACCGCCATCGGCGTAACCGGCATGGCAATCTCCGGCTGGCTGGTACAGGGCGTACAGGGTAATGCGCATGCCATCAACGAGGCAGGCTCCCTTCGCATGCAGAGCTATCGCCTGCTGGCGTCGGTTCCCCTGACGCAGGAGGAACAGCCCCTGATTGCTGAAATGGAGCGCACGGTCTTCAGCCCCGAACTGGAGAATGCCGCCATTCGCGCCGGCCAGCAACCTCAGCTTAAAGCCCTTCAGGGCTACTGGCACACCCAGCTTGAGCCCGGCCTGAAACAGGCCCGAGGTACGGCAACCGTTGCGCAGGACGTGGCGGGGTTCGTCTCTCGCATTGATGCTCTGGTCTCCTCTTTCGACCAGACGACCGAACTACGCATTGACCGGGTGGTGATGGTGCACCGCGGCATGGCGCTGTTTATGGGGCTGCTGCTGATTTTCACCATCCTCTGGCTTCGCGCGCGGCTGCTGAACCCCTGGAAACAGCTGCTGGCCATGGCGCGTGCTGTCACCGCCCGCGATTTTACCCAGCGCACGCACATCAGCGGGCGCAACGAGATGGCGATGCTCGGCCAGGCGCTCAACACCATGTCGGCTGAGCTCTCCGAGAGCTACGCGGTGCTGGAACAGCGCGTTCAGGAAAAAACGGCCGGGCTGGAGCAGAAAAACGAGATCCTCTCCTTCCTGTGGCAGGCCAACCGTCGGCTGCACATGCAGGTGCCGCTATGTGAACGCCTCTCGCCGGTGCTGAACGGCCTGCAAAATCTGACCCTGCTTCGCGACCTGGAGCTGCGGGTTTACGATGTGGAGGACGAAGATAACCATCAGGAATTTACCTGCCAGTCCGATATGTCCTGTGATGACAAAGGCTGCCATCTTTGCCCTCGCGGCCTGCCGCCGCTGACCTCCGGCGGCACCACCCTGAAGTGGCGCCTGACCGACAGCCACACCCAGTACGGTATTTTGCTGGCGACCCTGCCCGCGGGGCGTCACCTGAGCCACGACCAGCAGCAGCTGGTGGATACGCTGGTTGAACAGCTGACGGCCACGCTGGCGCTCGACAGGCATCAGGAGAAACAGCAGCAGCTGATCGTCATGGAAGAGCGCGCCACCATTGCCCGCGAGCTGCACGACTCCATCGCCCAGTCGCTCTCCTGTATGAAAATGCAGGTGAGCTGCCTGCAGATGCAGGATGCGCAGATGCCGGAAAGCAATAAGCAGCTGCTCAGCCAGATCCGCAACGAGCTGAACACCTCCTGGGTGCAGCTACGCGAGCTGCTGACCACCTTCCGCCTGCAGCTGACCGAGCCTGGCCTGCGCCCGGCGCTGGAAGCCAGCTGCCACGAATTTAGCGCCCGGCTGGGGTTCCCGGTGAAGCTGGATTATCAGCTGCCGCCGCGGTTTGTCCCTTCCCATCAGGCCATCCATTTACTGCAGATCGCCCGCGAAGCGTTGAGCAACGTGCTCAAACACGCTGACGCGACGGCGGTTACGGTCACCGTCAGCCAGCACGACAATCAGGTGAAGCTCACGGTTCACGACAACGGCCGCGGCGTGCCGGAAAATGCCGAACGCACTAACCACTATGGTTTAATTATCATGCGAGACCGCGCCCAAAGCCTGCGCGGTGATTGCCAGGTTCGCCGGAGAGAGATGGGCGGCACGGAAGTTGTCGTCACCTTTATTCCCGAAAAACCGCTTACAACTGCTCAAGGAGAAACCCATGACTAATCAGGAACCGGCATCCATCCTGTTGATCGACGACCATCCGATGCTGCGCACTGGCGTGAAACAGCTGGTCAGCATGGCACCCGATATCACCGTAGTAGGCGAAGCCAGCAACGGCGAACAGGGCATTGAGCTTGCCGAATCCCTCGATCCCGATCTGATCCTGCTCGATCTGAATATGCCGGGCATGAACGGTCTGGAAACGCTCGACAAGCTGCGGGAAAAATCGCTTTCCGGACGCATCGTCGTCTTTAGCGTGTCGAACCATGAAGAGGACGTGGTCACGGCGCTGAAGCGCGGGGCGGATGGCTATTTGCTGAAGGACATGGAGCCGGAAGACCTGCTTAAGGCGCTGCAGCAGGCGGCAGCGGGCGAGATGGTGCTCAGCGAAGCCTTAACGCCGGTGCTGGCCGCCAGCCTGCGGGCCAATCGCGCCACCTCTGACCGTGACGTCAGCCAGCTCACGCCGCGCGAGCGCGATATCCTCAAACTGATTGCCCAGGGGCTGCCGAACAAAATGATCGCCCGCCGCCTGGACATCACCGAAAGCACGGTGAAAGTGCACGTGAAGCATATGCTGAAGAAAATGAAGCTGAAATCCCGCGTTGAGGCCGCCGTGTGGGTGCATCAGGAACGCATATTCTAAGCGTTACTCATCCGGCAGCAGCTTCCAGCGCGGGTCGTTGTCCGGCAGGGCGACCAGCGGCTGCGCCACCGCAAGCGCGATCTCATTGGACGAGACGCGCTGGCCTTTCTCATCTTCCACCACCGCCGACAGGTGCCAGCGGTTTGTCGCCCCTTCCCGTTCATCCCAGGCAGGCATAATCACGCTCCAGCCGTCGCTGCTGTTGCTTTTCGCCGGCGACGTCAGGCTCAGTGCCTGCGTATCCCCCTGCCAGTGGATTTGACGAATGCCGTGCGTGCTGCGAACCTGGAGCTTCAGCATAACGGTCTCGCCCCCTTTCAGGTCCCACGGCGGCGTGGCCAGCCAGACGGATAGCGTTTTACGCTGGCGAAACTCTATCACCGGCAGGCTATTGCGCTCCGGCGAGTCGTAGCGGCTTCCGCGCAGGGAGCGCGCGGCGGCGACCTCATCGGCGGAAAGCTGCTTAGCCAGCGGCACGCCAAAGCGATAGTTGAGCTTCAGCCCGAGGTTATTCTGGCTCTCGCCGCTTTCGCCCTGCTTGTGCGCGGCGGTCAGGGTAACGAGCGGAACCGGGGTATAGTTAAGCCCCAGATTCACCGCAACGGGATTGTGATAGCCGGTGCCGCTGTTGAACAGATCGACGTTATCGCCAAAATATTGCTCGAAGCTGACGCTGGTATTCAGATGATGGAACCACGGCAGCCAGGCCTTAGCAGTAACATCATATCCGCGCGCCATGCGCTGCTCCCGGACGTCGGAGCGCTCTCGCCAGCCGGCAAAGGGCTGGTAATAGTTCGCTGACAGGCGCAGATTTTCCCCCCACGCTTCCGCGCCCAGCCCGGCACGCTGCAGGTTTTCATCAAGCAGGTTATCGTAAAAGGTGTTGTAGCCCAGCAGCCACTTCCCGGCGACCCAGCGCTGACCGATTCCGGCGTTACTCACCAGGCCATCCGTCTGCTGGGTCATACCAAGCTGGCTCCAGTTCAGGTAGCGGTTATTATCGTTCCACGGGATAAACCAGCTTCCGCTGCTGCCGTTAAATTTACCGTCGTTATCCACCAGCAGGTTCACGCTGGCGTTTCCCCAGGGCGACAGCCAGGACTCAATCTGCTGGTTCACTTCGCCGCTCACCGCGTCGCGTACCTGACCAAAGGCAAACTGACGCGCCTGCTCGCCGGTCGTCAGGCCATTGTCGGTCATGCTGGCTTCGCCAAAGGCTTTCGCCATTTCGGCCAGATGTTTTTCCCCTTCGCCGGTGGGCGCCGCCATGCCGAGGTCGGGCAGACTGTCCCCCTTATTATCAAAGGGGTGCTGCGCCTGATGCATAAAGGAATTCGGCGCACCGTGAACGGCTCCGGCCGACAGGAGGGAGAGTAATAGCAGAGAACGAATGCGGGACGATACAGCCATCAACGTCGGGATTTGCGCCTGAGTTTTGTAAAAGACGCTCTTACCTTAACGCTATTAAGAAAGAATTGCAGCCTTACGGGAAATTTCAGGAATATCCTGAAGTTTATTGACGGCTGCAGGCAGCGTAAACTCGGTAAACCTTATATTATTCGTGCCTTTATAAGAACAGGAGTCAACATGCAAAAGATTGTTATCGTCGCCAACGGTGCGGCCTACGGCAGCGAATCCCTTTTTAACAGCCTTCGCCTGGCGATTGCGCTGCGCGAAAAAGAGGACGACCTGGCGTTAAAACTGTTTTTAATGTCGGACGCGGTCACCGCCGGGCTCAAGGGCCAAAAACCGGCCGAGGGCTATAACATTCAGCAGATGCTGGAGATCCTCACCGCGCAAAACGTCCCGGTGAAGCTGTGCAAGACCTGCACCGACGGGCGCGGCATTACCGGGCTGCCGCTGATTGATGGCGTTGAGATTGGTACGCTGGTTGAGCTGGCCGAATGGACGCTGTCCGCCGATAAAGTATTAACTTTTTAATAATAAAGTCGTAAAAATATTATTTTCTTATGGACGCGGTTTCAGCATCAAGTTTACCTGCGGGGTTGCCGATAGGCATGGAAACAACACAGCAGGTATTTCACTTATGTTCAGATCGATTCGTGCACGCATCATCGCGACGACGGCAGGCTGTCTGGTCGTCGCCCTTCTTCTTAATACCGTTATTAACTTCCAGGTCACCCGTCAGGATAACCAGCAGTCCCAGCGCGATATCCTGACCAGCACCAGCGCCAGCCATAACATGGCGATTGCCGACTGGGTTAAAAGCAAGATGACGGTAATCGCCTCCGCGCAGACCGTTGCGCTGAGCGACGATCCGGTTCCGGTGTTTAAGCAGCTTGCGCAGGCGGGTGGATTTACTAACGTCTATGTTGGTTACGCCAGCAAAACCGCGAAATTCTCTGAACCGGCTGGCGTCCCGGCGGATTATGACCCGACCATTCGCCCGTGGTATCAGCAGGTGGTCAGCACGGACGGTCCGGTTGTCACCGCGCCCTACGTTGACGCAGGGACCGGTAAACTGGTGGTGACCTTCGCCGTGCCGGTGAAAGAAAATGGCAGCCTGAAAGCGGTCGTGGCGGGCGATGTGGCCATGGACAGCGTGGTGGCAAACGTGCGCGGGATCCATCCTACCCCGGCCAGCAGCGGCCTGCTGCTCAACAGCGACGGCAGCGTGATTGCGGCCAACGATCCTGCCCTCACGCTCAAACCCTTTGCGGAGACCATCAAAGGCGTTGATTTTGCTGCGCTGAAAAGCGGTAAGCCGGTCGACGGAACGCTCAACGACGCTGAAAAAACCTTCGTGGCGACCGCCGTGCCGGGCACAAGCTGGCTATTAGTCGTTGCGCTCGACAACGGTGACGCCACCTCCGGCATGCGTTCCCTGCTTAAGGCATCGGGGATTTCGCTGGTGATCCTGGCGCTGCTGAGCGCGGCCATTGTGCACTTCCTGATTGCCCGCCTGCTGAAACGCCTGTCTGACATTCGCGACGCGATGCACAGCATTGCCAACGGCACTAACGACCTGTCGCAGCGCCTGCCGGACACCGGCGAAGACGAGGTGGCGCAGATTGCGCAGGCCTTTAACGCCTTCAGCGATAAGCTGTCGGTGGTGATGGTGCAGCTCCGCGACGCCAGTGAATCGGTAAAAAACGCTGCGCAGGAGATTGCCGCAGGTAACCAGGATCTCTCCGGGCGCACCGAGCAGGCGGCATCCAGCCTGCGCGAGACGGCCAGCGCCGTGGAGCAGATTACCGCCTCCGTGACCCAGTCGAATGAATCGGCGGCAGAAGCGAACGATCAGGCGAGCAAAGCCTCCGCGGCCGCGGCGCGCGGCGGCGAGGTGGTCTCTCAGGCCATCAGCACCATGCAGTCCATTGAAGTTGCGTCGGCAAAAATTGGCGATATCACCAGCGTGATTGACGGCATTGCGTTCCAGACCAACATTCTGGCGCTGAACGCCTCCGTTGAAGCGGCGCGTGCCGGTGAACAGGGGCGCGGATTTGCCGTCGTCGCAGGCGAAGTGCGTAACCTGGCGAGCCGCAGCGCCCAGGCAGCGAAGGAGATCAAATCGCTGATTGATTCCACCACCGACAGCGTGGCGACAGGCTCACGCTACGTGCATCTTGCGGGGGAAAGCATGGACGAGATCCGCTCCAGCATCGGCAGCGTCTCCGGCATCATGCGTGAAATCTCCATCGCCACCAGCGAGCAGATGAAAGGCATCCATGAAATCAACCACGCGGTGACCCATCTCGACAGGATGGTCCAGCAGAACGCCGAGCTGGTGGTGCAATCCGCCGCCGCCGCGGGTGCCCTGCAGAGCCAGGCGGGCGACCTTGCTGAAACCGCCGGCCATTTCCGCATATAATTTTCTTCCGGCGCGCGTTTAGCGGGTAAAACGTGCGCCAGCGGAAATTTTGAGGAATTTTGTCATTTTTGTTTAATCGTTATGCCATTTTTTGATCAAAATCAGCATCCCGGCGCTCCCCCTTTGGTGTTATGCCATGAGTGAATTGTGAACAACATCACGCTCGGATATGGCTGCAGGGAGAGCGTTGTTTAAAACTACGGGGTAAAAAATGGCACTGGTAAAAACAAGTTTGAAGCTGTTTGGCGGGGATACGGTCGTGGTGCGTTGCTCAGAACGCTGTCGTATTCATCTGATGAGTGCGAAAGCACAGCAACAATCCCAGGCGGATATTCTGACCGTGCAGGATGATAAGGCCTGGCTTACCGTGCCGTATACCGGCACGTGGGATGTGCTGATCGACAGCCACAGCCAGTCGCTGGAGCATTCCGTCAGCTACGTAGCCGCATAAATGACGCGCCCGGCGAACCGGGCGTATTATCAGGCAAAGCCTGTTCGCAGCGTGCCGTTGAGCGGGTTCCCTTCCAGCAGCGTCCTCACCTTCACCACCAGCTCGTTCAGACAGTCGTCCTTCATGCCGAGGCGGGTCAGCTCCTGATCGAGGGAGAAGAGATACTGCGCGTTAGTACCCAGCGGGCCGCTGGCGGCGGCAATGAGCGGGGCAATCACCTGCGTGCGGGTGTCCGCTTCATAGAGCGGATGGCGCGGATCCATAATAAACACCAGCGCATTGACGGTGCGTCCGTCGTCCAGCTCCAGCTTACACCAGCTCGGCATATAGCAGCCGGTGATCATTTCACGCTTCCAGAGCAGCGTGAGCTCCTCTTCCAGCGTGGCATCCGGAAGACGATACGCCACGCCCGTGGTGCGTCCCCCCTCTTTCAGGGCCAGCATGCGCCCCGGCTGGCACGCGCTGCCGCGTCCGGCCGTCAGGCGCAGGCAAAATGCGCGATGCCAGCCGGGCAGCGTGCCCGTTGCCGATTCGACAAATTCCAGAGCCGGGTTCCACATCAGGGAGCCGTAGCCAAAAATCCATACCGGGCCATCATCCGGGCGGCAGGCAAGCGTGGCAGCGAGCGACGCCGCACGTTGTTCAGCTGACCAGAGAAGCGATTCCTCAATAGCACCAAATGCCGTCTTACAATCTGCCTTCATTAAGAAATCACGCGTTAACACTTTACACCTCCGCCACTGCATGCTTCCTTGCGACATCTAAAATTCGCCTTCCCGGCCTTCTGTGCTGGTCATTTTGCCAGCAGTTGAATAACGATAAGCAATTAGCGGACCCGTTGCAATACAACGGAAGTTCAACCGCCTGAAAAGTCAAAATGAAGGCAGCGAATTATTTTACGACTATTTCTTTTTGTGCCATTTATCATCGTCCCCTTTCTCATAGTCATGCTTTACGGCGGCCCAGGCCACTTTGTGGGCCGTCTCTTCGCGGCTGGCATCATCCCGACGATCTTCTTTATCTTTGTACTGCTCCCAGGCGCTGTTAAACGCCTCTTTGTAGATATCCTGCGCGTGAGCGGGCAGCACGTTTTGTACGTTATCGGGTAATTCGCGTTTCGCTTTATAGGGCATCATTAACCTCTCTTTTGCGTAAAAAGATAAGTGTGGACGACGATATGCCATGGCGCCACCCGGCAATAATAAATGACTAAACTAAAGTTATAATACCTTGTTATTTAGTATGTATTTATTAAAGAAATGGCATTATAGACTTCAAAGAAGAAAAAAATCACAAAGGGTAAAATTAAGTAAAAAATAAAGGGTATTTGACAGATTTCTGTTAATTTATTGTCCTCAAAATCTATCTATAATTACAAGCACCTGCATTGATGGAGAAGCACATGACAGCAACACACGAGGCGGTCAAGACCCGCCACAAGGAGACGTCACTCATTTTCCCGGTTCTGGCACTGGCTGTGCTGCTCTTCTGGGGAAGCAGTCAGTCACTGCCAGTGGTGGTTGGTATCAATATTCTTGCCCTGGTCGGTATTTTAACCAGCGCCTTTAGCGTCGTTCGCCATGCGGACGTATTAGCCCATCGTCTGGGCGAGCCGTACGGATCGTTAATTCTTAGCCTTTCCGTTGTTATTCTCGAAGTCAGCCTGATTTCCGCGCTCATGGCGACCGGCGATGCCGCGCCGACGCTGATGCGCGATACGCTCTACTCAATCATTATGATTGTTACGGGCGGCCTGGTGGGCTTCTCTCTGCTGCTGGGCGGACGCAAATTTGCGACCCAGTACATGAACCTGTTTGGCATTAAACAGTATCTGATCGCCCTCTTCCCGCTGGCGATTATCGTTCTGGTCTTCCCGATGGCGCTGCCGGGCGCGAATTTTTCTACCGGTCAGGCCCTGCTGGTCGCACTGATTTCTGCCGCCATGTACGGCGTGTTCCTGCTGATTCAGACCAAAACGCACCAGAGCCTGTTTGTGTATGAGCATGAAGACGACAGCGACGACGATGACCCGCATCACGGCAAGCCGTCGGCCCACAGCAGCGGGTGGCATACGGTTTGGCTGATCGTGCATCTGATTGCGGTTATCGCGGTCACCAAGATGAACGCCAACCCGCTGGAGACGCTGTTAACCGAGCTGAACGCTCCGGTGGCGTTTACCGGCTTCCTGGTGGCGCTGCTGATCCTTTCTCCGGAAGGTCTCGGGGCGCTGAAGGCGGTGTTGAACAATCAGGTGCAGCGCGCAATGAACCTGTTCTTCGGCTCCGTGCTGGCGACGATTTCACTCACCGTACCGGTAGTGACGCTGATTGCCTTTATGACCGGTAACGACCTGCAGTTTGCGCTGGGCGCGCCGGAGATGATTGTGATGGTCGCCTCGCTGCTGCTGTGCCAGATTTCGTTTTCAACCGGGCGCACCAACGTGCTGAACGGCGCGGCGCACATGGCGTTGTTTATTGCGTATCTGATGACGATTTTTGCGTAGTCTTTTTGCCCAGCGGCGCTTCGCTTGCAGGGCCTACGGGTTTTGTAGGCCGGGTAAGCGCAGCGCCACCCGGCAATATGTTCTATAAAAAAACCCGCCGAAGCGGGTTTTTTTATTATTTGCTGGTATCCAGCTCGTCGAAGCTCTTCACCAGATCGTCAATCGCTTTGATCTGTTTCAGGAACGGCTCCAGCTTATCCAGCGGCAGCGCGGACGGGCCATCACATTTTGCGTTATCCGGATCCGGGTGCGCTTCAATGAACAGGCCAGCCAGACCGGTCGCCATACCGGCGCGCGCCAGCTCGGTTACCTGAGCACGACGGCCACCGGACGCGGCGCCGAACGGGTCACGGCACTGCAGCGCGTGGGTCACGTCGAAGATCACCGGAGACTGGTTAGAGACGTTCTTCATGACGCTGAAGCCCAGCATGTCGACCACCAGGTTGTCGTAGCCGAAGTTTGCGCCACGGTCACACAGGATCACCTTGTCGTTACCGCCTTCGATAAACTTATCGACGATGTTACCCATCTGGCCAGGGCTCACGAACTGCGGTTTTTTCACGTTGATGACCGCGCCGGTTTTTGCCATCGCTTCCACCAGGTCCGTCTGACGGGCGAGGAATGCCGGAAGCTGGATCACGTCGACCACGTCCGCCACAGGCTGCGCCTGCCAGGATTCATGCACGTCGGTGATCACTTTCACGCCAAAGGTCTGCTTCAGCTCCTGGAAAATTTTCATTCCCTCTTCCAGGCCCGGGCCACGGTAAGAGTTGATGGAGGAGCGGTTGGCTTTGTCAAAAGAGGCCTTAAACACGTACGGGATGCCCAGCTTTTGGGTCACGGTCACGTAGTGTTCGCAGATACGCATGGCGAGGTCGCGGGATTCCAGCACGTTCATGCCGCCAAACAGCACGAACGGCAGGTCGTTTGCTACCTTGATATCACCAATGCTAACCACTTTTTGTTTCATAGGATCGCCTTATTCAGGTGTGAATCGGAATTTAGATTAATGCAGTGTAATTTGCTTGTGCGAGATCGCGTTGATCTGTGCACGGATCATTTCGCTAATAGGATCTTCCGGACACTGCTCGACGAAATAACTCAGATCGTTCAGCGCCACGTGCTCGCAGTCGAGCTGGGCATAGATCAGCCCGCGGTCGCGAATTTCGTACGGGTCTTCCGGATTAAACTGCAGCAGCACTTCGCTGGCGCGCAGGGCCAGCTCCATCTGACGCTCTTCCATTAACGCGGACTTCAGCGTATCCAGCAGCTTGCGGATCACTTCGGCGTTATCCGCCTCGTCGAGATCTTCGTTGAAGAGCTCGGCCACCGGGCTGATATTGCCTTTCAGCCACACGTCCAGCGTGTGTTCATCCAGCGTGTCGCCGTTGAAGGGATTAATGAGCCACATCTCACCGTCCAGCCACTCCGCACGCAGGATCATCTGCGTCGGAAAAATGACCGGCACCAGCGGAATATCGAGGCGGTGCGCGACCCACAGCAAAATAGAGCCCAGCGCAACGGCGCTGCCCTGACGATTTTTTAAGACCTGGTCCAGCCATAATGCGTCAGACAGGCGATATACGCCCCGCGTGTCGCAGAAACCCCATTCGCCGTAGAAAAGTTCAAGCAGCTTCTCTAGTTGCCAGTCCTGCGGGCGCGCCTGATTGATCTCTTCACGCGCCAGGCTGACCAGATTCTCCAGCTCATCGTAGACAAACTGCGACGTGAAATCGTCACGAATCATCTCAGAAATCAGGATCATGCCATCGCAAAGCGGCACTTTATTAAATTCGAAATCGGCTAAGGACTTCATGACTTACCCCAGTAACGCCCGAGCGTACAGCTACCCTCGGGCGCGATAAAACTCAAAACAATGTAGATGATAACGCCAAACCGCCTTTCAGTCAGCCTTACGCCTTTATCAGTAAATGGCAGATAGCCTTGCTTCACGCCCACTGGCCCAGCGTCAGCCGTTCATTCCCGCCGTAGTCGCGGCAGGTTTCAACCGCGCGATAACCCGCTTGCGTAAACAGCGCGCGTACGGCTTCGCCCTGCGTCCAGCCATGTTCCACGACCAGCCAGCCGTCGGGAAGTAAATGTTGCCGTGACGTTGTCACAATGTGATCAAGATCGGCTAAACCGCTGTTGGCAGCCACCAGCGCCGTCAAGGGCTCGAAGCGAACATCGCCCTGCGCAAGGTGCGGGTCGTGTTCGTCGATATAGGGCGGGTTGCTGACAATCATCCCGAACGTCTGATTCTCCAGCGCCTTAAACCAGCTGCTCTGCAGCACGGTCACGTTAGTTACGCCCAGTCGCTCTACGTTACGCTGCGCCAGCGCCACCGCGTCGGGCATCACATCTACCGCCGTCACCGCGCAGTCGGGCCGCTCGGTGGCGAGGGCCAGCGCGATCGCCCCGGTGCCCGTACCGAGATCGAGAATACGGCAGGCTGAGGCGGGTAAACGCGCCAGCACCTGCTCGACCAGACACTCGGTATCTGGACGCGGGATCAGCGTTGCCGCCGAGACGTACAGCGGCAGCGACCAGAACTCGCGCTCACCGACAAGGTGGGCCACCGGCTCGCCGTTTTTACGCCGGGCAAGCAGCCCCGCGAGCTGCGCTTCCTGCGCGGCAGTCAGCAGCGTTTCACCAAATGCCAGCAGGTAGGTGCGGGCTTTACCCGTGACGTGCTCAAGCAAAATTTCGGCGTCGCGTTTCGGGCTTTCGCTTTCTGAAAGCTCACCGGCCGCCTCACGTAACCAGCGCTGAAAATCCATTATTCCTGCTCGGACAGCGCCGCCAGCTGGTCGGCCTGGTATTCCTGCACGATAGGCTCAATCAGCATATCCAGCTTCCCTTCCATCACCTCGTCCAGACGGTAAAGCGTCAGGTTGATGCGGTGGTCGGTCACGCGGCCCTGCGGGAAGTTGTAGGTGCGGTTACGGTCGCTGCGATCGCCGCTTCCCAGCAGGTTACGACGCGTCGACGCTTCCGCCTGCTGGCGTTTCGCCATTTCGGCCGCGTGGATACGCGCCCCCAGTACGGACAAGGCTTTGGCTTTGTTTTTATGCTGTGAGCGCTCGTCCTGACACTCCACCACGATGCCGGTTGGCAGGTGGGTAATACGAATGGCGGAGTCGGTGGTGTTAACGTGCTGCCCGCCCGCCCCGGAGGAGCGGAAGGTGTCGATGCGCAGGTCCGCCGGGTTGATGTCCGGCAGTTCCGCTTCCGGCAGCTCCGGCATCACCGCCACCGTACAGGCGGAGGTGTGGATACGGCCCTGAGATTCGGTGGCCGGCACGCGCTGCACGCGGTGGCCGCCGGATTCAAACTTGAGACGGCCGTACGCGCCGTCGCCGCTGATCTTGGCGATAACCTCTTTGTAGCCACCGTGTTCGCCTTCGTTGGCGCTCATGATCTCCACGCGCCAGCGACGCGATTCGGCGTAGCGGCTGTACATGCGGAACAGGTCCCCGGCAAACAGCGCCGCTTCGTCACCGCCGGTCCCGGCGCGGACTTCCACAAACGCGTTACGCTCGTCGTCCGGATCCTTCGGCAGCAGCAGCACCTGAAGCTGTTGCTCCATCTCTTCGGAACGCGCTTTCGCATCCTGCAACTCTTCCTGCGCCATCTCGCGCATTTCAGGATCGTCGAGCATCATCTGCGCGGTTTCGATATCTTCCTGAACCTGTCGCCAGTCGGTAAAGCATTTAGAAACATCACTTAACTGCGCGTATTCACGCGAGAGTGCGCGAAAACGTTCCTGGTCCGCAATGGTCCCGGCATCCCCGAGCAGCGCCTGGACTTCTTCATGGCGCTCGTGCAGAGCTTCCAGTTTAGCGACGATAGAAGGCTTCATAGGCGTAAGTGCACCTTGTCTTAGAAAATGGGTATAGGGCGCTATTCCAGCCCGAGGCTGTTGCGCAGAATAGTCAGGCGTTCATCATCCCCGTCACGGGCAGCCTGCTGAAGAGATTTGGTTGGTGCATGGATCAGGCGGTTGGTCAGCTTCCACGCCAGATCCTGCATAATTGCCTGTGCGTCGCCGCCCTGTTCAAGGGCCGCTAACGCTTTGGCAGTCAGGTCATCACGCACCTGCTCTGCCTGCCCGCGGTATTCTCGGATGGTCTCGCTGACGCTTTGCGCGCGCAGCCAGGCCATAAACTCGCTGGTTTCCTGCTCAACGATAGTTTCCGCCTGCACCGCCGCCGCTTTACGCTGGGCGAGATTGTGCGAAATGATGCTTTGCAGGTCATCCACGCTGTAGAGGTAGGCGTTAGGCAGCTTGCCCACTTCCGGCTCAACGTCGCGCGGAACGGCGATATCCACCAGCAGCATCGGCTGATTACGGCGGGACTTCAGCGCGCGCTCCACCATCCCTTTGCCGATGATCGGCAGCGGGCTGGCGGTAGAGCTGATAATAATGTCCGCCTCTTTCAGGCGTTCATCGATGTCGCTCAGGGCAACCACCTCTGCACCCACTTCATCCGCCAGCGCCTGCGCGCGTTCGCGGGTGCGGTTAGCGATAATCATCTTTTTCACCTTATGCTCGCGCAGGTGGCGCGCCACAAGTTCGATGGTTTCGCCCGCGCCCACCAGCATCACGGTGACGGTGGAGAGGGATTCAAAGATTTGGCGTGCAAGGGTGCAGGCCGCGAAGGCAACGGAAACCGCACTGGCACCAATGTCGGTTTCGGTTCGCACACGCTTCGCCACGGAGAAGGATTTCTGGAACATGCGTTCCAGCTCGCTGGCTTTAAGATGCCCTTTTTGCGAATCCGCAAACGCTTTTTTCACCTGGCCCAGAATCTGCGGTTCGCCCAGCACCAGCGAATCCAGGCCGCTGGCGACGCGCATAAGATGGCTGACGGCATCGTTGTCCTGATGCCAGTACAGGCTGTTACGCAGCTCGTCTTCGTTGAGATTGTGGTAGTCGCATAGCCAGCGGATCAGCGCTTCATGCAGGTTGTCCTGCTCTTCTACGCTTAAATAGAGTTCGGTACGGTTGCACGTCGAAAGCACCACGCCACCCTGCACCATCGGCTGGGCAAGCAGGCTGTCCAGCGCCAGGTCAAGCGTATCCGGCGAAAACGTTACGCGTTCTCGCAGCGAAACCGGGGCCGTTTTGTGGTTGATGCCGAGTGCTAATAGGGTCATGTTGAGCGGGAGTAGTACCAGCGTTAATAAGGTTAGCAGAACGCATCATACAGGATGCGCGAGATCAATAAAAGGGACTGCCCCCTTTCGGAGTAATAGCTTATACCCGTCATACTTCAAGCTGCATGCGCGTTGGCTGCGCTCGTTCCCCCAATCACATAGTTATCTATGCTCATGGGGATTCACTCTCTTGCCGCCTTCATGCAGCTTGAATTATTTAGGGTAGATACAACGCTTTGAGATAATTTGAACGTAGACGGTAGCCCCCTTCGACGCTAGCATTAACAGCTATAACTGCAACGTATCTCAAGGATTTGTCCTCATTATGACCCGACTGATTCGCCTGCTGCCGCTGGCAGCACTGGTTCTGACCGCGTGTACCGTCACCCAGCCAAAAGGCCCGGGTAAAAGCCCTGATTCACCGCAGTGGCGTCAGCACCAGCAGGACGTGCGAAATTTGAAGCAGTACCAGACGCGCGGCGCCTTCGCCTATCTTTCTGATGAACAAAAGGTTTATGCGCGCTTCTTCTGGCAGCAGACGGGCCAGGACAACTATCGCCTGCTGCTGCTGAACCCGCTGGGCAGCACCGAGCTGGAGCTTAACGCAAAGCCGGGTGAAGCGCAGATCACCGATAACAAAGGCCAGCACTACACCGCGACCGACGCCGAAGAGATGATTGGCAAGCTGACCGGGATGCCTATCCCGCTCAACAGCCTGCGCCAGTGGATCCTCGGCCTGCCGGGTGACGCCACCGACTACACCCTGGACGATCAATACCGTCTGAGCCAGGTCAACTACACCCAGAACGGCAAAACCTGGAAAGTGGTGTACAGCGACTATGACAGCAAGAGTAAACCGTCGCTGCCATCGAATATGGAGCTGACCCAGGGCAGCCAGCGCATCAAGTTGAAAATGGATAACTGGATCGTTAAATGATGACCCACTGGCCCTCTCCGGCAAAGCTGAATCTGTTTTTATACATCACCGGCCAGCGGGCTGACGGTTATCACACCCTGCAGACGCTGTTTCAGTTTATTGACTATGGCGACACGATCGCCATTGAGCTGCGTCATGACGGACAGATTTGCCTGCTCACGCCGGTCGACGGCGTGGCGCACGAGGACAACCTGATCGTGCGCGCCGCGCGTCTGCTGATGAAAGCCGCAGCGCAATCAGGTCGTCTGCCCGCGGGTAGCGGTGCGGATATTCGTATCGAGAAACGTCTGCCGATGGGCGGTGGTCTCGGCGGCGGCTCATCTAACGCCGCCACGGTGCTGGTCGCGCTGAACCACCTTTGGGGCTGCGGGCTGTCGCAGGACGAACTGGCCGCTATAGGCCTGACGCTGGGCGCGGACGTCCCGGTGTTTGTTCACGGTCATGCGGCCTTTGCTGAAGGCGTGGGAGAGATCCTCACCCCGGCGGAACCGCCGGAGAAGTGGTATCTGGTTGCCCACCCTGGCGTGAGCATTCCGACCCCGGTCATCTTCAAAGATCCTGACCTGAAAAGGAATACCCCGGTTCGGTCAATAAAAACGTTATTAAATTGTGAATTCAGCAACGATTGCGAGGATATCGCAAGAAAACGTTTTCGCGAGGTTGATGCGGTGCTTTCCTGGCTGTTAGAATACGCGCCGTCGCGCCTGACCGGTACAGGGGCCTGTGTCTTTGCTGAATTTGACACCGAATCCGCCGCTCGTCAGGTGCTTGAGCAAGCGCCGGACTGGCTGCATGGTTTTGTAGCGCGCGGGATGAACACCTCCCCCCTACAGCAGGCCATTCTGGCGCAGACTGAGTTTCGGTGACAACGTCACCCTGTTCCAGACGTTGCATCGCGCTCTTTAATACACCGCCTGGATAGCCTTCGCCTGGCCCGCACAGTTTTCGGCGAACGCTATCCACCACTGGACGCATGCCTGAGGTTCTTCTCGTGCCTGATATGAAGCTTTTTGCTGGTAACGCCACCCCGGAACTAGCACAACGTATTGCCAACCGCCTGTACACTTCCCTCGGCGACGCCGCCGTAGGTCGCTTTAGCGACGGCGAAGTCAGCGTACAAATCAACGAAAATGTACGCGGTGGTGATATTTTCATCATCCAGTCCACCTGTGCTCCAACGAACGACAACCTGATGGAACTGGTTGTTATGGTCGACGCCCTGCGTCGCGCTTCCGCAGGCCGTATCACTGCTGTAATCCCTTACTTCGGCTATGCCCGCCAGGACCGTCGCGTCCGTTCCGCGCGTGTGCCAATTACCGCGAAAGTAGTCGCTGACTTCCTGTCCAGCGTCGGCGTTGACCGCGTACTGACCGTTGACCTGCACGCAGAGCAGATCCAGGGCTTCTTCGACGTCCCGGTTGATAACGTGTTCGGCAGCCCAATCCTGCTGGAAGACATGCTGCAGCTGAACCTGGACAACCCAATCGTGGTTTCTCCTGACATCGGCGGCGTGGTACGTGCTCGTGCTATCGCCAAGCTGCTGAACGATACCGACATGGCGATCATCGACAAGCGTCGTCCGCGCGCTAACGTTTCTCAGGTGATGCACATCATCGGTGACGTTGCTGGCCGCGACTGCGTGCTGGTTGACGACATGATCGATACCGGCGGTACGCTGTGTAAAGCGGCTGAAGCGCTGAAAGAGCGTGGTGCCAAGCGCGTATTCGCTTACGCAACCCACCCGATCTTCTCCGGTAACGCGGTAAACAACCTGCGCAACTCCGTCATTGACGAAGTGGTGGTTTGCGATACCATCCCTCTGAGCGACGAGATCAAAGCACTGCCAAACGTGCGTACGTTGACCCTTTCCGGGATGCTGGCCGAAGCGATTCGTCGTATCAGCAACGAAGAATCCATCTCTGCAATGTTCGAACACTGATCGAGCACGGCCAAAAAACCCGCTGCGGCGGGTTTTTTTGTCTCTGAGATTTATTTGTATGATTAATGCCTCCTTCACCTGCCATTCACATGACAGATGATGCGCATACGGATGATAGATAATTGTGAAAAACGTAACCTCCTCACATGTTCTGCCCTTTCGCGCCCTCATCGACGCCTGCTGGAAAGAGAAGTACACCTCGTCACGCTTCGTGCGTGACCTGATTGCCGGGATCACCGTCGGCATTATTGCCATCCCTCTGGCGATGGCGCTGGCGATTGGCAGCGGCGTAGCGCCGCAGTACGGCCTGTACACCTCGGCCGTTGCCGGGATCGCCATTGCCCTGACCGGCGGCTCGCGCTTCAGCGTCTCCGGCCCCACCGCCGCCTTCGTGGTGATCCTCTACCCGGTTTCCCAGCAGTTTGGTCTGGCAGGCCTGCTTGTTGCCACCCTGATGTCCGGCGTCTTTTTGATTCTGTTTGGCCTGGCCCGCTTTGGGCGGCTGATCGAGTACATCCCCCTTTCCGTGACGCTGGGATTCACCTCGGGGATCGGCATCACCATTGGGACGATGCAAATAAAAGATTTCCTCGGCCTGCATATGGCGCACGTCCCGGAACATTATCTACAAAAGGTCGGCGCGCTGTTTATGGCGCTGCCTACCGCCAATCTGGGCGATGCGGCGATTGGGGTTGTCACCCTGGGCACGCTGATCGTCTGGCCTCGTCTGGGGATCCGTCTGCCGGGCCATCTGCCCGCGCTGCTGCTGGGCTGCGGTGTGATGGCCATCGTCAACATGTTCGGCGGTCATGTCGCGACCATCGGCTCGCAGTTCCACTATGTGCTGGCGGACGGTTCACAGGGTAGCGGCATTCCGCAGCTGTTGCCGCAGCTGGTGCTGCCGTGGGACATGCCCGGCTCCAGCTTCACCCTGAGCTGGGATTCCCTGCGTGCGTTACTTCCCGCCGCGTTCTCAATGGCGATGCTGGGGGCGATTGAGTCCCTGCTCTGCGCCGTCGTCCTTGACGGCATGACCGGCACCAAGCACAAAGCCAACAGCGAGCTGGTCGGTCAGGGATTAGGCAACCTCGTCGCACCGTTCTTCGGCGGTATTACCGCCACGGCAGCCATCGCCCGCTCTGCGGCGAACGTGCGCGCGGGGGCAACCTCGCCCGTTTCGGCGGTTATCCACTCCGTGCTGGTGATCCTCGCTCTGCTGATCCTCGCCCCGCTGCTCTCCTGGCTACCGCTCTCCGCCATGGCCGCCCTGCTGTTGATGGTGGCCTGGAACATGAGCGAGGCGCACAAGGTGGTGAACCTGCTGCGTCGCGCGCCGAAAGACGACATCATCGTGATGCTGATCTGCATGTCGCTGACCGTGCTGTTCGATATGGTTATCGCCATCAGCGTCGGGATCGTGCTGGCTTCCCTGCTGTTTATGCGCCGCATTGCGCAAATGACCCGCCTCTCCCCGGTCAACGTTGAGGTGCCTGATGATGTGCTGGTGCTGCGCGTGATTGGCCCGCTGTTCTTCGCGGCGGCGGAAGGCCTGTTTAGCGATCTGGAGTCCCGCATCGCGGGCAAACGGGTTGTGGTGCTTAAGTGGGATGCCGTACCGGTGCTGGATGCCGGTGGGCTGGATGCCTTCCAGCGCTTTGTCGCACGTCTGCCGGAAGGCTGTGAGCTGCGGGTGAGTAACCTGGAGTTCCAGCCCCTGCGCACCATGGCGCGCGCGGGCGTTCAGCCTGTCCCTGGCCGTCTCTCCTTCTACCCTAACCGCGAAGCCGCGCTAGCGGACCTGTGAGTCACCTGATGCAGAGAAACGTCTCTGCATCATCACTCCGATCGCCTGCTGGAGCCATGCAAGCACGGCAGGCGTCATCCACGTTCCCTTCATAAGATGCGGCTCCTGCTGCATGGCAGTACGAAACTTTTGCTGCGTCTCAGGGTTCGTCCCCGCGTACGACTGGAATAACGCCAGCCAGTTTTCAGCCAGCATTTGCGCGTCCTCTGAAACGGGGTCGCTATTCTCCCGCTGCGCCTGATGCAGTTTCTCCACCAGCGGCGGCCACTCCATCATGCGGTCAAAGTAATGTGCCCGGGTAAAGGCCATCTCTTCGGGGGTAAGGTACTTCTCCCATATGCTGAGCTTCGATTCCGCAAACGCGCGCGTAATGTAATCCGTCATCTCCGGCGTAATGCCGGTCTGCGCCTGCATCTGCGGTTCAAGGCTGTGCATCTCGTTCAGCCGGGTGAGAAACTCCGGCTTGCCTGCCGTGTCCTGTTCCAGGCGTTCCATCCAGCGCGTCGCCAGGTCCATCGCCCGCGGGTCCGTAACAGGTATGTGCTGTTTCAACAGCGTGTTTGCCTCCGCAACCAGCCCTGACCAGATGGCCGCCAGCGCATCCTTCTGCACCGCAAAGGGCAGCTGCTGTAACTCTTCTTTGCTAAACCAGCGATCGTACATATTCATTAACTCCAGCGTCTGTAGCCAGGATTCCAGATCTGGAGCCGCATCGTCGAGAAGCCCGTTACGCAGATCCACCAGCCGGTCGCGCAGCGTATGTATGCTGCGCAGCTGTTTATCCAGCAGCGTGATTTGCGCATCGAGTAGCTCTGTTAACGACAGCGACGCCTGCTCCAGGAAATCCCTGATTTCAGCAAGTTCCAGCCCCGCTTTTGCCAGCGCCTGGATCATGTGCAGACGCTGGACATCCGCCAGATTGTAGAGCCGGTAACCTGCCGCGCTTCTGGCAGAAGGCAGCAGCAACCCTGTTTGCTCATAGTGATGCAAGGTTCGCACGGTGATCCCGGCTCGTTTGGCCAGCTCCCCCACCTGAATCAACATAACAGCTCCTTTTTCTTTGCCAGTGGCCCGACTCTGGAGCCTTACGTTACGTGAGGGTCAACCCTTGATGCAAAAAAAAACGACTTCAGATGAAGTCGTTTCGGTATTCTTAGAGTGCACTAGCTGTGCTTATGCTGGTCGCGGCGACAGCGTTTGTCGTAGTGGCGCACCCACCAGTATTTATCACACACTTCCTCATGGCCGCTCACGCGCGCCCCCGCCAGCCACAGTACCGCACCAACGAAGATGCTCAATATTGCCCCGTGCGCAAAGTATTGCGGGAGGTCAAGCTGCGGCAGCTGGTTTAAAATGGAGTAACCCACGCCGGCTACCATCACGAACAGCCCTAACCCCATCAGCACGTTACCGAGTAACGAAGCGTTTTTGCGTTTCATGTGTCACCTCCGGAACTTTGGGTTGTCAGGGGAAAAGCCCCTAATCCTTGTGTGTAAAGTATAGACAACGCCCCTTTTATGAGTTGCGTGAATGATCACAATTACAGATAACGCCCAAACAAAAGTTTACAAATAAGACATTGAACAGCTTGAAATTCTAATTGTTCAAATCAGTAATTATTCGTATTTCGCTGAGAAGATCGCAGAATTTTGTCAAGCGGCGCGCCAGGCAGTAAACTACGCGCCAGATCTGGAACCCATTAGGAATTACCTCGTGACGATTAAACTGATTGTCGGCCTCGCCAACCCGGGCGCAGAGTACGCGGCCACCCGCCACAATGCCGGGGCATGGTACGTCGATCTGCTGGCCGAACGGTTACGTGCTCCCCTGCGTGAAGAACCTAAATTCTTCGGGTATACCTCACGTATTAATCTTGCCGGTGCTGATGTGCGCCTGCTGGTGCCCACCACTTTTATGAACCTGAGCGGTAAAGCCGTGGCGGCCATGGCAACGTTTTATCGCATCAATCCGGATGAAATTCTGGTGGCTCACGATGAGCTGGATCTTCCGCCCGGCGTGGCAAAATTCAAGCTGGGCGGCGGACACGGCGGCCACAACGGCCTTAAAGACATCATCAGCAAGCTGGGCAATAACCCGAATTTCCACCGTTTGCGCGTCGGAATCGGCCATCCGGGCGATAAAAACAAAGTTGTCGGTTTCGTGCTCGGTAAGCCCCCGGTTTCCGAACAAAAACTGATTGACGAGGCGGTAGACGAGGCGGCGCGCTGCACTGAAATCTGGCTGAAAGACGGGTTAACCAAAGCGACAAACCGCTTACACGCTTTCAAAGCGCAATAATCCGCCCGATCCGGCTTTTTTACCGCGCGTCATGCGGGTTACGTGTATAATAGGCATAGTTATTTACTTTTCATCAATCGGTTATCGGTAACGGATTGATTATCAAGATATTAAGGTGATTTAGAAATGGGATTCAAATGCGGTATCGTCGGTCTGCCAAACGTGGGCAAATCCACCCTGTTTAACGCGCTTACCAAAGCGGGTATCGAAGCGGCGAACTTCCCGTTCTGTACCATCGAACCTAACACCGGCGTTGTGCCAATGCCTGACCCGCGTCTGGACCAGCTTGCGGAAATCGTGAAGCCGCAGCGCATTCTGCCAACCACCATGGAATTCGTGGACATCGCGGGCCTGGTAAAAGGCGCATCCAAAGGTGAAGGCCTGGGTAACCAGTTCCTGACCAACATTCGTGAAACCGAAGCGATCGGCCACGTTGTGCGCTGCTTCGAGAACGACAACATCATCCACGTTAACAACAAAGTGGATCCCGCTGACGACATCGACGTTATCAACACCGAGCTGGCGCTCTCTGACCTCGACACCTGCGAACGCGCTATTCACCGCGTGCAGAAGAAAGCGAAAGGCGGCGACAAGGACGCGAAAGCGGAACTGGCTGCGCTGGAAAAATGCCTGCCACAGCTGGAAAACGCGGGCATGCTGCGCGCGCTGAAAAACCTGACTGACGAAGACAAGGCGGCGATCAAATACCTGAGCTTCCTGACCCTGAAGCCAACCATGTACATCGCCAACGTTAACGAAGACGGTTTCGAGAACAACCCGTACCTGGACAAAGTACGTGAAATCGCCGCGGCGGAAGGTTCTGTGGTTGTGGCGGTTTGCGCGGCCGTTGAATCCGACATCGCCGAGCTGGACGACGCCGACCGTGAAGAGTTCATGGCCGAGCTGGGTCTGGAAGAGCCGGGCCTGAACCGCGTAATTCGCGCAGGCTATGAGCTGCTGAACCTGCAGACCTACTTCACCGCTGGCGTGAAGGAAGTGCGTGCGTGGACTATCCCTGTGGGTGCAACTGCGCCTCAGGCTGCGGGTAAAATCCACACCGACTTCGAGAAAGGCTTTATTCGCGCGCAGACTATCGCGTTTGAAGACTTCATCACCTACAAGGGTGAGCAAGGCGCGAAAGAAGCAGGCAAGATGCGTGCAGAAGGGAAAGATTACATCGTTAAAGATGGCGATGTGATGAACTTCCTGTTTAACGTTTGATTGGTTTTGAATGAATAAAATCCACGCTTAGGCGTGGATTTTTTATTTTTCGAAAAATTTATTAGTAAGTATTAAATTTAAAAAACACCTTCTTTGAGAGGATGATCTTTTATTCCTCCCCAAGGGTCATCTATCAAAAACTTAGCAGTAATAACTTCTTTCGTCGGTACAAGAGTGAAATTATAGTAAATTTCATCTCCTTCACAAATCTCATAAAAGAGTGAATAAACCTTATCGTTCACATCTATATTTAAATCGAATTTCTCAGTTGCAGAAGCGATTTGCAGCTTATCTTTATCCGTAATGAAAAATGGCACAGCAATACAGCGCTGAGCATTTTCATCCATTTTAAAAGCATTCTCTATTTTGATATTGACGTTTGCTCCAAATGCGTCCTCTGGTAATGGATCGAATATAACATAATCCTTGTGAAGAACAGCACCTTGAGAAACATTGCCTTTTCCCCACTGACTCAGCTTTTCGTCATAGTCTCGGGAGCGTAACAATATTTGGCTATGCGAAATAAGTAGATCTACTGTTTGCATGCTCTTATCACTCATTATATTACCTCGACTTTTATTCTTGTTCCATCTGGCAGTTCTGATAAAACATTATCAATACTTGAACCTGCACCACGGTTATCACTAGGATCTATATATCTTACGCTAGCTCCATCACCGCCTTCTTTAGACATCGCCATAGGCCATTCATCACGATCATAACCAGGCTTTGTTTTGATATTTTTTAGACTCGTTTTCCTGTTAGCTTTCGCAGTGCCCCGTTGGATTGTTACAACCTTTGCATGTCCTAAATCGATCGCGTCTGATATGTGACCAAACGTTGCTGGATATTCAGAGCGTTTCAATTTCAAAACGTATTCGTAATTTTTTGACTTCGATTTTGTTAAAGTGCAACCAGCTAAACCCAGAGGATCTATCCAGGTAAGAGGGTTAACAGTATATTTATAAAAGTTAATCCCCCCCGCCAGCCCTATCGGGTCCTGCTGCGTAAACCGACCGCAGTCCGGGTCGTAATACCGGAACAGATTGTAGTGCAGCCCTGTCTCACGGTCCAGGTATTGCCCCTGCATGCGCAGGTTCTGAGAATATCCTGATACCTGCGTTTCGCTTTCCCGCAGCAGCTTGCCCCAGGCGCTGTTCACCCCTTCCCAGCGCACCTGCCCTTCGATATCCGTCATCCGCTCCGGCGTGCCGTTCGGCTGGCAGTGGAACCAGAAGATCTCAGGGGCTTCCACGCCGTCAATACGCGCCAGCGGGTCGTAGCTGTCCTGATCGCTGTAGACGTAGGTGAGCGGCACATCTCCGTGCACCTCCTGCAGCAGGCGGAACCCTTCCCAGACAAACCGGGTGGTCACCGGCTTGCCGGTTGGCTGGCCGCCCAGAATCTGGCGTCGCGTTTTGCTGATACGGCGACCGAGCGGATCGTAGCGGAAGCTGACCTTCGTCTGCGGCTTATTGCGGTCCCGCGGCTGGCTGATGACCTCCGTCAGGCGATGTTCACCGTCGTAGCGGTAGTGCCAGCGGGTCTGGCCGTTATCCTTCTCTACGGTGCGGCCGTGGATGTCATAGCGCCAGCGAATGCCGTTAAGCTGCGTCAGACGGTTGTGCGTGACCTTCTCAACAGAGCCTTCCAGCGGGTTACCGGCAGCGTCCCAGCGCCACTGCTCCTGTCCAGGCAGCGTGCCGTCCTGAACCAGCAGGCGCCCGGCGCTGTCGTACTGCCAGCGGTACCAGCTGAACGGGTTATCGTCCCGCTCTTCACGCACCAGGTTATTGCGGTAGTCGTAGTCCCAGCGGCGGGACCAGCGGCGCGGCGACGGGCGCTGGGCATTGCCTGTAAAGACGTCCCGGCGGTGCAGGCGGCCAAGACGGTCGTACTCGCTGCGGGTGGTCAGCAGCCCCTGAGTGCGGCTGGTCTCCCGGTGGAGTTCGTCCCGGGTAAAATCAGAAACCGACAGCTTATCGAGAGCAATGCTGAGCAGATGCCCGCTGCCGTAGTAGAACTGCTTCAGCTTGCGACCGTCGGGCAGCGTGACGGAGGTGCGGTTGCCCAGCGCGTCGTACTGCCACGCCAGCTCGCCGTGCTCGCCCGCCTCGCGCATGACGCGACCCAGCGCGTCATACTCAAAGGCGAGCTCCTGCTCTGCCTCGGTACTCCAGGCATCCGCTGCAAGCGCAGGATGCAGCCCAATCCGGCTTAACAATCCGGACGGCGTGTAATGGTAGCGGGTCTGCCCTTCCGGCGTGGTGCGGGCGACCAGCTGGCCGCTCGCGCTCCAGGCGAAGGCGTGGGTGATGGCCTCCGGATGACCGGCGGCAAAGGTGCGCGCAATCGTGCGTCCGCAGGCATCGTAGCGATACTTCGAGGCTACGCCATCGAGCCCCACCTCTTCCAGCAGCAGCGAGTCTGGCCCCCAGCGGAACTGATACGCTTCACCGTTCTCGTTTTCCAGGGCAATAAGACGCCCGCGGCTGTCCCAGCGGCGACGCACCTCTTCGCCCTGGGTATTACGGGTGGCGGTTAAGCGCCCCGCCTCGTCGTAGCGGAACTCGCTCTCTTTCCCGTCGGCACCCGCATGCTTCACCGGCAGACCGCGTTCGTTCCATTTGAGCGATTCCGTCCAGCCTTCCGGGCGATCGAGCTGCACCGGACGCCCTGCTGCGTCGTAGCGGTAGCGCGTCTCTTCCCCGTCGGCGCTCACCTCGGCCACCAGCCAGCCCAGCGGGTGATAGCGGTAGCGGGTAATACGTCCGGAACAGTCCGTCGAACGAACAATCTGCCCGGCTTCGTTGTACTCCTGGTAGCGGCTGTTGCCGGCGGCATCGACCTCTTCAACCACCTGGCCGAACGCGTCCCGGCGCAGCTTCGTCGTCTGCCCCATCGGGTCCACCACGCGCTTCAGCCCGTGATGTTCGTCGTACCAGAACCGGGTGGCGCTGCCGTCGGCTTCGATAATCGCTGCCGGAAGCGCGCGATGCTCCAGCCAGCTGGTGGTGCGGGTATTGCCGTCGGCATCGATCTCCTGCACCCGGTTGCCCATCTCGTCGTAGACAAAGATGACGGCGTGGCCGAGCGGATCGATGCGACGCGTCAGAAGCTCGTTGTCGTCCCACTCGTAGCGCCAGTTTTCACCGCGCTCGTCAACGTAGCGGACGATCAGATTTTGCGCGTTCCAGTAGTGGCGGCGCGTCTGACCATCGTAGTGCTCGACGGTCGTCAGCCCGGCGGCTAAATCGTAGCTAAAGCGGCAGCCGTCGCCGGTGCTGGTGCGGTTTTCCACCACGCGCCAGTGGTCGAATTTTTGCCAGCGGTATTCGCTCTCCAGCCCGCCCGGCATCCGGTGCCAGACCATCAGGCCGTGGTCGTTGTAGCGGTATTCACGCGTTACCACGCCGGAGGCGTCCGTCGCGCTCGCCAGCTGGCCGCGCGCGTCGTAGCCCCACTGCATTAGCGGCCATGTCTGGTTGCCGTCGAAATGGCTGGCCGCGGTCACGCGCAGCGGGAAGCGTTCATCGTCATAGCGCAGGGTGACGTCGATGGCCCGCGGCTCGTCGTGAAGACCGACCAGCCTGCCGTGCTCGTCCCACGCCGTCAGCAGCGCGTTGCCGTATTCATCGCTGAGGGAGGCCAGACGCAGGATAGAAGGATTCATGCGGGTCGGTTTGTACAGACGCCATACCGCACCGTCATCGTCGGCAATCGCTAGGTCGCCGTTCTCATTGCGGCGGATAATGATGCCTTCGCTGACGCTGTAAAACGCGCGGTCGACAGGCGGCAGCTCGAAGCTCAGCTCGCGCCCGGTTTCATCGAACCAGGTCGCATTGTTATCTTCCAGCGTGAGATAGCTGTCAAAGGTCGTTGCCCAGCCCAGGCCAAACAGCCCTTCGCGGGTGGTCAGGCTGTTATAGCTTCGCTGCCAGCGAAGCGGGAAGCGCCCCGGCAGCGAGAAGTCGAGCTCGTCGTCATCGTTCAGCACCTTCACGCCGGTGGCGGCGTGGACCGGGTGCGAGGAGCCAAACACGGCATTCACCGCCATGTCGGCCAGCATCCCGCCGCCGGCCGCCGCCAGCGCGCAGGGCATGTTTTTCAGGATCTTGCCCGGACGCCCGCGCAGCAGGGAGAGCGCGATCATCCCCAGCGCCAGACCCGGCGTTTTACCGCTTTTGATATCGCGGACCGTGAGCGTGTCCCCGCCGATGATCACGTTCGGGGAGACGTCGTCGGAAACGGTGCCTTCGCAGGTGGTGCGATCTTTCGCGCGCACCGCGGGCTGCCCGTTGATAAAGACGCTTTTGGAGCCTTCCGCCAGATACTGCGGCCCGGAGTGCTTTTCACACGCCACCTTGTCTTCTTCCAGCGGCGAGGTCCCCGCGGCGGCAGAGGCCACGCTCGGTTGCCACATTTCGCTGCCAAACTGTCCGGCGGCTGAAAGCAGCATGCCCGCGTAATCGGCAAAGCTGCCCGGCGACTGGGGTTCAGGTGAAGGCGTATCAGCAGGCGTCAGCGTGCCTGCCGAGCGTGCGGCGGGGATTGCGTTGGTGAGAACGTTATTCGAACCGGTGGTGATTTTTCCCGCAGGCGACGGTGGGAAAATCGCATTGCCTAACCCTTCCGCAGCGTTGCTGATATCGTCGGTGATCCCCGCCACGTTCGCCAGCACGCCGCCAATGATGCCGCTTAACAGACAGCTGGATCCAATTGCCGCCACGCCTGCAGCTGCTGCCCCCGCCCCCAGCAATGGCGCCGCGACGGTAGCGGCCGCGCCCACCGCCGCGCCGATCACCGCATAGGCGGCACCTTCCGCCACAATGCTGGTGATGTCAGCAAAAATGCTGGAGTGAATAATCTCGTCGCCCTTACGGGCCGCGTTGTTATCGCTCATGCCTTACACATTCCGGTTGTCGTTTAGCGTCAGACTCTGCTTAAGCGCGCTCCAGCGCACCTCGTCCTCTTCGGTGAATGCTCTGAGCGCCGAGAGGGTAAAAATCATTAATACCGGTTTGCCCGGCGTCTGTACGGCCAGCTGTTTTTGCCACAGGCGCTGCCCGTTGCGGTCGAAAGTGGTCTCAACTTCCAGCCCGTTCGTTTTTCCGTCAGGCCCGGCTTTTACGCTCCGGAATTCGCTCTGGGCAATCTCACCCATCTGAGGACGCAGCACGTCCCACTGGCGGTGGAACTCTTGTTCATAGTCGCTGCCATCGGGGATCGCGCCGCGGCTGACCACTACGGAAAGCCCGCTTTCGTCATCGCGAATAATGTTCATGCTGTTATCCTGCCAGGCAGCAGGAAAGAGGGAAAACGAACCTTCCTGGAGGGTGTATTTCATAAGTGAACTCGGGATGATTAATATTGAGAGAAATAATTGAGGCCAATCCATACTGGCCTTTGTCTGGCTTTATATTATTTAAGCCATTGACCTGATTGTTCGACTAAAACACGGTTGCCCTTGCTGACAACCAGTTTCACAGGTGCATACGTCACGGTATAAGCGATCTCGCCATTCTTGTACGTTGAACCGATTATTTTACCTGCGGAGTCGCGTAACGTTTTTCCCTTTAAGGAGATCGTACTGTTATCGCTTTTGCGCACGCCGAGATAAACCATCTCGTCACATTCGCTCTCGAAACGCCCGCACCTGTTTATCAACGAAATATCGAACTTTTCGGTGTCCAGTTTTCTGAATTCCGCGTTTTGAACCGAAGGGGCTTTACGTAACATATAACGTAGCGGAGCATAATAATTACCTTTTTGAGGAGGAGTCACTAAGCGCCATTCAATTTCACTCCCTTTTATTTCCAGAACAGCCCGTCCGCCGACGCCGCCAAACGATGAGTTGAACTCAACGTTGGCACGATTGCCTGCGATCGTACCGCTAAGATTACGCTCATCCTCATCAGGGCAATCTATGCGATTTCCTCTTTGAGAGATATAACAATAAGACCCGGTGATACGGTTGCCTGATTCAGCTAATCGCAGGGTTAACGTTGAGTCGTCCCCGAATTCGCCAGCCCACTCCCCGTCAAACGCGAGACCTGACAGGCTGTTCGTTGCAAAATGCATCGCCTTGAATCTGGCGGCCCACTGCTTAATATCGGCATTTATAACCGGGCTATTATCAGATGACCGATATTGTATAACGTCCGATTCCGGAACCACCCAGGCCGCAAAGATTTTACCGTCAGGATTGATGACCAGCGCTGACGCATTCTCCTGATAAAGATCCTTTAGCCAGCCTTCAACAAACAATCCGCCACCTGCGGTGCTATGCGGTTCACCGAAGACATCAAAGTTAGCAATAAAGGTCTGGTAATGGTTTCCCAGCGTTTTCCTGAGAATGTCAGCCACTTCGCCGTCATTAACGATGCGACTTACCGTATCGAGCTTATTGTATTGCGCTAACTCAAGCGCCGATGACGTTTCAACGACGCCTGTCAATAAAGCAGTGAGCAATGCGGCGGCCAGATATTTTTTGGTCATAAATCACTCTGAGGTACCATTGTCGTAATTCATCGTTATTTTGATAACGTTGCCGCCTTTCATCTCAAAAGAGAGCAACTTTTTCCCCAATCCGTAGGTAATCCACTCTTCCCCGGCATCATTGTCGACCTGACCGGTACCGTATGCGCTGTTCAGTTCCCTTCTCGTTGAACCCACATGGACACCGCGTGGTGTTGGGATAGCTTCGGCAGTCAGCGTAATCTGCGACACGATATACTCATCAACGCTTCTTTCCGCTTTATCCCACCAGAGATTGGAAGTGAATAGGCTTACTCCGGCCTTTTGATGCTGGAAGAATTTATAGTGGACTCCATCAAAAGGAACCTCACCGGTAAAACTGCCATCCACCGGCACGTCAATTTTACGGGCAATATCAGGCGTCCATCTGTCGCCTAATGCGACAGGCTGGCCTTTGAACTTGACGGAAAAATCCTCTTTTGTCAGAACGGGCGGCATAGCTTCTGCCAAAACCACATTGCTGCTCAGACAGGTAAACATCAGGGCACAACAAAGAAATGTCGGAGTGTGTTTTTTCACATTAGTTGTCATTCAATGAATATTTATTGCGCTTCTCACCACTGGAAACACCGCCAGGACATGGGAGCAGCGTTTCTTATTCGGCGCTTATGACGATTGAACCCAGACAGTCAGGATTTTTCTCAGTGAAACTGAAGCTCACCTTTTGTCCATTCATATCTTTTGGCGCTGTATAGCTGGTCACTTCGTTCTCAGAACGGCCTCGTGGATAATCAGTTAACGTCAGTTGCGGATAATGCTTTTTAACGGTATCGAGAGTGATGCACTGGCCGGACGGTGAAAAATTCAGTAAGGGTGCCATACCGTCACTTTCTTTACTTAAGCGTAAATCAATTGCAGTAATGCTCGTTCCATCCGCGAGTTTAATATCGTCGGCATTGTAGAAATTGATATATTCATTCTGTTTCGTCAGCTTGAACGACAACGGAGCGTTATCCAGACTGTTAACGGACAACGTTCTAAGTGATGCGCTCATTTTTGCAATGAACTGCCAAAGATCCTGTTTCTGCATGTTACCTCCTGCCATTCCCGTCGTTAATAAAGCCGCAAGCACCGCACCCGTTTTTAGACTATGGATAATTTTTATCATACCAACCGCCATAATAATCTTCGTAATATTGCCCTGTGGTAGACGTTTGCTCGCCTTTGCCAAAGATACGGCCTATCTGCGTTCGCGCTTCACTTTCCTTTATAGCCCCACGTTCGAGAGAATCATAGATACGATTATATTGTGTCTGATTTGCCGGATTGCCCGCAATACCGATATCCCCACCCTTGTTGGCTATGATTTCGCGCTGGACCCGGATATTGTTCAACGTTGCAGCGCCTTCATCACTGAGTGTGCTGTTGAGATAGGCGTCGCGCGAAGAAAAATCAATGTTGGGTTCATATAAAGCGTGGCCACTTTCATGTGACAGAGACTGAACAACCGCATTCGGATTACCGAGCTCATTTTTATCAACGGTAATAACTCGCTTTTGACGATTGGCAAACGTTCCCTTGCCTGCCTCACCTTCTTCAAATGTCCAGCCTCGTTTCTTTAACGTAGCTATGTCATTTTTCATAGTAGGTGATTTATCGACAAGACTATCTACATCCTTGCCATATCCGCTTGAAGGAGCATTGGAGGCTGGAGGCGTAGCGTTTTTAGAGGCTTCGGCAGGTGCGCTGGCGGCCACACCAGCCTTACTCTCCTTTCCCGGCGCAAATTTCTCCTGCACCGCCGCATCAATATCCCCTTTATGCCCTGAACCCGGTGCCGTTGTGCCCGGCTTGGTGCCAGAGGTATTCAGGTGCAGCTTGCCGCCCGTGGTGATATACCCATCCCCTTCCACGAAGAAGTTAAACTCTTTACCAATCAGGTTAATCTTGCCGTTAGCGTTGAGTTCAATGGCGCTCTCACCGGAGACCAGCCGCAGCTTCGTCCCGGATGCAATGACATACTGCTCTACCGCCGCATCCAGCTTGCCTTTCCCCGTCAGGATCTCGGTGCCGCCCTTCACCGCCTGGATCTGATTAGCCTCCACGCGATGCAGCTCATTTTTCTTCACGTAATGGCTGCGCTCGCCGCCGACGCTGTGCGTTTCATCATTTTTAACGCTGGTGTCCATGTTGCGCTCGGCCTGGATCCACACCTGCTCTGCACCCGCTTTATCCTCAAAGCGCAGGGCGTTGGCGTTATCGACGGAACCGTCTTTCGTCCGGCTCATAAAGCCCATCTGCGTCGCCGCTGCCGGCAGCGCCCACGGCGGCATGCTCGCGTCGTTGTACACGCGGCCGGTGATAATCGGACGGTCCGGATCGCCGTTGATAAAGTCCACCACAACCTCGTCGCCGACGCGCGGGATTTGCACCCCGCCGTACCCCTGGCCCGCCCACGCGCTCGACACCCGCACCCAGCAGGAGCTCGTGTCATCGCCCTTCGCCAGGCGGTCCCAGTGGAACTTCACCTTCACGCGACCGTATTTGTCCGTCCAGATACTCTCGCCCTTTGGCCCCACAACTTTCGCGGTCTGCGGGCCGTAGGTGCGCGGCCACGCCGTGCTCTGCGCAGGGCGATAAGAGACCGACGCCGGGATGACCGTAAAATCGGTACGGTGAATGGTTTCACCCTCGCCGCTCGCGTAGCGGTTCTCCTCGAAGTGGTATCCTGCGGCGGTCACCAGATACTCGCCGTTGTCGCTGAAGAACGGGGCGTTGGTCAGCGTGAAGGCGTGCCCTGGCGCTATCCCCGCCGCCGTGGCGGTGGCCTGAATTTGCTGGTGCTCCACCTGCCAGCGCTCCTGACGGATGCGGGCATAGAACTCTCCGTGCCCTTTATCCACAAAGCGCCCCGGCCAGTCGTACACGTCGATGCTGCCCGGCTTCGGCGACGCCGGGTTCTGCTGGGCCTGGAACAGCCACGCGTTCGGCTTGCGGAAGTCATAGTCGTCGAGGCTGTAAATCCCCGGCGTCACGCTGTCCTCCAGCGCCCACTGGCTGATGCCCTCTTCGTCCGTACTCCCGCCTGACGGCGTCTGATGGTAAGGAATGACCTCATAGCCGCTGAACGGCTGATGCTGCGTGGCGGCATCGGTCAGCACCAGGGTGTGTTTGTCCGCCTCATGTCTGAAGTGATAGGAAATCCCCTCCAGCTCCATCAGGCGGCTGATGAAGTCCAGGCTCGACTCCTGATACTGCACGCAGTAGTCCCACACCCGGTAGCTGCCGGTGAGTTTGTCCTCAACGTTGACCTGATGCTCACCGAGCAGGGTTTTCACAATCTGCGGCACCGTCTGGCCCTGGAAGATACGGAGGTTACGGTCGCGCTTCATCGGCCACAGGTCCGGCTCTACCGTCAGCTGGTACACCGCATAGCGCGTGCCCGTCAGCTCAACGGCGCTCACCGCCACGCGCGTGACTTTGCCGTTGATGTAGCGGGAGGTGAGCAGGTTCTGCGTCGGGATGGTCACCGTGACCGGCTGGCTCAGCAGCTTGCTGCGATCAATGCGCGCGTCCGTGCCGAGCACGGTCAGCGTCAGCGCGAACGACTCGGACATCGCCTCGCGGCCGGAGAGTTTCCAGAAAAGCAGCCCCTCCACCGGGAGCTGGACGGTAATTCGGTTGAGCATAATCTTTATTCCATCTAGCTAATGCGAGTCAGAAAAGAGGTTCACATCTGTATATGCGCGTAATTTATCTATCAGGCTGAACGAGCATTTTTTCTTTTGCTCATTAAACAAACAAGAGAGTAAAGCTTCAATAACTCAGACGTAACAAACAATCCCAAATTCACCCAGACACTTGTAATACCAAACATACTTATCAGGAGTGGGAAAATAGAAACTGAACACCTGAACGAAATTAGACGAAAGATTTCCTGAACGAGCGCAAATTTAATCGCAATATCTTTCCCCTTAAAAAACAACCAGGCTGAAATAAAGAATGAAATTAACAAGAGCAAATCAAATATAAAAAAGAGTGTTACGATAAAGCTGTAACCGCCTCCTGAAGCTACATCTGAGGATCCTGTGAATGCGATTAAATCTGAAATGAAGGGGACCCTGCCCTGGCGAAATGAATTTACACAATAAATCAAAAGTGCCAGTACATCCATGCTTCCCCAGAAATACCATAGTTTACTTTTTAAATTCATAATCCTCTTCTCTGACTCCAGGTATCCATTGCCACGATTTTCCGCTTACTGTCCAGGCATCATCGCTCTCAAGATATTTTTGATAAATAGACCGCTGTTCACCGAATCGTCTAATTACAGACTTTTCTGATATCAACGCGCGCGATTCGCCATCCAGGTCTCCGGGTAATGCTGTCCAGCGCTGGATTTTATCACGCGACGTATTCATGTAATCTTTGCCGTCCGACCCAAAGACTCTTCCCTCGTCCCCCATGCTCGTTAGCCTATTTATCGCCATAACCACAACATTTTTTGTTCCATGATAATCATTTTCCACTGTCTTCCAGTAACCCGGCCCATAGTGAGGGGTCGAAGGAACAAATGAATCACGCGTTGGCGCTGGTTTTCCAAAAAGAGCGACATTATTTTTGTAACGTTCGATGACGTAATTCACAAAAGCTGGGCTATACATCGTCTCATCAACACAAAATAGCTCTCCTGACTCGGAGATGAAAAAGGGATAAATTGCTTTTGTGCGTTGACGTTGATTTATCAAGACCACCATTCCTGAATCAATTAAGCGTTCAATCTTATTAAGATTCTGAGCGTAGAGAGGATCAAAAACCGCGTTAGGATTAAATTCGAAACGATGTCGTAGCGTTAAACCGTCTATATTGTGAAATGGATTTGAAACGCCACGGACCACAACAAACTCGCGCCCTACGTCGCTCCGTGCATAAACAGGAGAGACAATCTTTTCAAATTCCTTTGGATGAAGCCTCTGGCTTCGAAGATCGTACACTTCCATAGTATCTCCTGTTTATATCCCTACGGATTCACCAGCCAGGTGCCCGGCTTGGCGATATCCAGCGTCTGACCACGCGTTCTTCCGTTGCCCTGCAGTTCAATCTTCACCTCACCGACCGGCAGCTTGAGCGAGGCATAGCCGTTAGCTCCCGGGCGCAGCGCTTTAGGCTCGCCGTTCACCTTCAGCGTTTCGCCATCGAGGATCCGGATATACACCAACGCAACAGGGCTCGCGGCAGGCGGTGGCGTCTGCTGTGCCGTTGCCGGCTCGCTCACCTTCGCCGTCTCTGGCTTCACGTCCGGCGCGTTCGCGGCGGTTTCCGTTGGACGCGTCTCTGCCGGAGCTTGCGCAGCCTGCTCAGGCGCGTCGTTGCCGCCGCTGAACAGCATCGCACCGGCAACAACGCCCACCAGCACGCCTGCGGCTACCAGGCCTGGGATTTTGTAGCGACGCCAGTCGAGGAACGACGTCGGCTTTTCGTCTTCGACCGGTACTAGCATCGTGCCGGGCTTTTTCGCGGTCAGCACATCGTTGATGCCCGCGACCGGCATCTCGATCAGCGCCGCGAACTCGTCGATAGACTGCGGACGATCCTCCATGTGCAGCGCCAGCGCACGGTCGATGGCCTGCAGCAGCGGAATGGAATAGCCCTGCGGCATGATTTCCACAAGCGGTTTGCAGGTGTCCTGAATAGAGCGCACCACGCTGACCGGTGGCGGAGAGCCTACGATCAGGGTACGCAGGACGGCACCGAGAGCGTAAATATCCGTCCACGGACCCTGCTCGCTTTCGTTGTCGTCGGTATACTGCTCGATCGGCGCAAAGCCCGGGCGCAGCATGGTTTCCGTTTCGTCGGAAAGGTTGCCGATGGTGCGGCGCGCGGAGCCGAAATCGAGCAGCACCGGCAGGCCGTTATCCTGGATCTGGATGTTATCCAGGGAGATGTCGCGGTGCAGGTAGCCTTCGTCGTGGATGGTCTTGATTGCGCCAAACAGCATCGGCAGCGTGCGGCGGATCCAGGCTTCGTTGATAAGCTCCGGCTTTTCTTCGCGCAGGCGCGACAGCGTGGTGCCGCTGTAAAACAGCGTCCCCATGTAGGCCGTATCGTTTTGCACCCAGAAACGCAGGACGTGCAGCAGGTTCGGGTGGTTAAAGCGCGCCAGCAGACGCGCTTCCTGAATAAAGCTGTTCAGGCCTGCGGAGAACGCTTTGCCAAAGCGCTCGCTGCGCAGGACCAGGGTCATGTCGTCGCCGCGCACGGCGAGCGAGGAAGGCATAAATTCTTTGATAGCGATAGTGCGTTCGAGCTGGTGATCCCACGCGCGATAGACGATGCCAAAACCGCCGCCGCCGATCACCTCTTTGATTTCAAATTCGTTGAAGCGGTACCCGACCGGGAGCGCGTTTGGGACAGTCCGATTGTTATCATTATCCGTCATCTTTTACAGTTCTCTTGATGATTATTACGCGGCAAACTGACAGTGAAACTCGCCCTGCTCGCAGGTGACGTGCAGACGTCGGTACTGCTCGTCGCTGCGGCTGGCGGTAAGTAAGATCTGGCTCATCTGTGGCAGCAGGGTGTTGGTCAGAATAGCATCCACCATACGGCCTCCGGACTCCACCTCGGTACAGCGCTGAACAATCTGTTCCACCACGCTGTCGTCAAACTCAGAAATAATGCTGTGATTCTCTTCCAGACGACGCTGGATGCGTCTGAGCTGCAGGCGAACAATCTGCCCCAGCATCTCGTCGCTCAGCGGGTAGTACGGCACCACCAGCAGGCGTCCCAGCAGCGCCGGTGGGAACACCTCGAGCAGCGGCTGGCGCAGGGCGCCGCTCAACGCGTCAGGTTCCGGCATCAGCTCAGGGTCGGCGCACATGGCGCTAATCAGCTCGGTGCCGACGTTGGACGTCAGAATAATAATGGTGTTGCGGAAATCAATGTGGCGCCCCTCGCCGTCTTCCATCCAGCCCTTATCAAAGACCTGGAAGAAGATCTCGTGGACGTCCGGGTGCGCTTTTTCAATTTCGTCCAGCAGCACCACGCTATAAGGGCGGCGGCGCACGGCCTCGGTCAACACGCCGCCTTCACCATACCCTACGTACCCCGGCGGCGCACCTTTTAAGGTGGAGACGGTGTGCGCTTCCTGGAACTCGCTCATGTTGATGGTGATGACGTTCTGCTCGCCGCCGTACAGGGATTCGGCGAGCGCCAGCGCGGTTTCGGTTTTACCCACCCCGGACGGGCCGCAGAGCATAAAGACGCCCACCGGCTTGTTGGGATCGTCGAGCTTCGCCCGCGAGGTTTTCACGCGGCGGGCAATGAGATCCAGACCGTGACGCTGGCCAATCACGCGCTGGTTCAGCGTGTCGGCAAGGTTAAGCACCGCGTCGATCTCGTTTTTCACCATCCGGCCCAGCGGAATACCCGTCCAGTCAGAGACCACCGCGGCAACCACGTTTTCATCGACCGCCGCAAACAGCAGCGGTTCGTCACCCTGTAAGGCGTTCAGCGCCTGCTGCCGTTCCGCCAGCTGGCCGCGCAGCCCGGCGCTCTCTTCATCGCCCGCCGCGAACAGCGCCGCGCGCAGGCGAATAATCTCCTGCACCAGGCCGCGCTCTTCTTCCCAGCGCTGGGCCAGGGCTTCGCGTTTTGTTTCATACGCCTCGCGCTCGCCGCGCAAAGCCGTCACGCGTTCGGCCTCCCCCGCGCCCACGCGCGCTTCGCGTTCCGCAATCTCGATTTCCACGTCGAGCGCCGCAAGATGGCGCAGGCAGTCTTCCAGCTGCGCAGGCGGCGCGCTCTGGCTGACCGCCACGCGGGCGCAGGCGGTGTCGAGCAGCGCTACGGCTTTATCCGGCAGCTGACGCGCCGGAATGTAGCGATGCGACAGCTTCACCGCCGCGCTGACCGCTTCGTCGAGCAGCAGTACCTGGTGGTGGGTCTCCAGCGGCGATACGGTGCTGCGCAGCATCAGAATGGCCTTCGCTTCGTCCGGCTCGTGAACCTGCACCGTCTGGAAGCGACGGGTCAGCGCCGGATCTTTCTCGATGTACTTTTTGTATTCCGCCCAGGTGGTGGCGCCGATGGTGCGCAGCTGGCCGCGCGCCAGCGCTGGCTTCAGCAGGTTCGCCGCATCGCCGGTCCCCTGCTGGCCGCCTGCGCCAATCAGGGTGTGAATCTCATCAATAAACAGAATGATCGGCGTGGTGCTGGACTGCACCTCGTTAATAAGCGCCTGCAGACGGGCTTCAAACTCGCCCTTCATGCCCGCGCCTGCCTGCAGCATGCCGATATCCAGCAGCCACAGCTGAATATTTTGCAGCGGCTCCGGGACGTCGCCGTCGGCGATGCGCAGCGCCAGCCCTTCTACCACCGCCGTTTTCCCGACCCCGGCTTCACCGGTCAGCAGCGGGTTGTTCTGGCGGCGACGCATCAGAATATCGACCATCTGGCGGATCTCCTCGTCGCGCCCGACAACCGGGTCAATCTTCCCTTCACGGGCGCGGGCGGTCAGGTCCTGACCGTACTGGGCCAGCGTCCCCTGCGCGGCAGGTACCGCACCCGCCGGTGCGTCGACGGCGGCAGCGGCCTGCTGGGTCTCTTTGCTGTTGGCGCAGATAGCGTCGAACTGCTCGATCAGCACCTCGACGTTAAGACGGGTGAACTGCGCCGAAATGCTTTTCAGCACGTTGGCCAAGTTCCAGGTTTTCAGCAGGCCGATCAGCAGATGGCCGCCGCGAATGCGGCTGACGCCAAACTTCAGCGAGCCATAGACCCAGGCGCGCTCTACGGCGCTGTCGATATGTTCGGAGAGATCGGAAACGGAGCTCGCCCCGCGCGGCAGCGCATCCAGCGCGGCCACGATATCGCGCGTCAGCTGCTGCTCGTCGAGGGCAAAGTGGCGGATGACCTGCTGCAGATCGCCCTCCTGCTGCTGCATCATCTGATGCAGCCAGTGCACCAGCTCAACGTACGGGTTACCGCGCAGCTTGCAGAACGCAGTCGCGCTTTCCAGAGAGGTAAATAACAGCGTATCCAGTTTGCCGAAAAGCACGGCACGGCTAATTTCTGACATGTTAGTTTCCATTAACAATGATTCGGTATACGGAAGGATTACCGCTCTGCGCGATACACCAGATCGCCGCGCGGGACGGGCTGCGGCTGAAAACCCAGCCAGGTGTTATAGCCTAATCGCCCGGCGCTGCCGAGCGCGGTGCCCTGCACCGCGTCTTCACGCAGGATCACCCGCGTTTCCCATTCAAACTCTACCCCGGCGTACTGACGCACCCAGTCGCGCAGCTCCGTGACCCACGCTTCCCCCGGCAGAAAGCGGCTGTACTCCTCCGCGCTCAGCGGGCCAATCTCAATGCGGAACTTGTGCTGCACGTCGCGGACGGCGACGCCGAGAAAGGCGGACTCACCCATGCGCGGCATGCGGCGTCCTGCGCCAAGCTGCGCCTGCTCGCGCGTGGAGAGCGGCATCCACTGCGGCACGTTGCTGACCAGCCTGACCGACGCCTTAAAATAGCTGCACAGGATCTTCTCCAGCCCCTCCGGATCCCGCCCGTGGCGCGTCAGGTGCCCGGCGTGGGTAAAACGCGCGTGCGCGCTCAGGCTGCCCTTGTCCATCTGCCCCGGCTGGCCCATGCCAATCAGCGACGCCAGGTACCCCTCAAAGCGCTTGTTATCAGCGCGATCCAGGGAGACGGTGGGCTGCGCGTCCGCCCAGGCGCGGTAAAACAGCAGCGCCAGACGGTGATGGAACAGATCGGCAAACGCGCTGAGGCTGGAGTCCTGATGATGATGAATACGCTCGCGGGCGTATTCGGTCATGTGGACCGGCAGCGGGCCGTTCGGGCCAAACAGGCCGAAGCTGAGGATAGACACCTCGTGCAGCCCGCTCCCTTCCCGCAGGCGGACGTCGGCCAGCGTCGACGGCGCAAAGCTCATCGACGGCTGCTGGCCGATGCGCAGCGGCTCAAACTTCGGCAGCGGCGCGCGCCCGAGCGGGTAGCGCTCGCCGCCCTGGGCATCAATGCGCCTCAATAGCTGAAACAGATCGTAGCGCCAGGGCGTCTCGCGGACCCCGTTCCAGAACGCTTCCGGCAGCTTCGTCAGGCGATGCACGCGCAGCGGTGCAGTAGCGGCGTCACTCATATCAGCGCCCTTTTACCCATGCGCGGCGCCCAGTAGCCAATCTCGCCGCGCTGCTGACTTTTTAGGGTGAACTCCGTAAAGCTGTTGATGGAGACCAGACGGGCAAAGAGACGCTCCATCACGCTGCCAAAGAGCCACGGGCTGGCGCCGGAAAAGGCACGCTCGTCTACCGTCAGGGTAATGCCTATCCCGCGGGCGAAAACCACCGGGCCGGGTTCTGGCACGCGGCGGTGAACCGGCTCCAGCACGCAGTGGCGCACGCCGTCGACCTGACGCGCAACGGGCGTTTCGGCCAGGTTGGCGTATAGCCCTAACAGCTGACGCAGGGCGGCTGCGCCCTCTTCGTTTTCGCTGTCCATCAGGCTGAGGTAGTTCATCTGCAGCTGGCTGATCAGCCGCCAGGTGCTGAACCCTTCGGCCAGCGCCGGGCGCGGCGGCGTCGGGCCTTTGCGCAGGGTAAGAGATTTCACCGGCATGGAGTCGGCCACAATGAACTGCCCGAGCTCCTGCTGCAGCATTAGCGGCAGGTCGCGGCTGGTGCAGAGCACCTCGGCAGAGATATAGCGCAGGTTTTCCTGCCAGGGGGCGTGCTGTTCATCCACCAGCGAGACAAAGACCTCCGAGCCGATGTAACCGGTGCGGGTACCGTAGCGCAGGGCGTGCTCGGACAGCACGCGCTGTTCACGACGCAGGGAGAAATAGGCCCCGTAGTTGCCCGCATCGCCGCTCCAGGTGCTCCAGAAAGGGCGAAACGTCTGGTCATCGCGCTGGCCGTCCGCGCTGCCATAGATTTTTTTTACCGCATAGATTTCATAATCCAGCGGCCGGATGTTATCGACCACCAGATGGTATTCATGCTGGCCTTCGTTCAGCTTCTGACGCGCAGCGACCTTTGGGAACAGGTTGATGACCGGCGTGCAGTGCAGCGCCAGGTGGCTGGCATCGACCACGCGCTCCAGCTGTTCATCCGATTTGTCCAGCAGAATGAAAATGTCGAACGCTTTCTCACCTTCACAGCGCTGGATCAGCGTGCTCAGGCCGCTGAGGCTAATGAACCGGAATCGGGCCGGAAACGCAAAGTACTCCTGCAGCAGGCGATAGCCGTCAAAGTTGCGCAGATCGTCCGGAAGCAGCGCCTGGTCAGGCTCAAAGCCCTCCTGGCGCAGCGCGTCCGACGCCAGCAGCTGTCGCTGCGGCTGCTGGCTGACCGTCTGGCAGACGATCCCGGCGTGGTGCTCCATCACCAGCTCGAGCAGCTTCAGCGCTTCAATATCCGGACCGGCGAGGAAAAATTCCAGACGGTCGAAATCCAGGTGCCCGAGATTTTGCGGACCGTCGCAGGCGATGCGGATCCGCAGGGCGCTGCCGATCCCACGCTGGCTCAGGCCCAGCTGCGCGAGCGGCAGATCGGCGGGCACGCCGCCCAGCTCGACCTTGTCGATCTTCAGCGGCAGCAGGTTAACCTCGTGCGCCGTGGTATAGCTGCAGGTGACGCCGGTTTTTTTCAGCGCCAGGCTGTCCATCATGGTACCGCGCGGCACGATGAAGCCCTTGCTCAGGTCGCCCCGGCTGCTGTCGGGCGCAATCTCCGCGATCGCCATCGACGGCGTAGGCGCGAGATAGTTCGGCGCAATCATCTCCAGCAGACGCTGGGAGAAGCGCGGAAACTCCGCGTCCATTTTCATCTGCACGCGGGAGGTCAGAAACGCGAACCCTTCCATCAGGCGTTCGGTATACGGGTCCGCCACGTCGATACCGCGCATGCCCAGCCGTCCGGCGACTTTAGGATAGCGTTCGGCAAACTCGGCCCCCATTTCGCGCAGGTAGGCCAGCTCACGGTTGTAGTATTCGAGCAGTTTACTTTCCATGATTACCCCGCATCTTTCAGTTCAAAATGGCCGTTTTCCAGATCGACATCGGTACGAAACAGAAACTCAAGCGGGTAAGGCACGCACCACAAACGCCCTTTGATCTCGATGGAGAGCACGTTGTGCAGATCCAGCGAGGAGGTATCCGATACGCAGCGGACCTGCAGCCCCTGCGGCAAAATGCGCGGTTCAAAATTGATGATGGCCTCGGTGAGCTTGCGCTGAATGTCGTGCCATTCGATGTCCGACATTCTTTTCCCGGCCAGCGGCGCGACCCCAAAGTTAACCACCGAACGGCTCACGTGCGGCAAGGCGCTCAAATCGCCGGAGGCATCGTGATTGATGGTGTTAAACAGCCACTGCAGATCCCGCAGGACGCTGCGGCGCAGGGCGGCGTGGGTGATCAGATTGCTGTTGACCGACTCGCGCTTTTTTTCCGGGTCGTTATCGGTGAGGCGATCGAGCAGCGAGGGCTGCATTTTGTCGCGCGCCCCCACCTTCTCCTGCTTGCTGCGGGCTTGCCAGCCGCTGCGCAACAGATCGCCTTCGCCAGCGGGATTACTCATCGGCGTCATCCGTCGCAAACGTTACGAGCCCTAACGACAGCAGCGGGCTTTCGCTCTGCTCGCTTAGCCAGGCCTTCTGGCCCATGCCTGTGTAAAGGGTGCCGTCTTCATCGAGCGGCTGCCAGTCGGTGGTGCGGCCCAGCTTGACCGCATCCGGCGCATCGGCTGCAAACGGATAACGCGCCGGGATCTGGCACACCTGCTCCGTCCCGTCGGTCAGGCGCACCAGGGCGTGACGCCAGACCAGATCGGTCACGCTGGCAGGCGCCTGGAAACGGATCTCCGCGATGGCGTTAAACGGCAGCCAGAAATAGCGGCCGTTGACGAGGGTTTCGCACACCGGGCCGAGACGGGCATCGCCGTCCATCAGCCACTTAAAGGCCTGCGTCTCCTCGTTTTCGAGGGTGATGTGGCCGGGGGTCGCCTGCGCCTGTTCAAGGGCTTCCAGACGCAACGCCTGCGCGCGCTCTCCCTCTTCGCCAAGCGCCGCGGCCAGCGTCGTCAGCCACGGCCACTGGGTTTCAGGCATTGCCGGACGCGCCTGTCCCGCCATCACCTGCGCGCGCTGCAGCTCGCCCTGGATGGATTGCTCCAGCAGCGTGACGGTAGGTTTCGCCTGCGGCTTCAGCGCCAGCCAGCTTTTCAGCTGGGTCAGCGCGCGGGTCCAGTTGCCGCTGAGAATTAAAAACTGCACGAACGCGGCGCGAAGATCGGCATCCGCCGGACGGGCTTTGATGTCAGCTTCAAGGCGCGCCAGCGCGTCGCTGAGGGACTCACCCGCCAGGTGTTGATAGAGCGTATTCATCGCCACTCCTTAATTCGCCGCGCGCCAGGCGCCGACGGCCGGATCGCGCAGCTGAGGACGCAGGGTGTCAATCAGCACGATATTCAGCGGAGCGCCAGGTGCGACCCAGGCGCTCCACGTTTTTTTCACCGCCGCGATACGCGCCTGCAGTTTTGCGTCATCGCTGGCGATCTCGCGGGAAATCTCTACCGCGACGGTGCCGTTGCTCTTCCAGCTGTTCAGGGCGTTGTCGTAAGGCAGGATCATCCAGCTCTGGTCGCTGTCGGGCGTGCTGAAGACCATGCGCTCTTTGTTGACGGAGGTGATCAGCGCCTTTTCCGGGTCGGCGCTTTGATTCAGCCCCGTCACCGGGAAGCCGTGGATGTAGGTCACCGCCATCTCTTTCTGCCCGCCGTTGCGGGACTGCGACACAACGGTGTGCCCGCTCAGCCAGCTGCCGTTACCGCAGCGGGTGGTGTCAGAAGCGGGAATAAAGAGCGCCGGTGCAGAAGCGCCCCCTTCCCAGAAGGTGCGCAGGTGGCAGCCGTCCTGGAGGGTAAACTCCTGCCACGGCGTGCGGTCCGCGGCAACCGTGCGGGAAGCCACGTCCTGGTCTGGCGGCAGCAGCGCGCCGCTGGCGGTGGCTGCGGTGACGGTTTCAGCAGGCGCGGCCTGCTCCTGTTTCACCACCAGCGCCCAGTCCTGGGCTTTGCCTGCCGTGCCCTGCGCCAGCGTGGTACCCGCCGGATCGTTGAGCGTCCAGCTGAGTTTATTCACTTTGCTGCACTGGTGTTCCAGCAGCGAGCCAAGACGCGGCACAAAGTTCTCCAGCACGGAGACGTCTTTCTTGCCGTTCGCCACGATGCGCAGCGCCACCTCTGGCTTACACCAGCTCTGCGGCGTGTTGTCTTTGATGTTGTCGATCCAGATATCCAGCTTCTGCGCAGGAGACTGCACGATGCGGAAATTCTCAGCCTGCGCGGCGGAGGTCGCCGCCAGAAGTGCCAAACCCGATAGCCAAAGTTTCATATCGTTCCTTGTGTGTCTAATCAGTTCCGCAGGGAAGAAATTGTGCTGCGTCAGAGAGAGTGTGCAGCAAAGTGGTGTCCTGAGGGTTGCCCATCCATACCGCCAGGGCGGTATAGTTATCCTGCGCATTCCCCTCCTGCTCGCCATTCTTTTGAATGATTTGGTTCATTAAGGTCAGCCACTCCTGCGGCGTATTGACCATATGCAGCGACTGCTTCATCTGCTCTTCGCTGACGCCGTGCCAGAAGCCGTCGGTGCAGAGCAAGAACGCATCGCCGTCTTCCACCTGCACCACGTCGCTGTAGCTCGCTTCCGGCCCGCCGTTTTCAATTCCCAGCGCCAGATAGAGCAGGTTGCTGTTCAGGTTGTCGGTCTGGTGCCCGGCATCCTTCATCTGCTGCACCAGGCTGTGGTCGGTGGTCACATGCCACAGCCATCCCCGGCGAAACAGGTACAGGCGGCTGTCTCCGGCGTGCGCCCAGTAGGCCAGCCCGTAATCCCGGTCAATGAACAGGCTGACCAGCGTCGTGCCCATCCGGCGATAGTCCTGAATGGCCTGCTGTTCGCTGAGGATGGTGCGATTCGCCGTCTGCACGTAGTCGCGAATGTGCTGCGCATTAAGATGTTTGTCGCCATCAAAGCGGGAGATAATGCTGTTGCGGGCCAGCTCGGCAGCCACCTCACCGCCCGGCAGGCCCGCAATGCCGTCGCAGACGACAAAGCAGGCTGAACGTTCCCCGATGGTTTCTCCCGTCTGATCCTGGTTGCTGGCGCGCGTCCCCTGGCGGGAGAGAGAAGCCGTTGCGATATTCATTTGTCTTCCGATCCGCTCTGTGAGTCTTTGTACTGATTCACCTCCATGTCATACGCATGGAGGAAGGCTTCGCCAAACAGGGTGTGGAAGTCATCCTCAATCTCGCCCGCCGTCTCGCCATAGCTGCGAACAAAATAGTCCCACAGGGCGGCTTTGCGGCTGCCCGGCAGCGCCAGACGCGAGGTCATGCCGTTCTGCTTCGCCTGCTCTTCCAGCTGCTCCGGGTTAAAGGACTGCAGCATCGCGGCGATAATGGCGCGGATGCCGGAGATCATCCCCAGCTGGTGCGCCTGCAGATCGATCAGCGCGTCGCGCACGGACTTTGTTGGCGGCATAAAGCCCGGCATCGGGGTGCCGAACATCTGGATCAGCACGGTTTTGCCGGTTGGCAACAGCTTGAACGGGTTGTTGGCGTCGTCCAGCACCATGGTCATGTCGGCTTTTACGCCGCGCTTGAGGATGGAGCGCGAGGAGAGCAGCGCCACGGTCCCCTGGGAGAACATGCCGAGGATCTGTCCCAGCTGACGCATATTTTCACGGTCAAACTGCGGGACGGGCTGCATTTCGCTCAGCCCCATACCTTCCAGCAGCGCTTCAAGCAGTTCGCCCTGCAGCACGTCGCCCTTCTCACCGTTATTTGCCGTGGCGGCTGGAGAGGCAGCGTTATTGACCGGGTCGATGCGCAGTCGGCCCTTCGGTGCCTGCGCGCTGCTGCGCGCAACGGCCTGTGGCGTCGGCATCGTGAAGCCAGCGTAATCCGGTCGCGCCGGCTCCTCTTCAGCACGCGGTTCTTCCTGCGGCTCAGGGGCGAACAGCGGGGAGTCGGCCAGCACGTCCTCTGCCTGCTCAGGTTCCGGCACTGGCGCAGGCTTATCGTCAATCATGTCATCCGGATGGGTTAACGGCGCGCCGCCCATCAGCCCGAGCGGGTCGTCATTTCGCGCGGCCGGCGCGCTGGCCTTACCGCCAAACAGCGCCAGCGGATCGAGCTCATCCGCCGCCTCTTGCTCTGGCTTAACGGGGTTCGTCTCGCCCGGCGGTACCAGCGTAGACGGGGTAACGTCGTCGAAAATGCTGTCTTTTTTGAACAACGCCTCGTCGCTGAACAGCGTGTCCGGGTCGACATGCTTACGCTCGAGCGTGGGATCGCTGTCGTTGAACATCGCCAGCGGATCTTCGGCGTTACGCTCCGGGGCCGCAGGCTGAGAGAACGGATCGTGCGACGCCGCAGGCTGCGGTTTTGTGCGGTTGCTGGAGATGCTGTCGGAGATGGAGAACTCCTGCATCAGGCTATCCCAGATTTCCGTTGGCACGGCGGTCGGCTCGGTTTTTCCGCGCGGTGCGGCACTGGCCGGTTTCGGCTGCGGAGCGGGCGCGGATGCGGCTGCCGGACGCGCCTGCTGCTGCATGCTGGCCGCCATACGGCTCACGGGCTGCGTGTCGTGGATAAGCTCGGCCACTTCGATGCGGTAGTCATCAATACCGAGAATGTCGCCATCCTGCAGTTCAACCTGACGCCCCCGCTCCAGCGGAATATCATTCAATACCACGCGGGTGACGCTGCCACGGTTGGTGACGCGGCATTCACCATTGGCGTCAACATGAACAATAGCCTGCAGACGAGAGATGGTGCGGTCATTGTCCGGCAACACCAGATTGTTATCCGTACCGCGCCCAATAGTGCCGCCCGGGGCGTAAAAATCACAGCTGCTTTGCGGCGGCTGATGACCGGGTTTCGTAGAAATAATCGTGAATCGCATGGCGTATTCCTGCTGGTATGATTAGCGCTCAAACGCTGCCGCTCTCGGGGCGAGAACGGCGGCGTTTGGGGTTAACACATTCTATTCAGTCTGCGTAAGCTTAAACTGGCCTGAAGGACCTTCTTGTAAGGTGAAACGGGCAGCGTAGCGAATAGAATCGTTTTTCCCTGACACTTTCAGAGCAACATCATATTCCCCGGCTTGCCATGCAATCCCCTTCCACTGGTGGCACTGTTGGGTCGTTAACGTCACCTCAGGGCTAAACGTTGACGGAGGCGATACCGCTTTCCAATCATTTCCCGCGCGTTTCATTATGGTGGGTGAATGGCTGGTGACAGGCGCGTCTAACCCGGAGTTAGCGGGAATAGCAAAGCAGGGTTCGTTGTTCTTTAGCGTAACCGAAAGCGACTGATATTGTGCAGGATGAGATACACAGGCACTCACCGTTAATGCGATTGCTACAACACTGAGTAACTGTTTCATAACCATACCCGCCGGTCTTTAGGATTTTGAATAAACAACGATAATACCTGCAGGTATTTATCCTTCAGGTCGGGTCCGATAATTCCCTCAAATCCTGCAATGTTTCGGAAATCACCCAGGCCGTAATTTATCAAATAATAAAAATCTGAAATGATAGAAGCCTGCTGCTCCATACCAAAGTCCGAGAGTTTTTTATCGGGTGGGAGAGAATAATTATAACTTGCTGCCCAACTGAATGCGCCTCGGGTTCGAACATTCATTCCAATCTGATGCTGCAATACATGCACCATTTCATGAATAAACCAGTGCTTATATCGCGGAACCTCTATTGAAAAGTCATCCCGATAATGCGGCTCGCGAAAATAGAGCTCACCATTGGGAGTCATCGCGACATCTGTCGACTGCATATTAAATGGTAAATAGCTTTTATTATGGACTTTAACTTCGGAGTACTTTATTGCGTCACCAAAAACCGAGCGCGCCAGTGCTATTTCGCCAATGGTGAGAGGACGGGCGCCTCCTTCCTGCAAACTTGCCATGCTATCTTCCTTCCCGGTTAATAATGACCGGGGAAAACTCCCCGGCCACACACGCGATTACGCTTCTTTGTTCTCTTTGATGTTCCAGCCAGCGCTGCTTTCAGCACCTTTACCACCGGCAGTGGTTTGCTCCCAGTACTGCTGTTTCACTTTCGCAGCCTGGAATGCATAGGTCACACCAACGGTATCGCCGTTGTCTGCACCGGTGTACTGAACAGAGGTCACAAGCACATCTTCCAGCGTGATGCGCGTGTATTCCACCTGCTGACCACCGGCTTTACAGACGGACAGTTCAACTTTGGTCAGGTGTTTACCGCTGGCGCAGTGCTTCAGGATAGCGGTGGTGGATTTGTCGATCAGGGCGTTAACGTGCAGGTCGTTGAAGTTAACTTTACCGGCACCGCCGCCACCGCCAACGCTCATATTACCTGGCTGGGAAGCGCCCCAGGAGAAGGAGGTAATATCAGTCCAGCCGGTGTGGTTAGAATCTTTAGATTCGCCCGTAACACCCTCGACCTTCAGAAACATATCAATAGCCATAATATCTACTCTTCGTGGATGAACAATATTGCTTTCGAAAAAGCACTTATATGGCAAACAGGAAAGCATGGGGCTGAATAAAACCGTCCATATTTTACCTCTGCCTCACATCAAATGACCCGTGTCATTTGACAGTCTTACATTCCCCCGAAATAACGGAATGAATGTGAAGTCTTTCTTGCCGGGTGGCGCTGCGCTTACCCGGCCTACATTGAGCAACGATATCAATAGATTGCACGTTTTACGGTAGGCCCGTGCAAGCGTAGCGCCGCCGGGCGAAACTCACTTACGCATCCTTCGTCTTCAGCGACGGCAGTTTAGAAACCAGACGCAGGGAAACGGTCAAACCTTCCAGCTGGTAGTGTGGACGCAGGAAGAACTTCGCGGCGTAGTAGCCCGGGTTGTCCTCAATCTCCTGCACCTGCACCTCCGCAGCCGCCAGTGGTTTGCGGGACTTGGTCTCCTGGGAGGAGTTCGCCGGGTCGCCGTCCACGTAGTTCATCACCCAGTCGTTCAGCCAGCGCTCCATCTCTTCGCGCTCGCGGAAGGAGCCGATTTTGTCGCGCACGATGCACTTCAGGTAGTGGGCAAAGCGGCAGCAGGCGAACAGATAAGGCAGGCGGGAGGCCAGACGCGCGTTGGCGGTGGCATCCGGGTCGTGGTACTCGGCCGGTTTTTGCAGGGACTGCGCGCCGATGAAGGCGGCAAAGTCGGAGTTTTTGCGGTGAACCAGCGGCATAAAGCCGTTTTTCGCAAGCTCGGCTTCACGACGATCGCTGATGGCGATCTCGGTCGGGCACTTCATGTCCACGCCGCCGTCGTCGCTCGGGAAGGTGTGGCACGGCAGGTTCTCTACCGCCCCGCCGGACTCCACGCCGCGGATCGAGGTGCACCAGCCGTACTCTTTGAAGGAACGGTTGATGTTGGCAGCCATCGCGTAGGCGGCGTTCGCCCAGGAGTAGCTGTTGTGGTTCGCGCCGTCGGTCTGCTCTTCAAAGTCAAAGCTGTCGACCGGGTTGGTGCGAATGCCGTACGGCAGGCGCGACAGGAAGCGCGGCATTACCAGGCCCAGGTAGCGGGCGTCTTCAGATTCACGCAGCGAACGCCAGGCGGCGTATTCGGTGTTCTGGAAGATTTTGGTCAGGTCGCGCGGGTTGGCCAGCTCCTGCCAGGACTCCATCTGCATCACGCCCGGTGCGGTACCGGTGATGAACGGACAGTGCGCCGCAGAGCCGATACGCGCCATTTCGCCCAGCAGCTCAACGTCCTGCGGGCTGTGGTCGAAGTAGTAGTCGCCCACGATGCAGCCAAACGGCTCGCCGCCAAACTGACCGTACTCCTGCTCGTAGATTTTCTTGAAGATCGGGCTCTGGTCCCAGCCCACGCCCTTGTAGCGCTTCAGGGTGCGGCCCAGCTCCTGCTTGGAGATGCTCATAAAGCGGATTTTCAGCATCTCGTCGGTTTCGGTGTTGTTCACCAGGTAGCTCAGACCGCGCCAGGCGCTCTCCAGCTTCTGAAACTCGTCGTGGTGAATGATCTGGTTCACCTGCTGCGAGAGCTGCTCGTCGATACCGGCAATCAGGTTCTGGATGGTGCGGTAGGTATCGTTCGAGAAGGTGACGGTATTTTCCAGCGCCTGCTGCGCCAGGGTTTTGACCGCGCTTTCTACGGCGGAGCGGGCCTGATCGGTTTTCGGGCGGAACTCTTTGTTCAGCAGCGCGCTGAATTCATCCTGGCTGAACGCCTGACCCGCCTGCTGCTCATGTTGTTGAGTCTGGTTGCTCATCGATTATTCCTCGCTACCTTTCGCACTTTCGTCATTTTTCGGCAACTGGCTCAGGGATTTGAGCAGCGTCGGATCCTGCAGAATTTTAGCGATCAGCTCTTCCGCACCGTTTTTGCCGTCCATATAGGTCAGCAGGTTGGAGAGCTGGGTACGCGCTTCCAGCAGCTTGTTCAGCGGCTCGACCTTGCGGGCCACGGCATCCGGCAGAAAGTCGTCCATGCTGTCGAAGGTCAGATCGACGTTGAGCTTGCCTTCGCCGGTCAGGGTGTTATCCACCTGGAACGCCACACGCGGCTTCAGCGCCTTCATGCGTTCGTCAAAGTTGTCGATATCGATTTCGAGGAATTTACGCTCGTCGACGGCCGGCAGATTTTCCACCGGTTTGCCGACCAGATCGGCCATGACGCCCATCACAAACGGCAGCTGAATTTTACGTTCTGCACCGTAGATCTCTACGTCGTACTCGATCTGCACGCGGGGGGCACGGTTACGTGCGATGAATTTCTGCCCACTGTTACTCATTGCCATGATGTTCTCCATCAAAGATGCGCGGTGAAGGTGAAACGGCAGGCTCCATGCCTGTCGTCATAATCCCTGGACGCGCTATTCGCGGCGCCCAAAGATGTTTTCCAGCTGGTTAACGCCGTCTGGCGCCAGGTCGCGAATAATGTCCATAAAGTTAAGTTCTGACAGCCGCTGCACCCGCTCAATCATCAGCGGCGCGGGGTGGCTGGGTTCGTACTGCGCAAAATACTGCTTCGCTTTTTCCAGCATCAGCTGCGCGTCGGCGCGGCTGGTGACCTGCACGCTGCGCCAGTCGGTCACCGTCTGAACGGGCTGCGCGGGCGCCGGCTGCGGCGCAGCCTGCGTTTGGGCCTGCGCCTCACGGTTCGGCAGCAGCGTGCTGATGTCGGTCACCTGACAGGCGCTCGCCACCAGCCCGACGGTTTTCAGCAGTTGCTCCATCTCGGGCACGCCGCTTTCACCAAGATGCCCGGTAAGCAGCTCGCGAATGGCCAGCAGCCGTTCGTTAATGACGATAACCGCGGCGGTTCCCGGCTGGTTGCCGCGAGAGAGCTCGTCAATCAGCCGCGGACGGCCGCCGGGATAGTCCGGACACTCCGTCTTGCTGCCGTCCAGCAGCGCCTGAGCATCCTTGAGCGAGATTTCATCGCCGTTGGAACGCAGCAGCGAGGCGTTACGCACGGCGACGGTAAGGTCGGATTTGTCGCTCAGCCCTGCCAGGGCGTTAATGCGATAGAACGGGTCGGTTTCGCCATACTCTTCCAGCAGCGGATAGAGCGGCTCCCAGTAACGGGCGATGGCCTCCTGCACCAGCAATAACCCGTCCGCGTAGCCCGCAAGCCCGCGGCGGCGCGTCCAGGCGTGGGTTAACGCCAGCAGTACGCGAAGATCTTTGGTGCGGAACAACAGGCTGGTGGCGTATTTTTCCACCGTGTTCCAGTCCGCGGGCTCTGCCGGGATAATGGTGTCGCCAAACTGCTGTTCCGCTTTCCCCAGGCTTGCCTGATTCATGGCCTGGAAGTCAGCGTCGTACTCCAGGTTTTCGCCGCAGGGCCTGTCGGCGCTTATCGGCGCGAGAAATTCTTCGATATTCATGAGATCCCTGCTTATTCAAACATGGGCGGATAGAGACCGTGACGCCCCGGACGGGCGCCGCCTGCCGGGTCGAACAGCAGGGTGAAAAGCTGCCCGGTAAAGTTGCCGCTGTGCACGTGGGTGTACAGCGGGTAGCCGTCGCAGCGGTTGGTCCACCAGTAGCTGGTCTGGCGCAGCGGATCAAAACACTCTGCCGCCTGAGGCCAGCCCAGCGTGCTCTGGCCGTCCTCGTCATAGCCAATCACATCCAGGATGTCGGAGCGCTTTTGCGGCTCGACGGGCTGCGGTGCCGGAATGGTCATCAGCATCTCATCCAGCTGCGAGGCGGAAAAACTGTTGCGCACCGCGTGCAGCCCCAGGCGCCCAATCTGCTGGTACCAGCTTTCAGACTGGCTCAGCAGGCTGCTCGACCACTCTGACGGAGAGAAGCTCAGCTGAAGGCAAACCGGGTACTGTCGGCCCACGCTGTCGCGGCCGGGAAGCAGGCAGCCCATCTGGATCATCTGGCTGCCCAGCATGGGCGGTACCACAAAATTCCAGACCGGCGCTTTGTGGAACTGTCGCTCGCCGCTGCGCTGCTCTTCCTGCTGCCAGGCCAGCAGGCCGACCTGGAACCAGTGTGACCACTGGCGCTGTAAAGTGTCAGGAAAGCGGCGCTGCAAAAAATCTCCGGCGCTGGGCAACTTGCCGTACCAGCTGTAGCGGTTCATCGCAGGGGTATTCGTCATACGGCTGTCCTTGCGGTTATGGGCATGAAAAACGGGGAAGCTGGAAGGGGTTACGAATGCTGTTTGGCGCAAACTCCAGCGTGACCTGATGACCGTCGACGTTGAAGGTGGCCTGACGGCTCAGGCTACCCGCGCCCGGGCTGGTGCTCGCCTTATCGAAGAAGCGGTTGAGCGCCCATGCGCCGTTGGTCGTCAGCGTTGCCGTGCTGCCGTTCGCCAGCCCCAGCTGCATGCGGACCTGGTTGGTGCCGCCCGGCCCCGGCCAGTTCATGATCTGCACGGCCTGCGGGCCGTGGCTGTAGCGCAGCAGCTGGCCGTCAACGTCCAGGGTCAGGTTCAGGATGGTGTTGTCCATTCGCACGGTGCGGACCGTGACCTTGAAGGACGGCGTGGTTGCGCCGTTCGCAAAGAAGGCGTCGCGAATCGACTGGGCCTGCTGGAACGGTCTCAGCAGCCCTTCGCTTCCCGGCAGCGTTTTACCGTCGATGCCCGGCATAAAGCGCCAGTTTGCCTGGGTGGTATCCACCTTATTAGTCAGATTGTCGCGGAAGAAGGCGTCCATCAGCCCGGTACCCGGCGCAAACATGCGCGCGAGATCGTCAGGGGTAACCTCGGTGCTGGCGCTACGCACCAGAGGGTAGCGACCGGCGATCGCCTGACGGCAGAAACCGCCCACTTCGACGTTAATTCGCTTACGCACGTTTTCCAGATCGCGGCGTTGGGTATCGCTGCTGGCACCCACCGCCATATTGCTGAACATGGTTTGCAGCCCGCCCGGCAGGCGACCTGCGCTGGCCTGCAGACGGCTGATTGCCTCCCCGCCCGGCGCAGGCATCCCGCTGTTGGCGGCATCCTGAACGGCGGTCAGGTAGCGATAGAGCTCGTCCACCTGCTTGAGGAAATCATCAAACACGATGGTCTTGCCGCCCTTCTCCAGCGGCTGCGCCAGCTCAATCATTGGCGCATAGTGGTCGGTGACCAGCTGTTCCGGCGCCTGCGTAACCACGGCGGCCTGGGTCGGCGCCGCGTCATTGTTGCTGAACAGCGCTTCCAGCGTGCGGGTGGCGCGGTTGCTCTGATCCTGCGCTTTAGCCGCATCTTCCGGCGCTGGCGCATTGCGCGACAGGCTCAGCACCTGACTGAGGTTCTGCACCAGACGACGCAGCGGCGAGTTGGCGCCGGATAGCAGGCGCGCGGTGTTGATGCGCTGGGAAAGATCGGCGCTGTTATTGAGCTGAATGTCGGCGAGGAAGCGATCCCAGTTGGCGATAAAGTCGCGCATGTAAAGCTGGCGTACGGCGTTATCGACCTGCTGTTTATCCTCCTGCGCCGTGGCGGCCCCCAGCACCCAGGCGTCATCTTCATGCAGGGCGGTAGTGACGCTGTCAATCTGGCTATTAAAGCTTTTCCAGTAGCCGTCCGGCGTATAGAGGCCCGGTACGCCTTCGCTCACCGGCTTGCCGCTTTTGCGGGAAAACACCAGCTCGCTCTGCGGTCCGCCCAGGTCGGACAGGGAGACCGGCTTGAGGTTCTCATCATGCTCCAGCAGGCGCTTGAGGCGACCGTAAACGCGCGTGGAGAGCGGCTGCTGGTTAATCATCGCGCGTTCACGGGCGACCAGCGATTCATCCTGCGCGTACGGCGAGGCCTGAATCTTCGGCTCCAGCAGCTGCGTCAGGTGCCATTCAAGCTGCTGCAGCTGCGCCTTCGTGACGTTCTGCGGCAGGTTACGCTGCAGGTTCAGCATGACCCACGAGTGCAGGAACTTGCCGTCATAGTGCTTCGGCTGATACAGCATCTGGTAGGCTTTCAGCGCTTCATAGCTGTACTCCACGTCGCTGCCGTTGTCGTTGCGAAGCCAGGTCGTGATGTGCATAGCGACGGCAGGCAGCAGCATCTGATCCAGCGCCTTCTGGTACAGAGACTGCGAGGCATCGCTGACGTCATCCCCGCGGTAGAGACCCATGCGGCGCGAAATCGGCGGATCGTTCACATCAAACGCGTCGCTTTTCGGCAGGTCGACCAGACCATTCAGCAGCGGCAGCAGTTCGAACAGGTCGCGCTGCGGCTGGTTCTGTAAGGCTTTGCTCTGCTGGTCGAGCAGCGGCACCTTCGCATCCACCTCTGCAAGATAGGTTTTGTTCTTGGCATAGCTGGTCAGCCAAAGCCCGCCGAGGATCGCCAGCAGGGCCAGCAGCGCCGCGTAGCCGGACCAGATCACCGCCCGGTTGCGCAGCTCCCACCAGCGGTTTTCGCCCGCGATACCGGCTTCCTGGAAGATGACGTTTTGCAGCAGGTTCTTAATGAAGAAGCTCTGGCCTTTAGCCCCCGGAATAGGCGCTTCTTTGCTGACCGAATCCCAGTTATCCGCCTCCGCCCCTTCCGGCAGCGACAGCGCGCGGTTCAGTTCGCCCATCACCCGGTCAAACGGCATGCCTTCCTGCGTCCCGCTGGCGAAGTAGATCCCGCGCGGAGAGAACTCGGTTTCGAAGTTGGAGCGGGCGAAGACCGTGCTCAGGTAGTCCGCCAGCAGGGGACGCAGCGCGGCGAACTCCTGCGGGAAGAGATACGCTTCTGCGCGGGTTTTCGCGTCATGCTCTTTCAGCATGGTTTCCGGCAGCCCGGCGTCAAGGCGCTGCTGCAGCAGAGAAAACTCCTGCTGGAAGTTGCCCATCAGGTCGTAATCGGCGTGTTTGGTTTGCTCCCACGGCAGCGTGAAGCCCCAGATTTGGTCGCGCTGGGCTTTGTCGTAGTCGGCAAACCAGGCGCGGAAGCCTTTAAGCAGGTCGGCCTTGGTCACCATCACGTACACCGGGAAGCGAATACCCAGCTGTTCATGCAGCTCGGACAGACGCTGACGCAGGTTCACCGCCTGCTGGCGGGAGGCCTCGGCAGACTGGGTAAGCAGGTCAGAAATGCTGATGGTGATGATGACGCCGTTGATCGGCTGGCGGCGGCGATACTTACGCAGTAACCCCATGAACTCCAGCCATTCACCGGCGTCCTGAACCTGCTCGCTCTCCTGAGTGGTATAGCGGCCCGCCGTGTCCAGCAGCACCGCCTCGTTGGTGAACCACCAGTCGCAGTTGCGCGTGCCGCCAATCCCCCGCAGGGCGGTCTTACCGAAACGATCCGCCAGCGGGAACTGCAGCCCGGAGTTGACCAGCGCCGTGGTTTTACCGGATCCCGGCGCGCCGATAATGACGTACCACGGCAGCTGATAGAGATATTGCGTGCTGAAGCGCTGCGTCCACTGGGCGCCCTGTCCCGCCTTGCTGAAGTGCGCTTTTTTCAGCATCTGCGCGGCTTCATCAAAGCGGCTGGCGAGGATCTGCTCTTCGCTGTTCAGGCGCTTCTGCGGGTCCGCGGCTTCCGGGCTTTCCGCGTTCTCTTTGAGCTTGTCCATCAGCTTGCGGTTCAGCCAGGCATTGTACAGGCGCGGCAGAATGTGGCCCTGCGCCCAGAGCAGGTAGACCACGGCAATACTGATGATGCGGTTCTGTTCCGATTCAAGCGGTCGGGTGTCCACGATGGACAGCAGGGGACCAATCATCCAGATCACCGCCGCCAGCGCCGTGACGCCGAGGAAGCTCCACAGAATGCGGTTGGTCAAAATGGAAAGAAGTGTAGTCAGCATTCCTTAGTTTCCTTGCGGCAATCCGTTCAGCTCAGCCTGCGTGTTTTCAGGCGACACCAGCAGAGTAATTTCCACACGGCGGTTACGGGCGCGGTTTTCAGGCGTCGTGTTCGGCGCCACCGGGTTAATCTCGCCCCGCCCTTCCGCCTTCACGCGGCCAGGCTGAGAGAGGCTTCCCTGCAGCATTTTCTGTACCGAGCGGGCGCGTTCCAGAGAGAGTTCATAGTTGGAGGCAAAGCGCGCGCTGCGGATCGGCACGTTGTCGCTGTAGCCCACCACCAGAATTTTGCCGCTGACGTTATTCATCGCCTGGGCAATGCGGTTGATGACCGGCTCATAGCGATCGCGTACGACGGTAGACGCAGAGGCAAACAGCCCGTCGCCTTTCAAGATCACGACGCTGCGGTCCGCTTCGTCTTTCACCGCCACCAGGCCAGCCTCGATTTCAGGCTTCAGGAAGCCGCGCAGGTTCAGCACCGCCGGTAGCTGACGGGCCGGTTGCTGAATCGTGGTTTCCGGCAGCTGGGACTGGTAAATCTTCGCCAGCACCGGGCTGGTGTTATCGCCGAGACGCCAGTTGAGTACGATATAAAACAGGCAGGCGATAAACCCGGCCAGCGCCACGCAGGCCCACAGGGGAACCATTGGCCGCCAGAGCTTGCGCAGCACCGGGCGATCTTCCGGATGGGGAGAAAGCGCTGGCGGATAGCTGCCGCGCACGCCGCGGATCATCTGCCACAGGCGCTGCTTGATGGTTTCAAGCTGGGTGCGGCCATTGTCGAGCACCCGGTAGCGTCCTTCGAAGCCCAGCAGCAGGCAGTAGTTGATCATCTCCAGCAGCAGAATATGCTCGCGCGGGTTCTGCGACAGGCGCGCCAGCAGCTGGAAGAACTTCTCGCCGCCCCAGGTTTCGTTATGGAACGTCACCAGCAGACCGTTGCTTGACCAGACGCCGCTGCTGCCCCAGGGGGTGAGCGCGGCGGCCTCGTCGAGCGCCGTGCACAGGCAGTAGCGTGCCCCGACGATCACTTCGTAGGGCAGCCCCGCCTGCTGACAGCGGACTTCGAAACGGCGAATCTCATCGATCAGGCGCTGGCGGAGCGCCACCTGATCGTCATGCGACACCGAGTGACGGATCTGCGGAATCGCATTGAGCAGCGGGTTGGCGGCCGCCACCAGCTGATTGTTGCTACTGGCTCCGGTAAACGCGGCATCGCTGCCGGTGTCCTGTCGTTCCTGCATATTAAGCGCTCGCTTTATTATTCTGTCGGGCTACGGATGGCCCAAAACTCCATATCCAGCCCCGGGAATTCCCCTGCGAGATGCAGGGCGAATGCGCCGGACTTATCCATCTCGTGCCACAGCTCGCTGCCCTTCTCCAGTTCAAAGTAGCTGTAGCCGGCATGCCACGGGATCTGTGGCGGCGCGACAGGCATGGCGCGCAGCATAATGCCCGGCAGCTGCAGCTGAACCAGATCGCGGATTTTCGACACCGGTGCGACCTTCATCTGCGCCGGGAAATGGGTTTGCAGGTGTTCGCCCGGCACATTGGCTTTTACCGCCAGCACGAAGCCGAACTCACGCACCATGCTGGTTTCAGGCACCGTGGCGATGTTCAGGCCGTGAGAGCGTTCGTTAAGCGGCAGCTGGATCGCATGGTCTTCCATCACCAGCGACAGCCCCTGACGCAGCATCAGCATCAGCTTGCTGAAGCAGTTAGCCAGATCGTCATGATCGTAAATCGGCAGCACGCTTTCGGCGGCGCGCTGCGAGGTCCAGGTGGCGAGTTCGGTCGCGAACGGCAGCCAGCTGCGCCAGAGCGTTTCGGGATGCAGCAGCGGGAGGGTTTTTAAATGCGATACCTCACCCAGATGACGGTTCACCAGCGAAAGCAGCGTAAATTCAATTAGCTCAGAGGTGTTAAAGCGGCCGGGCTGGCGCAAGCGACCGCCAATTTGCTGGCTGCGCTGTACCAGCAAGCCGTGCAGATCGTTGATCATGCTGTAGATCTGCGGGCTGTTGTTGGCGTTCAGCATCGGCGGGATATAGCTGTTGTCGAGCCGCACGTGGTTGTCGTTACGCTTCTCGGTGACAAACGCCACGCCGATGGCGGTCCACTCTGCCGTGAGGTCTTTTTCCAGCATCAGGGTCAGACGCAGGCGGCCAAACTGGACGGTGGCATCCCCCACCGACATGGCGTTATCGTCTTCCACCTCTTGCTCGAAGGCGACGAAGCGCGCCAGCGAGGACGGCTCTTCGCTAAAAATCACCTCTTCTCTCTCGCCGCGACGAACCGGCAGCGCGAGCACCACCTTTTCGTTGGTAAGATTGTCAGGGATTTTGAGCGGCACAGGGCCGTTGCGCCCGTTACGGACCTGGAAGAAGGTTCCGTCCGGCAGCAGGCCGCTGCAGTAGCTCAGGGCAATGCATCCCTGACGAAGCATCGCTTCATCCAGTTCAACGTCAAGAAAACCCCAGAGATATGACCGCTGTAGCGCACCCCATTCACGAACATGGTTGAGCAGATAGCTTTCAGTCCGCTGAAAATGGTGTGGACGCAGGAACATGCCTTCGGTCCAGACGACCTTTTCTGCTTTCGTCATGATGATGTGTTTCCTGTTTTGAAGCGCGTTACTGGCTGATGACCCGAATGCCGTTCACGTCGAGAAAAACGTTGGCCTGGAGTTCATCTGCGGACCCTTTCCAGAACTGGTAGATATGATTTTCGCCAGGCACAGGCAGAGGGAGTGAAACGCGCCATTTTTTGCCATCCAGCACCTGATACTCCGCCATCACGCCGATGTAGCGGGCCTCCGGAGAGCTTTGCCCGCTGAGGGTTTTTGACAGCTGTCCCGGCATCAGGAAGAACACATCGCTGTTCAGCAGATTCGCGCCAAGCGTGGCTGACGCGTTGTTCTGCAGGGAGTAGAAGTCGCTGGACATGAAATCCGCATCGGATTTCAGCAACAGCACCCGGACCTTAAGCGGCGCAGAGTCATTGATTTGTGGATGAGCCTGAAACTGCAGGTTGTAGCGAGAGGGGTCGCTGTGTGAAGACGACGTACAGCCACTGACCAGGGCGAAAATCACCGCGTAAAAGAGTAACCACAGCTTATGAAAATTTTTATGATTCATAAAAATGCGCTCATGAAAGCCGTTTAGTTCAGGATCCAGGTACCGTTAGCGCTGTCTTTGCAGGCCTTGCTGTTGCCATCGACATCGACGCAGGTCGCTTTTTTACGTGCCTTCGGACGAATAGCCTGTTTACGCACGGCAGCGTCGTACTGGTCAGCCTTGATCACGGCGCGCATCGGGACGTAACCAATCAGCTGTTCATTACCTTCATCGGCAAGCGCCATCCAGTAGTGTTCAACCTGCCCCAGCACCACGTAGGTTTTTCCGGTCTCAAGATGACGGATAACTTTGCCGCCGAAGTCAGGACGGCTCATCAGGGAGGCCGGATACATGGCACGATACGGCTCGTTGACCGGCGTGAACTCCGCTGGCGGCGTCACGGCGTGACGGTGGGTTAAGGTGACGCCGTTGACCTGGCTGGTCTCGATCGTATCGTCGTTGACCACAGGTTTCTGCGGCGCTTTACAGCCCGCCACCGCCATTACAAACAGAAGTGAAAACAGTACGCGCATTTTCATATGCTTTTCCGTAGCGATATTTCGATGATGAAGATAAGGGGATGAAGTTTGACTTAAGTGCTATTGTTAAAATAGTCAGGATATTTTCGGGGTGTTACTATTTTAAGGGCATAGCTACCGCACGAGCCCTTCAGAATAAGGCCCAGCGTCTTCCTGACATATTTTGACAAACGGTAAACAAGTTTACATGAGCTTCGCTTCAATTCAATATTTACCGTCAGGTAACTGTTGGTAAATGAAGCAGTCGGCAAAATATAAGATTAATCCTATGATAAAAACAGATCGGGCCTACAACTTTCTTATTTCTTCATGATGGACAGTATTAAGATCATGATTTTCAAATAAAAAACCCAAAAGAGAACCACTTTCATTAACGCAACATGGCTATTATCGCCACTACCATAATTAGTAGAATTCGCGTATTTTTGAGGCCAAATGGATATATCATCGATGAATTATTTGTTGCACGATTAGCGCATCTTTAATATTGAAAACTGCTCATGACCATAGTGCGTATATTTCACTTATGCAACGCAGCGTTAATTTTACGGCGCAAAATAACTCTCTATTTCGCGACGCGATCATTACCCTGTTCGGCATAAATTATCGCCATTAAATATTAAGTCGTAGTTAACCTTCCCGGCATTATCGCCAGCGTGAAATGTGCGCAACGGCACGCCAGACGCGAGCGTCCTCTGTTTCTAACGTCTGCCAGCTTCATTCGAAGTTTTATTGTCGCTACATCTTCTCTCGCTACCTGCCATCTATCCCGCCTACCGCGCGATAGATAAGATTTATTATTCAAATGATAAATATTCGTTATAATTTCTTTAAATATTTAATCACCAGATCGGATAACGCACTGTAATAAAAACACTTTAAGGAAAAGCATTTTCACGCAACGCGTGGGCCCGATTTTCGGTGGTCATTGCTTTCGCTTATTGTCCCCTGCAGTGCTCTATGCGTTCAGACGTTGTGCGACCGAACAAATCAGGAGTGGGTATGAACAAAAAAAGACGCTCAGTGCCGGGCATCAGACACTATGACGGTCCTGCCGGAGGCTGGGGCGCGCTAAAAGCGACGGCCATCGCGGTGCGTACTCAAATGGATACCCTTGATGCTCCCGCCACGCTGCTGCGTACCAACCAGCCAGACGGTTTTGACTGTCCGGGCTGCGCGTGGCCCGATAAAGAACATAAGTCGACGTTCCAGTTCTGCGAGAACGGTGCCAAAGCGGTGACCTGGGAAGCGACCAGCAAACGCGTCACCCCCGCGTTTCTGGCAGAAAACAGCGTCTCCTCCCTGCTGGCAAAATCGGACTTCGAGCTGGAAGGCTACGGTCGGCTGACGCATCCCCTGCGCTATGACCGGGCAAGCGACACCTTTCGGCCCGTCGACTGGGACGAGGCGTTTCAACGCATCGGCGAGGTGTTGCGCGGGCTCGAACCGGACCAGGTCGAGTTCTATACCTCCGGGCGCGCCTCAAACGAAGCGGCGTATCTGTTCCAGCTGTTCGCCCGTGAATACGGCACCAATAACTTCCCCGACTGCTCGAACATGTGCCATGAAGCCACCAGCGTCGGCTTGCCCCGTTCGATTGGCATCGGCAAAGGGACCGTCTCGCTGGACGACTTCGACAAGACCGAGCTGGTGATCTCCATCGGTCATAACCCCGGTACGAACCACCCGCGCATGATGGGCACGCTCCACGAGCTGGCGCGCCGCAACGTGCCGATTATCGTCTTTAACCCGCTGCGCGAACGCGCGCTCGAACGCTTCGCTGACCCGCAAAGCGTGATTGAAATGGCGACCTACAGTTCCACCGACATCGCCTCAACCTACTTCCAGGTGAAGGCCGGAGGCGATGCCGCCGCGCTGAAAGGCATTGCCAAACACCTGCTGGAGATGGAGGCCGAACGCGGTGGCGTGCTGGATCGCGCCTTTATTGCCGAGCACACCCAGGGCATTGAGGCGTTCGCCGCCGACATCGCGCAGACCCGCTGGGACGAGATCGAACGCGAGTCAGGCCTGAGCCAGTCGACGCTCAAACAGGTGGCCGAGGCCTATGCGAAATCGAATGCCACCATCATTACCTACGGGATGGGCATTACCCAGCACAATAAAGGCACGGCAAACGTCCGCCTGATCGCCGACCTGCTGCTGCTGCGCGGCAATATCGGCAAGCCCGGCGCGGGTATCTGCCCCCTTCGCGGTCACTCGAACGTGCAGGGTAACCGCACCGTCGGGATTAGCGAGAAGCCTGCGCCGGCATTCCTTAACCGCCTGAAAGACGTGTTCGGCTTTGAGCCGCCGTCTCACCACGGACACGATGCGGTACAGGCCACCCAGGCGATGATCGACGGCCGCGCGAAGGCGCTAATCTGCCTCGGCGGCAATTTTGCGGTGGCAATGCCCGATCACGAGCGGGGGTTCCCGGCGATGGGCAACCTGGATTTGAGCGTCCACGTCGGCACCAAGCTCAACCGAACCCATCTGCTGGTGGGCAAAGAGACCTATATTTTCCCGTGCCTTGGCCGTACCGAGCTGGATATTCAGGCCACCGGGCGTCAGTCCATTACCGTCGAAGACTCGATGTCGATGGTGCATGCCTCATCCGGCAAGCTGAAGCCCGCCTCGCCGTTACTGCGTTCGGAACCTGCTATCGTCGCCGGCATGGCGAAAGCGACCCTGACGGAAACCCGCGTGGACTGGCTGACGCTGGTTGAGGATTACGACCGCATTCGCGAGCTGATCGAACAGACCATTCCGGGCTTCGAGCAGTACAATGCGCGGATCCGCGTGCCCGGCGGCTTCCGTATGCCGCTGCCGCCGACGCAGCGAATCTGGCCGACGGCGACGGGAAAAGCGATGTTCTCGGTGTTCGACGGCGTGCACGAGAACGCCAGCGGTGAAGGTGAGCATGTTCTGCGCCTGATCACCCTGCGCAGCCACGACCAGTACAACACCACCATTTACGCCCTGGACGACCGCTACCGTGGCGTGTTTGGCCGCCGCGACGTGCTGTTTATGAACGAAGACGATATGGCACAGTCAGGGCTGGAGCACGGCGACCGCGTGGATATCGAGACCGCCCTGCCCGGCAGCGTTCAGCGTCTGAACGACATTACCGTGGTGGCGTACAGCATCGCGCCGGGCACCGTCGGCGCCTATTACCCGGAGGCCAACGTGCTGGTACCCCTTGACTATCTGGACAAGGACAGCGGTACGCCGTCGTACAAATCCGTTCCGGTTCGCATCACCCTGCGCTCGAAAGAGATCCGTATGCTGTAGGGCTGCGCGCGCGTAAAAAAGATGGATATTAAACAGTTAAAATATTTGATCGCGCTCGACGAGACCCGCCATTTTGGCAAGGCGGCCTCGCAGTGCAACATCACCCAGCCAACCCTCTCCATGCGCATCCGCAGCCTTGAGGAGGAGCTGGGGCTGGTGCTGATTGCGCGCGGGCAGCGTTTCGAAGGGTTTACGCCGGAGGGAGAACGCATCCTCGCGTGGGCCCGCGCCCTGCTGGCCGCGCACGACGGGCTACAGGCGGAAGCCGCGCTGTGCAAAGGTCAGGTGGTGGGCGAACTCCGTCTGGGGATGGTGCCGCTGGCGAGCGTCGATCCGATGATCTTTATCCGCCTGCTGACGCAGAAATACCCGGAGCTGACCTACAGCCTCTACGCCATGTCCTCCGCGCAGATTGCCGACGGCGTCAGCCGCAATCAGCTGGAGCTGGGCATTTGCTATCTGAACAGCATCGACACCAGCCTGTTCGACATTATCCGGCTGCCAAACACGAAGATGGGCCTGCTGCACGACACTCGCCGCTTCCGGCTCGATCGGGAGACATTGGCCTGGCACGACCTGACGGATTTTCCGCTGGGGTTTCTGACCAAAGGGATGCACTACCGGGCCCACGTGGAGGCCAGCCTTAACGCGGCAGGCATTGAACCAACCTCCGTTTTCGAGAGCGACTCCACGTTCCAGATCATTCAGGCGGTGCAGAGCGGCGTGTGCTGCGCCGTAATGCCTCTGAACAACGGCCTGGAGGATCTGAACAGCCATTTCAGGATTGTCCCCATCGCCGACGCGAACATTGACGCGCCTGTCGGCCTGATTATGCGCAGGCAGAAACCCGTCTCCTCGCTGGCGCTGCGCTGTTTTACCGACGCGCGGGAGATTTATCACGCCAGCAAAGAGGCGTAGGCCTGACGCGTCACCGCGCTAAAACCGTTGATGAGCGCCGCGTCGCAGACGGCCCGGTGTTCCGGCGAACTCACGAGCGCGTGGAGCGCATCGCGAAGGGCGTTAAGCATGTCAGGAGGTGTATTAGTCGACGTGATCAGCGGCAGTCCCGGCGTCAGCGGCGTATGGTCAATGACCGTCAGCCCCTTCAGGCGTTCCGGCTCATGGCGCTGCAGCAGCGCCCAGGTGACGCAGTCGATGGCCGCGATATCCCCCGCCCCGCGTTTGACGTCAATCAGCGACTGGCGATGGCTGCCGCTAAAGGACGTTTGCGCGAAGAATGGACCGTCGCTCGCCAGGGGAGCCACTTTTTTGCGCAGCGCGTTATAGCCGGACTGCGAGTCAGGAGCGTTACAGACCGCGCGTCGTCCGCGAAAATCCGCCAGAGTGAGGTGCCGATCCTCCTCCCGTACCACCAGAAAGCTGCGGTACTGAAACCCTTCGCAGCCCGGTGCCGCGTAGTGAAAACAGCCGACCACCTGCACCTCCGGGAGCTGCGTGACCAGCGGATAGCCGCAGGTCTGGCTGAGGACAAGTGCAGGCTGCTGCCAGTGGGTCAGCAGGTCAAATTCCGGCCAGCCGGGGTCGCGATCGACGGACACGCCCCGGGCAGCCAGTAACCCTTTAACCGCCAGCCAGAGCGCGCGGGTGTCGGCGCGATCCACCGCGTACATGGGGAACGCCAGCAGATTACTCATATCCCTCCCCCCTGTTGTTTTCCGGGGTGAACGGTGACGTCAACGGGCCTGACCCAGAACTGACGCAGCCACTCACCGTAGCCCCTGACGAGAAAACCGCGGTTTCGCTGCTGGTAGGCCTCCCGGTTTTGCTGGTAGATCGCCTTCAGCCCGTACCACGGAACGCCGGGTAAATCGTGATGCACTGAATGGTAGTTGAGATTTAAAAACAGTACCCGCCAGAAAAGCCCGGCCTCGTTAATGACGGAGCGCGCGAGCGGATCGTCCGCCGCGCGATGTTCGAAAAAGGATCGGACCTTGGTCAGCGCCAGCGCCGGATAGCTGACCGCCAGCACGAACCAGACGGGTGAAAAACCGACATGCGTCATCCACGCGAAGAGTGCCGCCAGCAGCAGCGCGTGAACCAGCCACATGGACATGGCCCGCAGGTGAAGATGACGAAATGCCGCAGCGGCGCTGCCCAGCGTCTGAAGGATATCCAGCAGCGGTGCCAGCATCAATCGCCCGGCGAAGGTATTCCGGGCCCGAATGACGCGCTTTTGCCACGGAGAAAAACGCGCCCAGCTCTCGTCGGTAAAATAGTACGACTCCGGGTCATCCACCGGATGGGTCAGGCTATGGTGTCGATGATGGGCGAGATGGGAGTCACGGTAGAGGCCGTACGGATACCAGACCGCCAGCGGAAGCGTGCCGAACAGCTGGTTAACCCAGGCAAAACGCGTGGGGTGCCCGTGGATCAGCTCATGCTGCAGGGACATATACCAGGCGGTAAACCCGACGAGCAGCAGCGTGGCGGGCAACAGGCCGAGCGTTTGCCAGAACGTCAGCGAGGCAAACCAGCCGGCATAAATAGTGATGATTAACAGCCACGTGGGCAGTTCGCTACGCCATATAAAACCCGATGCGAGATGGCGGATGTGTTCACGCTGTTGCGGATGTAAATAGAGAGAGCTTCGTTGACCCATTCCTTCAGACGCCGTTTCGCCAGAGACAGTGCCCTGACGATCGGGGATAACGCCTGAAATAACAAAGAACTTAAATCGCTTTGCTTTGCCAGAAGCGCGGGACGCACGCGCGGCTTGACTTATTCTGTGATAAAGGTACTTTTCAGGACATGAAGAAGATCCTGATTATTGTTCCCGACGGGGGCATGCTGTTTGAGGCCGCCGGTATCGCCGACATTCTGATGCAGGCCAACCGGCTGCACCCGGAAGGGCTCGCGGCCCCCCGCTACCGGATTATCATCGCCACCACGCAGCCTCACCAGGTGATCCACGGCCAGTCCGGCCTGAACCTGCTGGCGGATTACCGCCTGCCGGAGCTGGATCCACGCGAACCGCTGGATACGATTATCATTACCGGACGCGGCATGAACGAGCAGGAGAGCACGGCGGTGGTAGACTGGCTGCACCTCGCCGCGCCCCACGCCCGGCGTGTCGCCTCTATCTGCGGCGGCGCGATGCTGCTGGCCCAGACCGGCCTGCTGGACGGGCGGCGCGCGACGACCCACTGGCGGCTGCTGGAGACGATGCAGGCACAGTACCCATCAGTCCGGGTCGAAGGCGGCCCGCTGTACATTCAGGATGGCCCCATCTGGACCTCCGGCGGCGTGAGCTCCGGGTTCGACCTGACCCTGGCGCTGGTGGAAGACGACTATGGATTTACCCTCGCCCGCGACGTGGCGCAGGATATGGTGATGTATCTGCGCCGTCCTGGCGGCCAGCTGCAGTTCAGCCGTTACAGCCTGCAGCAGCCGGATACGTCAGGGCCAATAAGCGAGGTGCAACGCTTTATCCTGCAGAACCTCAGCGCCGACCTGTGCGTGGAAAATCTTGCCGGAAAAGCGGCGATGAGCCCGCGTAATTTCACCCGCGTGTTTACCCGCGACGCGGGCGTTTCTCCGGCCCGCTACGTGACCGAAGCGCGTCTGGCCGCCGCCCGCCAGCTGCTTGAGCAGACGCAGGATCCCCTTGAGCGCGTGGCGGAGCAAAGCGGGTTTGGCACCAGCATTAATTTGCGCCGCATCTTTGAGAAGCAGCTTCACCTCACCCCCGGCGAGTACCGCCAGCGCTTCCACTGCCGCAAGATGGCGTAATCTGATCCTTTTTTGTCGTTTACGCCAACCGGCCCGACGCCTACAGTGACTCCAGACAACAGAGATAAGGAGTGCACTATGGTTAAGGTCGGTATTAACGGTTTCGGCCGTATCGGACGTAATTTCCTGCGCGCGGCGCTGGGTAACCCGGATCTGCAGATTGTGGCCATTAACGATCTGACGGACAGTAAAACCCTCGCCCACCTGCTGAAGCATGATTCCCTTCTGGGTAAATTGCCCGCACCGGTCGAAGCGGCAGACGGCACGCTGCAGGTAGACGGACAGCGGATTGCGGTGTTTAGCGAACGCGACCCGGCGAATATCCCGTGGCGTGACGTCGGCGCTGACGTGGTGATTGAGGCCACCGGCTTCTTTACCGAGCGGGAAAAAGCGGCGGTGCATATCACCCACGGCGGCGCTAAGCGCGTCATCATTTCCGCCCCCGGGAAGAACGACGACCTGACGATTGTGATGGGCGTCAACCACGATCAGTACGATCCCGCCCGCCACGCGGTGGTGAGCAACGGGAGCTGCACCACGAACGGACTGGCTCCGGCCGCTCAGGTGCTGCATCAGCAGTTCGGGATTGAGCATGGCCTGATGAACACCACGCATGCCTACACCAACAGCCAGGCGCTGCACGATCAGCCGGAGAAAGACCTGCGTGGCGCGCGCGCGGCGGCGCTGTCGATTGTGCCTTACTCAAGCGGCGCGGCAAAAGCGCTGGGGAAAGTGATCCCCTCCCTGGACGGCAGGCTGACCGGGTACTCCCTGCGCGTGCCGGTGCCGGTGGTGTCGATTGTCGACTTAACGGTCACCCTGAGCCGTAGCGTCACCGCCGACGAGGTGAATGACGCGTTCCGTCAGGCTGCCGCCAGCGGGCCCCTTAAGGGCATTCTGGGCTATAGCGATGAGCCGCTGGTCTCCAGTGATTACCAGGGCGACCCGCGCTCCTCGATTATCGACGGGCTTTCCACGCTGGTCATTGGCGGGAACATGGTGAAGATCCTGGCGTGGTATGACAACGAGTGGGGATTCTCAAACCGCCTGGTGGATTTGGCGGTATTTATGGATAAGAAAGGGCTATAAGTCTTGCGCCGGGTGGCGTTAACGCTCACCCGGCAAATGCATCACTCCGCCTTAACCTTCACCCCCATAAACACAATCACCATCGCCGTCACCAGCAGGAAACCGCTGCCCGCGAACACGCCGCTTGCGCCGCTGAGGTCAAATACCGCCCCGCCCCCGGCCGCACCGGCGCTTATCGCCAGCTGAATGGAGGCCACCAGCAGTCCCCCCGCACTCTCGGCTTCATCCGGAACGGTGGTGGCAAGCCAGGTTGACCAGCCCACCGGAACCAGACCAAACGCAAAGCCCCACAGGGCGACCAGCAGCCCGTCCAGCATCGCCAGATGACCAAACGCCACCATCATCAGCGCGAGTACGCCCATGCCGAACGGCACCAGCGCCAGCGTCAGGCGCAGATTACGGGCCAGCAGATGTCCGGCAATGGAGGTGCCGACAAAGTTGGCCAGCCCAAAGCCCAGCAGGATCAGCGAAATGGTCTCCACGCTCGCCTGCCCCACCGTCTCCAGGAACGGGCGCAGGTAGGTAAAGAAGGCGAAATGGCCGCTGAAGATCAGGATGGTCGCCAGCATGCCGCCGATCATCCCCGGACGACGCAGCACGCGGAACAGGGTACTCAGGCTGCCGCTGCTCTCCGGCTTCATGGACGGCAGCACCCAGAGCTGCCACAGCAGCGCCAGCATGCTCGGCAGAATGCAGAGAATAAACACGTTGCGCCAGCCGATCAGGCTGCCCAGATAGCTTCCCAGCGGCGCGGCGACCACCGTGGCAATCGATACGCTGGAGAAGATCACCGCCAGCGCCTTCGGCACTTTATCCGCCGGAACCAGACGCATCGTCGTGGCCGTCGACATCGCCCAGAAACCCCCGATGGCGACCCCGAGCAGCAGACGCCCCATCAGCAGGACGTGCAGATTCGGCGCAAAAGCCACCAGCAGGCTGGAGATAATTTGCAGCACCGAGAAAAACATCAGCACCCAGCGGCGGTCGATGCTTTTGGTCGCTGGCGTAATCAGCAGCCCGGTCACCAGCGCCACCAGCGCGGTGGCGGTAACGGCCTGCCCGGCCATTCCCTCACTGACGCCCAGGCTCGCGGCCATCGGCGTTAACAGACTGGCGGGCAGGAATTCTGCCGTAATCAAACCAAACACGCCCAGCCCCAGGGAATAGACGGCCCGCCAGGCGGGTTTTGCAGGCGCTACCGCCTCGCTCGCCGCGACACATGAATTCATCTGTTTTTCTCCCGTTATAAAAATGTGACAACTGTCGCAAAAGCATAGAAGGTTCACCCTGGACGATCTATGACATATAATCTCCACTTATTGATTATTCGTCCGGAGTTGCGCCATGACCGTACAGTCCCCCGATCTGATCAGCGAGCTTTTACGCGGCATGCGTCTGTCAGGCGTGAAATACCGGCGAATCGAGGCCAGCGCGCCGTTTGGCGTCGCGTTTCATCAGGCCCCCGGCAGGGCACAGTTCCATTTTGTGAGCCAAGGTAGCGCCCTGCTGCGAATGGAGAGCGGCGCGACGTTTGAACTGAGCGGCGGCGACGCGCTCTTTATTCCCGGCGGGAATTCCCATGCCCTGCTCTCTGACGAGCAGGCAACCATTACTCCTGTCAATGCCTTCCCGAGCGAGCCGATCTGCAGCTCGGTCTGTGCCATCACCTGCGAGCCCTGCCCGGAAAGCGAGAACACCCTCATCTTTAGCGGATGCATGGATTTTGAGCTTGGCGGAATGCAGCCGCTGATCAAGGCGATGCCGGAAGTGATGATGGTCAGCCGGCTGATGACCACCTGGCCGGAAATTCACCCGCTGCTGGCGGCGATGGAGCGGGAATCCGCCGCGCGTCAGGCCGGGTACGCCGGGATCCTTGCGCGCCTGGCCGACGTGGTGGCGGCGTTAATCGTGCGCGGCTGGGTTGAAGGCGGCTGTGGTAAGGCCACCGGCTGGGTGCAGGTCCTGCGCGATCCGCGCCTGAGCCGCGCCATTTACGCCATGCACCAGCAGCCTGGCCTGAACTGGAGCGTGGCGGAGCTGGCAAAAGAAGCGGGCACGTCCCGATCGGTGTTCGCCGAACGGTTTCTGGCCGCGACGGGGACGACCCCGGCAAAATATCTCAGCGAGCTTAGGATGCGGCTGGCTATTCAGTACATTCGCCATGAACATCAGCCGATTGAAACCGTTGCGCTGCGCCTGGGGTACGGCTCTCTGGCGGCGTTTAGCCGGGCATTTAAGCGCATCATCGGCCATGCGCCGGGCACGCTGCGGGAGGCCAGCCAGACGACGGAAGAGGTCTGACTGGCCAGCAATATTTAACGCGAAGCGGGCAATATTCGTCTAAGGTTTTCAGGTGATTGACAACAGCGGTCACGCTGTTTAGTGAAGACAGGAGACGAAAGAATGATAAGACCTCGCACACTACGCCCCGCGTTCTTGCCGCTTGCGCTAGGAAGCGCGCTGCTCGGCATGACGACAATGGGTTATGCCGACGATAGCCCCGCATCCCAGACAACCTCACCCGATATTTTGCTGGGCCCGCTGTTTAGCGACGTGCAAACAGCCAAACTGTTTCCCGATCAGAAAACCTTCGCGGATGCCGTCCCCAAAAGCGACCCGCTCATGATCCTGGCGGATTACCGGATGCAGCGCACGCAGTCCAGCTTTGACCTGCGCCATTTTGTCGAGATGAACTTCACGCTCCCTTCAGAAGGGGAAAAATATGTTCCGCCTGCCGGACAAAGCCTGCGCGAGCACATTGACGATCTCTGGCCCGTGCTGACCCGCACCACCGATAAAGCCAGCAACAAATGGGATTCCCTGCTGCCATTACCCAAACCTTACGTTGTCCCCGGCGGCCGCTTCCGCGAGGTTTACTACTGGGACAGCTATTTCACCATGCTGGGCCTGGCGGAGAGCGGCCACTGGGGCAAAATCAGCGATATGGTGGATAACTTTGCGTATGAGATTGACGCCTTCGGCCATATTCCCAACGGCAACCGCAGCTATTACCTGAGCCGCTCCCAGCCGCCGTTCTTCTCGCTGATGGTGGAACTGCTGGCGACGCACGACAGCGATGCGCTGAAGAAATACCGTCCGCAGATGGAGAAAGAGTATGCCTACTGGATGGACGGCGTTGACGCCCTTCAGCCGGGCCAGGCCAACAAGCGCGTGGTGAAGCTGGACGACGGCGCTGTCCTCAACCGCTACTGGGATGACCGCGACACCCCGCGCCCGGAGTCCTGGCTTGACGATGTGAATACCGCCAAAAGTAACCCTAACCGACCCGCCACCGAGATCTACCGTGACCTGCGTTCCGCCGCGGCCTCGGGATGGGACTTTAGCTCCCGCTGGATGGACGATCCGAAAAAGCTTGGCACCATCCGCACGACCAGCATCGTGCCCGTGGACCTCAACGCCCTGATGTTCAGAATGGAAAAACTGCTGGCGCGGGCAAGCCAGGAGAGCGGTGACGCCGCCAGCGCAAACAGGTTTGAGGCGCTGGCCACCGCCCGTCAGAAGGCCATCGAGAGCCATCTGTGGAATGATAAAGAGGGCTGGTACGCCGATTACGATCTGAAGAGCAAGAAGGTACGCAATCAGCTCACGGCAGCGGCCCTGTTCCCGCTTTACGTGAAGGCGGCAGCGCAGGATCGGGCCGATAAAGTCGCCGCGGCAACGTCTTCACGCCTGCTGCAGCCGGGCGGGATAGCGACCACCACCGTCAACAGCGGCCAGCAGTGGGATGCGCCAAACGGCTGGGCCCCGCTGCAGTGGGTGGCGGCGGAAGGGTTGCAGAACTACGGGAAAGAGAAGGTCTCAATGGACGTCACCTGGCGCTTCCTGAAGAACGTTCAGCATACCTACGACCGCGAGAAGAAACTGGTTGAGAAATATGACGTGTCGACAACCGGAACGGGCGGCGGCGGCGGCGAGTACCCGCTGCAGGACGGCTTCGGCTGGAGCAACGGCGTGACGCTGAAGATGCTGGATCGGGTCTGCCCGAAAGAGAAACCGTGCGACAGCGTGCCGGAGAATCGGCCTGCGGCGAATGATGAGGCGGTGCCGGTGAAGGCGACGGCGCAGTAAGGTTATTGCCGGGTGGCGGCTACGCCTTACCCGGCCTACATTTTGAACTCACAGGGAGTTACTTAGAAACTATAACTCGCCCCTAGCTGATACGTCCTGTCGCGCCCAATCCAGCAGTTGGTCGCGTCGTAGCAGGTCAGCGTCTCTTTGTTGGTGATGTTCTGCATGCTCGCCTTAAGCGTCAGTCCCGCCAGCGAAGGCAGAATGTCGCCCATCCGATACGACGCCGCCAGATCGTACTGGGTGGTGCCGCCCAGCTTGCCCGCATCGTTGGACGGAGAAATTTCCATCGGGCCGGTGTAGCGCGCCCCCGCCCCCAGCATCAGCCCCTTCAGCGGCGTGTTCTCAAAGGTGTAATCTCCCCAGAGGTTGAAGGCATTCTCCGGCACCTGCGTCGGACGTTTACCCTGGTATTTATCATCTGCGGTATTGATGGCGTGGGTATAGGCATAGCTGGCAATCAGCGTCAGGCTGTCCGTCGGACGGCTGATGGCGGAGAGCTCTGCGCCTTTAGATTCCACTTCCCCGGTCTGACGATAGTTCAGGAAACCCGGGTCGGAGGTGACGACGTTTTTCTGCCGGATGTTAAACACCGAGGCGGTAAAGGTGGTGGCGTAGTCGGCCAGCAGATATTTTACCCCGCCCTCCACCTGCTTGCTGGTGGTCGGTTTGACCTCTTTCGCCACGAGCGTGCCCTGCGGGGATACCGGCGCAAAACCTTCGGAGTAGCTGATAAACGGTGAAATCCCGTTATCGAAGGCGTAAAGCGCGCCCAGGCGTTTGGTGACGCGATCCTGCGATACCCAGGCCTTATCACCGTTTTGCAGGTAGTTGGTGGTGACGGAGCGGTAATCGTCGTAGCGCAGGCTGCCCAGCAGGTTGAGGCCTCCCCACTCCACCTGATCCTGCAGGTAATAGCCGTTCTGCTGATAGCTCAGACGGTTTTTCTGGGCGGTATAGAGCCCCAGCGCGCTTTCGCTGATTTGCGAATAGTCAGGATGGCGCATATCCATGCCCGGCGTGGCCGACGCGTAGCGATAGTGGAAGTGGGAGTCCATCTTCTGATAGTCAAACCCGGCCAGCAGGTGGTGTTTCCAGTCGCCCAGCGCCACGGTTTTGGTGACCTGGTTATCGATGTTGAAGCTCTTCAGATCTTCATCGGTGGTGTAGGCAAAGCGGTTGAGCTGATAAACCTCGCTCCCGGCGCCCGTTGCATAAACGCTGCGCTGATGCGTGTCGACGTCGAAATAGCGCGCCTTCTGGTTAAAGCCCCAGCCGCTGTCGAACTCGTGTTCAAAGCTGTAGCCCAGCATCCACTGGCGCTGCTTAAACCCGCTCCACTCATCGCCAGCGTAGTCGCGCTTGCCAGCGTACTTCGAACGCAGGTACGCGAGCGGCAGCGGGTTTGACGGCGTCAGGCTCGGAGAGTTCTGCGCTATTGCATCCAGGGTGAGGCGGGTTTTACTGTCAGGTTGCCAGGTGACGGACGGGGCAATCAGGTAGTTTTCATACCGGGTGGTGTGCGGCTGATCGTCATTTTCCGTCGCTTTGCCCAGCAGGCGGTAGTTCCAGTCGCTGTCGGCAAGCTGCCCGGTTGAGTCGAGATAGCCCTCTTTCAGGCTGCGGTTGCCGGTGTTAAAACCGATTACGGTTCGCGCTTCCCGCTGCGGCTTTTTGCTCTGGATATTCACCAGCCCGCCCGGCGAGCCGCCGCCGTAAAGCACCGATGAGGGACCTTTCAGGATATCAACGCTCTCTATCAACAGCGGATCGATGCGGGCTTTGGTATTGCCGGTGACGTTATAGGGCAGCTGCAGCCCGTTGTAGAACTCCTGGTCGACGGTAAAGCCACGAATTTTGTATTCGCTCATGTAGGAAGTATTACCCCGCACCTCGGTCGAGACGCCCGGGGCATAGCGCAGGATTTCATTCACGGAATTCGCGTGGCGCTTTTCAATTTCCGGCCCGGAGACGGTGGTGATGACCTGCGGCGTTTTACTTTCAGCAACGGCCGATTTCGTGGCGCTGTTCGTCCAGGCCGGCAGCGCGCTGCCCTGCTCTGCGCCCGTGACGACAATAGTGGATTCTTCGGCGAAGGCCGGGACATGCAAAGCGAGCGTGACGGCGCCTGCCAGGGCGCATAGCGTAAAGCGTGAAGGAGTCATAATGTCGTCTTGTTGTTAGATGCAATAAGGAACGACAATTATTATCATTTAGATTAACAAAGCAATACTCAGGCAAAAAAACGGCCCTCCGCAGAGAGCCGTTGATGTCAATTTATGCTCGTCGCAGTAACCTGAATACGCCCAGCACCACAATGGCACCCACGACAGCGACCAGAAAACTGTGCAGGTCGAAACCACTGATGTTGCCTCCGAAGCCAAACATTGTCGCCAGCCAGCCGCCCACAACTGCACCAACGACCCCGAGTACGCAGGTCAAAATAAAGCCGCCGCCATCGTTTCCCGGCATGATCAATTTCGCAATAGCGCCAGCAATAAGACCAAAGATAATCCAGGCGATGATACCCATAGCGATGCCCTCTTACAGGTTTAACGCGTGCGCAGAAAACCTTCTGCACAGCTAGCTTAAGTATAGGCTATCGCCGGAAAATCATTTTCTTCTCACCAACTTATCTTTGCGAAAACAGGCAAAAAAAACTCACCGGTTTGTATTAAGTTTCATTGCGGAGTGCCGATAACGCTAAGACAGTCTGTCAATCTATCAAGGAGCCATCCGGCGTGAGTCATTACAGTGAGCAGTTCCTCAAGCAAAATCCGCTGGCTGTATTAGGGGTATTACGCGACCTGCAAAAAGGCGAAGTGCCGCTGCGCATCAGCTGGTCGAATAATCAGTTCATCAGCAAGATCCTCGACGCCTCGCAGGAGCGGCTGGTGATTGATTTAGGCAGCCAGGAGTATGAAAACCGCGCGGCGATGAGGGCGGAAAATATCGCAGTGATGGCCGAAACGCAGGGTGCTAAAGTGGAGTTTGTCCTGTCGCGACTGGAGCTGAGCGAATACCAGGGGCTTCCGGCCTTTGTGACCCCGCTTCCCACCAATCTCTGGTTTGTTCAACGCCGTGAATACTTTCGCATCAGCGCCCCGCTCCATCCCGCCTATTTTTGTAAGGCCAAAATGCCGGACAAAAAAGAGCTCCGCTTCCGCCTCTTCGATCTGTCGCTCGGCGGCATGGGCGCGCTGATGGATACGCCAAAACCCGACGGACTGGTAGAGGGCATGCGGTTTACGCAAATTGAACTGGATACGGGCGGCTGGGGTCGCTTTTATTTCGATGCACAGCTGATTGCCATCAGCGACCGCACCGTCGTGGACAGCAAAAACGAAACGATTACCACGCCGCGTCTGAGCTTCCGTTTCCTGAACGTCGGACCCGGTGCAGAGCGCGAGCTGCAGCGCATCATCTATTCTCTGGAGCGAGAGGCGCGTGAACGCGCGAATAAGGTCCTGTGAAGAAATCGGGCAGCGTAACCGCCGCCCGTCTGCGGTATTACATGGCATCCATCGCTTTCTGTACTTTCCAGATATAACGAGGCGCCTGCGGTGCCGGATGATTCTTCGCCACATGCTCAAAGAATTCGTCTTTATCCATGTCGTTAATCTCTTCAATCGCCTCTTTGCGATCGGAGGAGAAGGTTCTGAGCAACGCGCCGGCACCGTTAACGTAAGAGACCACCAGCGCGTACTGCATCACCTCCGGATCCTTAATCCCCTTAAGCACGCCATGTTCCATGATGCTCAGATAGGCCGTACCCATGGAAATGTTGCGTTCCGGGTTCTTCAGCTCGCTGGTCGACGGCTGACCGCTCCAGCCCATATAGCGGTAAACCTCTTTCCCCGCCGTTGACGCTTTAAGCTGCATCAGGCCCACCGCGTTGGACTTGCTGACGAGCGTCGGGTTACCGCCGGACTCCACCGCAATGATCGCGGTAATGAGACGTGGACTGACGCCCCAGGCTTTCCCGGCTTGTTCACTGATCGGCATCCACTGCATGGCCCGTTTTACCGGCACTTCCGGGTTCCAGGGTGGGTTTTGATAATCATGTTTTGAACTACAGCCAGCAAGCAGCACAATCAAAAAAGCAAACCATCTCAATTTCACGTCATCTATCCTTATAGCCGGTCATCGCGGTGCGCCGCCTCTTGAAGCAGGCGGCGTATAAGCGGCATGATATAGACAATTAGTTTCTCATTCAGCAAGGAATTGCCATGTCTCAGTTTCATCTCATCGCGCCGTCGGGCTACTGCATCAACCAGGACGCGGCGCAGCGGGGCGTACAGCGTTTGCTGGAGTCGGGTCATCAGGTAGAAAATCAGACAATTATCCCCCGCCGCCAGCAGCGTTTTGCCGGTACCGACGCGCAGAGGCTGAATGATATCAATAGCCTGGTGAACCTTAAGGGTGAAAATCGGATTGTGCTGGCGGTGCGCGGCGGATATGGCGCGAGCCGACTGCTGGAGAGCATTGACTGGCAGGGGCTGGCGCAGCGCCAGCAGCAGGATCCGCTGCTGATATGCGGCCACAGCGATTTCACCGTCATCCAGCTTGGGCTGCTGGCCCTGCATAACGTTGTCACCTTCAGCGGTCCGATGCTGGCCGGTAACTTCGGCGCACCGGAGCTGGACGCGTTCACCGTGGAGCATTTCTGGCGCGCGCTGCGTAATCCAGCCTACAGCGTGGAGTGGCAAGGTAATGGACCGCACTGGGAATGTGAAGGCCAGCTTTGGGGCGGCAACCTGGCGATGCTGGTCTCGCTTATCGGCACGCCGTGGCTGCCGCACATCGAGAACGGCATTCTGGTACTGGAGGATATTAACGAGCACCCGTTCCGGGTCGAACGCATGCTGCTGCAGCTTTATCATGCCGGTATTCTTGAGCGCCAGTCCGCGATTGTGCTGGGCAGCTTCAGCGGCTCTGCGCCGAACGACTATGACGCGGGTTACACCCTTGAGACCATGGTCGATTTCGTCCGCTCGCGGCTGGATATTCCGGTCATTACCGGCCTGGACTTTGGCCATGAGCAGCAAACCGTGACCCTGGCGCTGGGGGCCCACGCTTCCCTGCTCCACAATGACGCCGGCAGTCGGCTAACCATCAGCGGCCATCCTGTCATAAAGGCATAAAAAAGCCGTTATACCCCCTTAATAAAACGCTGTTGCCGTCGTTAATATGTTAGGGTTTTAGTAACAGCGTTAACATTGAGGTGGGAGTAAGAGAACATTGGATGCCGCAGCGATAATCAGCCTTTTCATTTTGGGTTCTGTCCTTGTAACCAGCAGTATTTTATTAAGTTCATTTTCATCGCGTCTCGGCATACCTATTCTTGTCATTTTCCTCGCCATCGGCATGCTGGCCGGCATCGATGGCATCGGCGGTATCCCATTCGATAACTATCCTTTCGCCTACATGGTGAGTAACCTTGCCCTGGCGGTGATCCTGCTTGACGGCGGGATGCGCACCCAGGCGAGCTCGTTCCGCGTGGCCCTGGGGCCCGCGCTGTCGCTCGCGACGGTTGGCGTGTTGATAACCTCCGGCCTCACCGGAATGATGGCCGCGTGGCTCTTCCATCTCAATATCATGGAAGGTTTGCTGATTGGCGCGATTGTCGGCTCAACCGATGCGGCAGCGGTGTTTTCTCTGCTTGGTGGAAAAGGGCTCAACGAACGTGTTGGCTCCACGCTTGAGATTGAATCCGGCAGTAACGACCCGATGGCGGTGTTTCTCACCATTACGCTTATCGAGATGATTCAGCAGCACGAAAGCGGGCTGAGCTGGACGTTTGCGTGGCATATCCTGCAGCAGTTTGGCCTGGGGATTGTCATCGGCCTGGTGGGCGGCTATCTGCTTCAGCAGACAATCAACCGCATATCGCTGCCGTTGGGGCTTTACCCGTTGCTGGCGCTGAGCGGCGGCATCCTCATTTTTGCCGTTACCACGGCGCTGGACGGCAGCGGCATTCTCGCCGTCTACCTCTGCGGGTTCCTGATGGGCAACCGCCCTATTCGCAACCGGCATGCCATTTTGCAGAACTTCGACGGTCTGGCCTGGCTGGCGCAGATCGGCATGTTCCTGGTGCTGGGGCTTCTGGTCACCCCCTCAGACCTGCTGCCCATCGCGGTTCCGGCGCTGCTGCTGTCCGCGTGGATGATCTTCTTCGCCCGTCCGCTGTCGGTATTTGCAGGTTTGCTGCCGTTTCGCGGCTTCAACCTGCGCGAGCGGATATTCATCAGTTGGGTGGGCCTGCGCGGCGCGGTGCCGATTATCCTTGCCGTCTTCCCGATGATGGCGGGTCTGGATAACGCCCGGCTGTTCTTTAACGTGGCGTTCTTCGTGGTGCTGATTTCGCTGCTGTTCCAGGGAACGTCCCTCGGGTGGGCGGCGAAAAAGGCGAAGGTGGTCGTGCCGCCGGTAGGGCTGCCCGTCTCGCGCGTGGGGCTGGATATTCACCCGGAAAACCCCTGGGAGCAGTTTGTTTACCAGCTCAGCGCGGACAAATGGTGCGTGGGCGCGTCGCTGCGCGATCTGCATATGCCTGCCGAAACGCGCATTGCCGCCCTGTTCCGCGACAATGTTCTGCTGCATCCGACCGGCAGCACGCGACTGCGAGAAGGGGATATTCTGTGCGTGATTGGTCGCGAGGCGGATCTTCCCGCGCTGGGCAAGCTGTTCAGCCAGTCGCCTCCGGTAGCGCTGGACCAGCGTTTCTTCGGCGATTTTATTCTGGAAGCCAGCGCCAGGTTTGCCGATGTGGCGCTGATTTACGGCCTGGATGAAGGTGCTGAAGACGGTGATAACCAGCAGACGCTGGGCGAAATCATCCAGCAGCGGCTGGGGGCTGCCCCGGTGGTGGGCGATCAGGTGGAGTTTGCCGGAATGATCTGGACCGTCGCTGAAAAAGAAGATAACGCGGTGCGGAAAGTCGGTTTAAGGCCGATGGAAGAGGACGCGGAGTAGTGGTTTTTTGCCGGGTGGCGGCTGCGCCTTACCCGGCCTACAAAATCCTCGAACGTAGGCCGGGTAAGCGTTAGCGCCACCCGGCGAACAAAGGTTACACCGTCACAACCGGCACTCTCGGCGCCAGGGCGCACATGAGTTCATACCCCACCGTGCCCGCCGCGGCCGCCACGTCATCAATTTTGATTTCATTACCCCACAGCTCGACCGGCGAACCGATGCCCGCCTGCGGGCAGGGCGTCAGGTCAACGGCCAGCATATCCATTGATACCGTGCCTACCGTTCCCGTGCGGACGCCATCTACCAGGACCGGCGTGCCGGTCGGCGCGATGCGCGGATAGCCGTCGGCATAGCCGCCCGCCACGATGCCAATACGCTGCTCGCCTTTCGCCCGGTAGCGGCTGCCGTAGCCCACCGCGTCGCCGGCCTTCAGCGTCTGCACGCCGATGATTTCGCTGCGCAGGGTCATGACCGGCTTCAGGCCGCTGTTGGCGATATCCTGCCACTGCCCTGAGGGCGATGCCCCGTACAGAACGATCCCCGGACGCACCCAGTTATAGTGCGCTTCAGGATGCCACAGCGTCGCCGCCGAGTTCGACAGCGAGCGCGGGCAGTCCAGCCCCTCTGCCGCCTGCTCGATGCGGACCATGGCATCGACAATGCCGTCCGGTTTTTCCGCATCGGCAAAGTGCGCCATCAGCGTCATTTCGCCCACGTTTTTCAGGGCGCGCAGCTGCTGCCACACCGTATGCACCCGCTCAGGCTGGAAGCCCAGGCGGTTCATGCCGCTGTTGACCTTGAGGTAGATATCCAGCGGCGCGTGGAGCTTCGCATCCTGAATCGCCTTAATCTGCCAGTTGCTGTGAACGCTGGTGGTCAGGCGATACTTATCCAGCAGCGGCAGATCGTCCGCGTGGAAAAATCCTTCCAGCAGCAGTATGGGCCCTTTCCAGCCGCGCTCGCGCAGCAGAATGGCCTCTTCCAGATTCAGTAGCGCAAAGCCGTCGGTGGCGCTCAGCGCGCTCCAGATGCGATCGATGCCGTGGCCATAGGCATTGGCTTTCACCACCGACCACACGCGTGCGCCAGGTGCCGCCCGGCGAACAATTTGCAGGTTATCCTTCAGGGCCTGCAGGTTCAGCTGGGCCAGAACGGGACGGGACATAACAACTCCTTAGCTATGCGCGCCGTGCAGGTGCTGTGGACGCGACGGCGTAAACCCCGATTGATAGCGCGCGGCGCTTAAATCGTCAAACGGAATGGCCGGCGTGCGACCGGAGATCAGGTCGCTAAGCAGCTGGCCGGAGCCACAGGCCATCGTCCAGCCCAGCGTGCCGTGCCCGGTGTTGGTCCAGAGGTTTTTATACGGCGTGCGGCCGACAATCGGCGTGCCGTCCGGCGTCATCGGGCGCAGGCCGGTCCAGAACGTTGCCTGCTCAACAAAGCCGCCGCGCGGGAAGAGATCGCCCACTACCATCTCCAGCGTTTCACGCCGCGGCTGCAGCAGCTCGGTGTTGAAGCCGACAATCTCCGCCATGCCGCCAACGCGGATGCGGTTATCGAAGCGGGTAATGGCGATTTTGTACGTTTCATCGAGAATGGTCGAGACGGGCGCGCCGCTCTCCTCCTTCACCGGAATGGTCAGGGAGTAGCCCTTCAGCGGGTAGACCGGAATATCGAGAATGCCTTTGAGCATCGCGGTGGAGTACGAACCAAACGCCATGACGTAGGCATCGGCTTTGATCACTTCTTCACCACACTTCACGCCGTAAATTCTTTCCCCTTCCGACAGCAGCTTGTCAACAGCGGTGTTGAAGCGGAACTTCACGCCCGCCTGCTCGCACATCTGCGCCAGGCGTTGCGTAAAGAGCTGGCAGTCGCCGGTTTCATCGTTAGGCAGGCGCAGACCGCCCGTCAGCTTATGCGCCACTTCCGCCAGCGCCGGTTCCACCTGACCAAGCTGGCTGGCCTCCAGCAGCTGATACGGAACGCCGGCATCTTCCAGCACGGCGATATCGCGGGTGGCGTTTTCGTACTGTTGCCCGGTACGGAACAGCTGCAGCGTGCCGCCCTGGCGGCCTTCATACTCAATACCCGTCGACGCGCGCAGCGCTTTCAGACAGTCACGGCTGTATTCCGCCAGGCGCACCATGCGCCCTTTGTTCTCCATGTAGTGGCGAGTGTCGCAGTTGCGCAGCATCTGCCACATCCACTTCAGCTGGAACGGCGTGCCGTCAAGGCTGATGGCCAGCGGCGCGTGGCGCTGAAACATCCATTTAATCGCCTTCAGCGGAACGCCCGGCGCAGCCCACGGTGCCGCATAGCCGGGAGAGATTTGCCCGGCGTTCGCCGCGCTGGTTTCAAGCGCCGGACCGGATTCACGATCGATAACGGTGACGTCATGTCCCGCCTGGCTTAAATACCAGGCGCTGGTTACCCCAACGACACCACTTCCCAGTATGACAACACGCATAGCCACTCCATTATGTGCAAAAGAACAATCTTCTAATTACAGATTGATAACCTAGTTGAAAATATTATTCAACATACGACTTTTTTATGGTGACTTACCTCACACATCCCCCAGCATCAGGGGATAGCGCTAATTTGGGATCTCCTGCTGCGCGTTATTTTTAACCAGCATAATATGCTGAGACATGCCGTTTTTTTGCCGTATCAAAAACGCGAAATCGCAAAGAAAAAATTTCTGCCCCAGCACGCTTTTTAACACGTTGATCTATGCTTGAAAGGAGGCTCTCCAGACAGAGAGAGCACCCACAACGAGGGCGCGCTAATGGCTACTATTGATTCTCTGAACAAGGACAACACACGTCTCAGCGATGGACCCGACTGGACCTTCGAGCTGCTGGATGTCTACCTTGCCGAAATCGACCGGGTCGCAAAACTCTATCGTCTGGATACCTATCCCCATCAGATTGAAGTTATTACGTCCGAACAGATGATGGATGCCTACTCCAGCGTCGGGATGCCGATTAACTACCCGCACTGGTCGTTTGGTAAAAAATTTATTGAAACGGAGCGGCTGTACAAGCACGGACAGCAGGGGCTGGCGTATGAGATTGTGATTAACTCCAATCCGTGCATCGCCTATTTAATGGAGGAGAACACCATTACCATGCAGGCGCTGGTGATGGCGCACGCCTGCTACGGGCACAACTCCTTTTTCAAGAATAACTATCTGTTCCGCAGCTGGACGGATGCCAGCTCCATCGTCGATTACCTGATTTTCGCCCGTAAATACATTACCGACTGCGAAGAGCGCTACGGCGTGGACGAAGTGGAAAAACTGCTCGATTCCTGCCACGCGCTGATGAACTACGGCGTGGACCGCTACAAACGCCCGCAGAAAATCTCCCTGCAGGAGGAGAAAGCCCGGCAGAAAAGCCGCGAAGAGTATCTGCAAAGCCAGGTGAACATGCTGTGGCGCACCCTGCCGAAGCGTGAGGAAGAAAAAACGATCGCTGAAGCCCGGCGCTATCCGTCCGAGCCGCAGGAAAACCTGCTCTACTTTATGGAGAAGAACGCCCCGCTGCTGGAGCCGTGGCAGCGTGAGATCCTGCGCATCGTGCGCAAGGTGAGCCAGTATTTTTACCCGCAAAAGCAGACGCAGGTGATGAACGAAGGCTGGGCGACCTTCTGGCACTACACCATCCTCAACCATCTGTACGACGAGGGAAAAGTGACCGAGCGGTTCATGATGGAGTTTCTTCACAGCCATACCAACGTGGTGTTCCAGCCGCCCTACAACAGCCCGTGGTACAGCGGAATCAACCCGTATGCCCTTGGCCTTGCCATGTTCCAGGACATTAAGCGCATCTGCCAGTCGCCGACGGAAGAAGACAGATACTGGTTCCCGGATATCGCCGGCTCCGACTGGCTGGAAACGCTGCACTTTGCGATGCGCGACTTCAAGGATGAGAGCTTCATCAGCCAGTTTATGTCGCCGAAGATCATGCGTGATTTCCGCTTCTTCACCGTGCTGGACGATGACCGCAACAACTTTCTGGAGATCTCCGCGATCCACAACGAGGAGGGATACCGCGAGATCCGCTCTCGCCTCTCTTCCCAGTACAACCTGAGCAACCTTGAGCCAAATATTCAGGTGTGGAACGTCGATTTACGCGGCGACCGCTCCCTGACGCTGCGCTATATCCCGCACAATCGCGCGCCGCTGGATAAAGGACGTAAAGAGGTGCTCAAGCATGTTCATCGTCTGTGGGGCTTTGACGTGCAGCTGGAGCAGCAGAATGAAGACGGGAGCGTCGAGCTGCTGGAACGCTGCCCGGCGCGGTTGAATACGCTGTAGTGCGTTTTTTATGCCCGGTGGCGCTGCGCTTACCGGGCCTACAGGACCCGTAGGTCGGGTAAGGCGTAGCCGCCACCCGACGAAAAAAAAACCTCTCATACGAGAGGTTTTTTTATTTCAGCGGCTCTGAATCGCCAAATCGCCCGGCAGCGTTTTCTGCATACGGTGCCAGATTTCGCCGGAATCATGACCGTAGCGGCGCACCGTCTCATAAACCTGATCGTGCAGGCCTTCGGTACAGAGCTTGCTCAGCTTATGGTAGAAGCCCAGCGCCAGGCTACGCGCTTCAGGATTGGCAAAGTAGTGGCGGCCGATTCGTGTGTAAAGCCCCTTCATACCGTTGAGGATCAGGCCGTATACCGGGTTGCCGGAGGCAAACGCCAGGCCGCGAAACACGTTGTAATCGAGGGAGGCAAACGCGTCGGCGTGATCTTCCACCTCGTTCGCCGTGGCCAGCACCACAAGGGCGTCTTCCGGATGCTGACGGAAAGCCGTACGAATGAAGATCGTCGCGATGTTGGTGCGCACGGAGAGCAGATTATCAATCAGCTGCGGCACGCTTTCGTGATCGAGGCGCGCCAGCGTTTCAAGAATATTCAGCCCGGACGTCTCCCAGAAGTTGTTCACTTTGGTGGGCTTGCCGTGCTGGATAGTCAACCAGCCATCGCGCGCCAGCCGCTGGAGCACTTCACGCAGCGTGGTGCGAGTGACGCCAATCAGTTCAGAGAGTTCGCGTTCAGCCGGAAGAATGGATCCCGCAGGGAAACGATTATTCCAGATGCTTTCAATGATGTACTCTTCCGCGAAACCCGCCGGGCTCTGCGCCTTAATGACCATAGTGAGATTTCCATTACACAGCTTTTGCAAATTGGACTCATCATACCAGAGGCGCGCAGTGGCAGGTAGCACGGCAAAGTGAGAAAAGAGGGATCGCCGTTTCATTTTTATGAAATTTACAATCGAGCCTTATCCGCCTGCTGGTTGCGATTTTTGCGTATACTGGTGTTTTGTCTTACTTGACGGGGAAGGACGTCTGTCGTGGAAATTTCTTTTGGGCGCGCGCTGTGGCGCAATTTTTTAGGCCAGTCTCCGGACTGGTACAAACTTATTCTTCTGGTGTTCCTGGTCGTTAACCCCCTCCTCTTTAGCGTGAACCCGTTCATTGCCGGGTGGCTGCTGGTGGCGGAATTTATCTTCACCCTGGCGATGGCGCTAAAGTGTTATCCCCTGCTGCCGGGCGGACTGCTGGCGTTTGAAGCCGTGGTCATCGGTATGACGTCGGCAGAACACGTTAAAGCAGAGCTGGCCTCAAATCTTGAAGTGCTTCTGCTGCTGATGTTTATGGTGGCGGGCATCTACTTCATGAAACAGCTGCTGCTGTTTATCTTCACGCGTCTGCTGCTTAGCATACCGTCGAAAATGTTCCTCTCGCTGGCGTTCTGCCTTGCGGCCGCCTTTCTGTCGGCCTTCCTGGACGCGCTGACGGTCGTCGCGGTGGTGATCAGCGTCGCCGTCGGGTTTTACGGGATTTATCACCGCGTGGCCTCCTCTCGTCCGGGCGACGATCTCCAGGATGATAGCCACGTCGAGGCGCATAACCGTGACGTGCTGGAACAGTTCCGCGCGTTTCTGCGCAGCCTGATGATGCATGCCGGGCTCGGTACCGCCCTGGGCGGCGTGATGACGATGGTGGGCGAGCCGCAAAACCTGATCATCGCCAAAGCGGCGGGCTGGCACTTCGGTGAGTTCTTCCTGAGAATGGCGCCCGTGAGCGTACCGGTGCTTTTCTGCGGCCTGGCGACCTGTCTGCTGGTGGAGAAGTTTCGCCTCTTTGGCTACGGGGCGCAGCTCCCGGAGCCGGTGCGTCAGGAGCTGCATAAATTCGATCTGCAAAGCCGCAGCCAGCGGACGCGCCAGGAGACGCTGCGCCTGATTGCGCAGGGGATCATCGGCGTCTGGCTTATCGCGGCCCTGGCGTTTCATCTTGCCGAAGTGGGGCTGATTGGCCTGTCCGTCATTATTCTCGCCACCAGCTTTACCGGCGTGACGGACGAACATGCCATCGGCAAGGCGTTTACCGAAGCCCTGCCGTTTACCGCCCTGCTGGCGGTTTTCTTCGCGGTCGTGGCGGTGATTATCGACCAACACCTGTTCGCGCCGATTATTGCCTTCGTATTACAGGCGTCACCGGACGCTCAGCTGTCGCTGTTTTATCTGTTTAACGGCCTGCTCTCGTCTATCTCCGATAACGTCTTTGTCGGGACGGTCTACATCAACGAGGCCAAAGCGGCCATGGAGCAAGGCATCATCAGCGCCGGACAGTTTGAGCTGCTGGCGGTGGCGATCAATACCGGCACCAACCTGCCGTCGGTGGCGACGCCAAACGGCCAGGCCGCGTTCCTGTTCCTGCTGACCTCCGCCCTCGCGCCGCTCATACGACTTTCTTATGGCAGGATGGTGTGGATGGCGCTGCCCTACACGCTGGTGCTCACGCTCGTGGGATTGCTTTGCGTCAAAATTACCCTCATTCCGTGTACGCAATGGCTGATACAAGCGGGTATACTTGCGGCGCACTAAAATTCGTTTACACTGCGCTTTCTAAGCATGTTCCAGGGAAATGATTATGTTGAGATTTTTAAACCAGTGCTCCCGCGGTCGCGGAGCGTGGTTGTTGATGGCCCTGACCGCCTTTGCGCTGGAAATGGTCGCGCTGTGGTTCCAGCATGTCATGGGGCTGAAACCCTGCGTGCTGTGTATCTACGAGCGCTGCGCCCTGTTCGGCATTATGGGTGCAGGCCTGGTCGGCGCAATTGCGCCAACATCGCCGCTGCGCTATGCGGGGATAGCTATCTGGCTGTACAGCGCCTGGAAGGGCATTGAGCTCTCCTGGCAGCACACCATGATGCAGCTGCACCCGTCGCCGTTCATGACCTGTGATTTCGCCGCCCGCTTCCCGAGCTGGCTGCCGCTGGACAAATGGCTGCCGCAGGTGTTTGTTGCCTCCGGTGACTGCTCCGTTCGCCAGTGGGAATTCCTGACCCTGGAGATGCCGCAGTGGCTGGTGGGGATTTTTGTCGCCTACTTCGTGGTGGCGCTGCTGGTGCTGATTGCCCAGCCGTTCAAGCCGAAGAAACGCGATCTTTTCGGGCGCTAATTTACCCGGCGGCGCTTCGCTTGCGCGGGCCTACGGTTTTGTAGGTCGGGTAAGCGCAGCGCCACCCGACACAACAGCGCACAATAAAAAACCCGCCTCGGCGGGTTTTTTATTCTCAACGGGTCGGGTGGTTCATGATGTGATCTTCCCAGTCCCGCACCTCGGACTCTTTCACCGCAATGTGGCGCACGGAAATGCGCTCGCCGTGCATCGCCGCTTTCGACCCCGTCAGCAGCGGGTGCCAGGCCGGTAAGTCTTTCCCTTCGGCCAGCAGGCGATACGCGCAGGTATGCGGCAGCCATTCAAACGTCGGCAGATTCTCACGGGTTAACTTGATGCAGTCCGGCTCAAACTCAAAGCGGCGCTCATAGTTGCGGCACTGGCAGGTTTTAATGTTGAGCTGCTTGCAGGCCACGTTGGTGAAGTAGATTTCGTCCGTGTCTTCATCCATCAGCTTGTGCAGGCAGCACTGCCCGCAGCCGTCGCATAAGGATTCCCATTCCGCGTCAGTCATGTCGTCGAGAGTTTTGCTTTGCCAGAAAGGGATGTCGTTCATCAGGATGTCCACACGTCAAAAGAAAGCGCACCTTATAACGAGTCTGGCACGTCGTTGCAAGTTTTGCCGCCCTTTTCAGGCGGCAAGAGGAGGTTACAGCACGCGGGTTTTCAGCGACAGGCCGTTAAAACCGACCTCAAGTTCATCACCGCTCACGAGCGGGCCAACGCCTTCCGGCGTCCCGGTCAGGATCACATCGCCTGGTTTCAGGGTAAAGAAACGGCTCATGTAGGCGATCAGGGGCACAATTTTATGGATCATGTCTGCCGTGCTGCCCTGCTGGCGGATTTCGCCGTTGATCTTCAGGCTGAGCGGCGTGTTCTGCGGATCGCCGGTAAATTCGCTCACCGGCACAAACGCCGAAATCGGGCAGGAATTATCAAACCCTTTGGCTTTTTCCCACGGCTGACCGGCTTTTTTCATTTTGCCCTGCACGTCACGCAGGGTCAGATCCAGCGCCACGCCGTAGCCGGCAATCGCTTTCTGGACATGTTCTTCGGAGGCCTGACGCAGCGTCGCGCCGATCAGCACGGCGAGCTCAACTTCGTGATGCACCGAGCCCAGCCCCTGCGGCAGCGCCAGCGGCTGGCGGATATCGCAAAGCGCCGTTTCAGGCTTAATGAACAGAACCGGCTCTTCTGGTGTCGCGCTGCCCATTTCCTGAATATGTTTTGCATAGTTGCTGCCCACGCAGACCACTTTGCTAGCGGGATAATCCAGTAATGCACCTTGCCAGTTATGATGTTGATACATGGTCGACCCCTAAACGGTTGATGTGTTGTGCTCAAAAACAGCTGAGACTATTTTTTACCGTTCGCCTCAAGATGCTGTTTTAATAAATTCTCGGGCGGCGGCGGAAGCTGTAAATAATAGCCCTGCTCGGCTAAGGCCGTTTTCACTTTATCCAGATCGGCATTAATCAGTTTCTTACGACCGTCCAGCGGCAGCAGCATCGCCAGCTGTGGTCGGCCAAAGCTCTTCATTAATTCTTCAGGCACGCGTGAAAAATCGTCTTTCTTTTCGACATAAAGATAGGTCTGGTCACGGCTTGTACTTCTGTAGATCACACAAAACATGTTTTTACTCTGAATTAATGGGTGGTTGCTTGCCTCAATATACTCCTGACTATAACATGCCTGATACTCTTCGGAATATCGCAGCGAATGGTTGCGGTTAATAGCAAATTGAGTAAGGCCAGGATGTCAAACACGCCCATCGAGCTTAAAGGCAGTAGCTTCACCTTATCAGTGGTACATTTGCATGATGCAAAACCCGAGGTTATTCGTCAGGCGTTAGAAGACAAAATCGCCCAGGCTCCCGCCTTTCTGAAGCACGCCCCCGTTGTCATCAACGTCAGCGGTCTTGAGGCGCCGGTTAACTGGAAACTTCTCCAGCAGGCCGTCTCTTCCACGGGACTGCGTATTGTCGGCATCAGCGGCTGCAAAGATACCGAGCTGAAAGCAGAAATTGACCGTGCGGGGCTGCCGCTTCTGAATGAGGGCAAAGAAAAAGCCCCGCGTGCGGCACCCGTTGCCGTCCAGACGCCCCCTCCTGCGGTGCAAAACGTTACAAACATCACAAAAACGCGAATGATTGATGTGCCGGTTCGTTCCGGTCAGCGCATTTATGCACCAAACTGTGATCTGATTGTTACAAGCCACGTCAGTGCTGGCGCTGAGCTGATTGCAGATGGCAATATTCACGTATACGGTATGATGCGTGGACGTGCGCTCGCAGGGGCAAGTGGCGATAGAGATGCGCAAATATTTTGTACTCACCTGACGGCGGAACTGGTGTCCATCGCAGGTGAATATTGGCTGAGCGACAAGATCCCAGCCGAATTTTATGGCAAAGCGGCTCGCCTGCTGCTGGCAGACGACGCGTTGACCGTTCAACCGTTGAATTGATCCCTTTTTAACAAGGAATTTCTATGGCACGCATTATTGTTGTTACTTCGGGTAAAGGAGGCGTTGGCAAGACCACCTCCAGCGCGGCCATCGCTACAGGTTTGGCCCAGAAGGGAAAGAAAACCATCGTTATCGACTTCGATATCGGTCTGCGTAACCTCGACCTCATCATGGGATGTGAGCGTCGCGTCGTGTATGACTTCGTGAACGTCATTCAGGGCGATGCCACGCTGAACCAGGCGATGATTAAAGACAAGCGCACCGAGAACCTCTACATTCTTCCGGCCTCTCAGACGCGTGACAAAGACGCCCTGACCCGTGAAGGGGTGGAAAAGGTGCTCGACGATCTGAAAAAAATGGATTTCGACTTCATTGTCTGCGACTCCCCTGCCGGCATCGAAACCGGTGCCCTGATGGCGCTCTATTTCGCTGATGAAGCCATCATCACCACCAACCCTGAAGTTTCATCCGTGCGCGACTCAGACCGTATTCTGGGCATCCTCGCCTCTAAATCCCGTCGTGCGGAAAATGGCGAAGAACCGATCAAAGAACACCTGCTGCTCACCCGCTACAATCCGGGCCGCGTGAACAAAGGTGACATGCTGAGCATGGAAGACGTGCTGGAGATCCTGCGCATTAAGCTGGTGGGCGTTATCCCGGAAGACCAGTCCGTGCTGCGCGCCTCTAACCAGGGCGAGCCAGTGATCCTTGATACAATGGCAGATGCAGGTAAAGCTTACGCCGATACCGTTGACCGTCTGCTGGGAGAAGAACGTCCTTTCCGCTTCATTGAAGAAGAGAAGAAAGGTTTCCTCAAACGCCTGTTCGGAGGATAAGTTATGGCATTACTGGACTTTTTTCTCTCGCGGAAAAAGAACACCGCCAACATCGCAAAAGAACGTCTGCAAATCATCGTTGCGGAGCGTCGTCGTAGCGACGCCGAGCCTCACTACCTGCCGCAGCTGCGTAAGGACATCCTGGAAGTGATCTGCAAATATGTGCAGATTGACCCGGAGATGGTCACGGTGCAGCTGGAACAAAAAGACGGGGATATTTCGATTCTGGAGCTGAACGTAACGCTCCCGGAAGCGGAAGAGTCGCGTCCGTAAGGTTGTGAGTTCGTAGCCCCGGTAAGCACAGCGCCGCCGGGGGAATATGCCGGGTATAACGCCCGGCATATTTTTTATCGCGGATAACCTTCCAGCAGCGTATTCAGGCGATCGGCCATCAATTTTCCGCGCCATCCCGCCAGCATTTCCGGCACGCCACTCTGCGGCTTCAGCTTCCAGTGTCCGTTCAGCAGCTGGTTAATCTGACGACGTGAGGCGAGCAGCTCCGCGCTCAGCTTGCTTTCCGCGGCAACGTCCTGCACCAGCGCCTTGATATCCTTAAATGCTTTGCGATAGCCCGGCATATCCATCAGGTTCAGCAGCGGTTCCGGCAGCGCCTCTTCCGGCAACTCCTGCGCTTTCGCGACCAGCGCCAGCAGGGTTTTGCCGTGGAAGCGGATCTCGCTGCCCGAAAGCCCAATGCTGTCCAGCTCGCCCAGGCTGCCCGGCATATAGCGGGCGACCGCCCAGAGGTGTTCTTCGCGAACCACAAAGTTAACCGCCAGATCGCGCTCGCGCGCTTTACGCAAGCGCCAGTCTGCCAGCAGCTGCAGGCATGCCAGCTGACGCGTACGCAGCTGCCAGGCGTTGCTGATGTCGCGCCAGGCCTCTTTTGGGTCAACCACTTCCTGACGGCGCTGCTGGGTCATACGACACTCGTCGAGCGCCGCAGGCAGCCATCCGGAGGCTTCCGCCTCTTTCATCAGCTGTCCGGCAATCGGCAGCAGGTAAAACACGTCTGCCGCCGCATACTCCAGCTGACGCGCGGTTAGCGGGCGCGCCAGCCAGTCGGTACGGGATTCGCTTTTATCCAGCACCAGGCCCGTGTACTCCTCCACCATGGCGGCAAAGCCCCACGAAAGCGGACGACCGCTGAAGGCCGCGAGGATCTGCGTATCGATCAGCGGCTGGGGCATGATGCCAAAGGTGTTCAGAAAGACTTCCAGATCTTCACTGCCCGCGTGCAGGTATTTCGTCACGGCGGTATCGAGCAGCAGCTCACGCATCGGCGTCCAGTCGGTAATGCCGAGCGGGTCGATCAGCGACACGTGTTTACCGTCGTACATCTGAATCAACCCCAGCTGCGGATAGTACGTCCGGGTACGGACAAACTCGGTATCCAGGGCAATGGCAGGAAAGTCGCGCGTCACTTCGCACAGCGAAGCCAGCTCGTCGTTGGTGGCGATCATCTGGTAATTCAAAACGGGTTCTCTTTTGTTTGCGCCCATAAAAAACGCCGGCTTAACCGGCGTCGGGGCGATTAGCGTGAAGCTCAGGCCTTATTGTCTACTTTGCCACGGGCTTCGTCACGTAATTCTCGTCGTAATATCTTTCCGACGTTGGATTTCGGCAGCTCATCGCGGAATTCAACCAGCTTCGGCACCTTGTAGCCCGTCAGCTGACGACGGCAGAACGTTACCAGCTCCTCCTCCGTCAGAGAAGCGTCTTTCTTGACCACAAATATCTTGACCGCTTCGCCGCTGCTGCCGGAAGGCACGCCTACGGCCGCCACTTCGAGCACGCCGCTGTGCTGCATAACCACGTCTTCGATCTCATTCGGATAGACGTTGAAGCCGGAGACCAGGATCATATCTTTCTTGCGATCGACGATGCGCAGGAAGCCCTCGTCATCCATTACCGCAATATCGCCGGTGTGCAGCCAGCCGTCTTTGATGATTTCGTCGGTCGCATCGGGACGCTGCCAGTAGCCCAGCATCACCTGTGGACCTTTGACGCACAGCTCGCCCGGCTCGCCCGGCGCAACTTCATTATCGTTATCATCGACCAGCTTAGCCTCTGTAGAAGGCACCGGCAGACCAATGCTCCCGCTGTGATAGTCGATGTCATGCGGGTTAACGCTGACCAGCGGCGCGCATTCCGTCAGGCCGTAGCCTTCCAGCAGATACTGACCGGTGAGCTTCACCCAGCGCTCGGCCACCGCCTGCTGAACCGGCATACCGCCGCCCGCAGAGAGGTGCAGCGTGGAGAAGTCCAGCTGCTGAAACTCTTTATTATTCAGCAGCGCGTTAAACAGGGTGTTTACCCCGGTCATGGCGGTGAACGGATATTTCGCCAGCTCTTTCACCAGTCCCGGGATATCGCGCGGGTTGGTAATGAGGACGTTTTGACCGCCCAGCTCGATAAACAGCAGGCAGTTCATGGTGAGGGCGAAAATGTGGTATAGCGGCAGCGCGGTGATCACCAGCTCTTTTCCCGGATGCAGCAGCGGCCCGTAGGTCGCGTTAACCTGCTCAAGATTCGCCAGCATGTTGCGGTGGGTCAGCATCGCCCCTTTCGCCACGCCGGTGGTGCCGCCGGTATACTGCAGGAAGGCGAGATCGTCTGACACCACTTCCGGCTTGACGTACTGCATGCGGTAGCCCGCGTGCAGCGCGCGGCGGAAGGAGATCGCGTCCGGCAGGTGGTATTTGGGCACCAGACGCTTGACGTATTTAACGACAAAGTTAACCAGCGTGCCCTTGGCGGTGGAAAGCTGGTCCCCCATGCGGGTCAAGATGACGTGTTTGACCTGGGTTTTGTCGACCACTTTTTCCAGCGTATGGGCAAAGTTGGACACAATGACGATCGCGGCCGCGCCGCTGTCGTTCAGCTGGTGCTCCAGCTCGCGCGGGGTGTACAGCGGGTTGACGTTGACGACAATCATCCCGGCTCGCAGGATGCCGAACAGCGCCACCGGGTATTGCAGCAGGTTCGGCATCATCAGCGCGACGCGGTCCCCTTTTTGCAGCCCCAGCCCCTCTTGCAGATAGGCCGCAAACGCCCGGCTACGCTCCTCAAGCTTACGGAACGTCATCACCTCGCCCATATTCACAAATGCGGGCTGGTCCGCGTAGCGCCTTACCGAGTGTTCAAATAACTCCACCAGGGATTGATAACGGTCAGGATTGATCTCAGCAGGAACATCTGCGGGATAACGGTTAAGCCAAACCTTCTTCAATGCATCACCTCTGAAATGAGTGTTCGTCGTCATCACAACCCCGATAATAAACAGTTTGTTAACATTATATTAACTCAGCGTACCAGTTTATTAATTGTTCAGATTTAAGGTTGCGAAGCGCGTCACTCTTTTTTTTCGTTTTATCCGTAAAAAAACAGAGACAGCGGCTGAGCCGCTGTCTCTTTTCTAACAATAACAGTAAGTTACTCAGTAACGATCGTCTGAACCTGTGCCGGACCCGGGTTATACCACCCCCAGCCCGGGTAGCCGTAACGATAAGGGTGTGGACCCCACATCCACGGATCGATCGGCTGAGGCGGCATGATCACCTGCTGTGCCAGTCGCCAGCGCTTATACCCGGTGACCTGCATGGTCATAAATTTATACGGCGAGCTGCCGATTTTGCCCTGCACGGTGCCGGTAATCGGTCCCACGACGGTGACCAGCTGTCCGCGAAAATCGACCGGGTCGAGGAAGCCACTGACGTCCGCATAAATACGCCCCAGGGAGGCCTCGCCCAGGACAGGCCGCGCGCCGCTGTCCAGCGGTACGGTCGCAATCTCCAGGCGGGTTTTCCCCTGCTGGTTTTGCACATCGATCACCTTACCGCCAAAGCGCGCTTCCTGACCGACGTACAGCTCAGGCGCATTCATCACCCGGACCAGATCGTCCTGTGGCGTCGGGCTGCTGCCCTTAATCGCATCAGGAACGGAAACGCATCCGCTCAGTGCTATGGCAAACGCGCCTGCCATAATAAGGCGTACTACTTTAGTCTGACCCGCCATGATGCGACTCCTTTTTCTCAGTTCCTGTTACTGAGATTCACTCGCGGCCCGGAAGTTTCTTCCAAGCGACGGTGTTTCGCAAATAAACCGGCTCCGCCTGTTCAACGGCGACGGTTTTTCCTGCTGCGAGCAGCTGGCTGGCAATAGGAAGCATATCTTCCGCGGCAGGCAGAAGCATGTTGCCGTCCACCAGCGTCACCCCGGTGTTATTTGCCATTTCAGGCCACGCCGGCCAGCCGGTACCGACGGTTGCCCACTCACCGGAGAGCTGCTGCAGTCGTTCAGTGACCGCTTCCGGTTTAAGCACGGCTTCCGTCTCTTCACCGTGCCACACGCCCTGCGCGTCGCGGGTATATTCGGCCCAGTACACTTCACCCATGCGGGCATCAATCGCGGCCAGCACGCGGGTTGCCCCGGTCATGCGCCATGCGCCCTGCGCCATGGTGGCAAGGGTAGAGACGCCGATCATGGGCAGTTCGGCGCCCAGCGCCAGCCCCTGGGCAATGCCAATCCCGATACGTACGCCCGTAAAGCTGCCGGGGCCGCGGCCAAAGGCCAGCGCGTCGAGATCGGTTAAGGAGGTGTTGCCCTGGGTTAAAATGGCTTTTACCAGGGGCAGAATGCGTTGGGTGTGTTCCCGTGGGCACTCTTCGAAATGGGCAGAAACAGCACCGTCGTTCAACAGAGCGACAGAGCAAGCCTCTGTCGCGGTATCAATAGCCAGAATTCGCATCAGTCGTCGCGCTCTCGCAAGGGTCAGTCACAAAATGGCGCGCATCTTAGCACACTCCGGGGTAAATTACTCCGCCGTTGGGTTTGCCAGGAAACGCACCGCGCGTTTTATGTCCCGCGTACGCGGCGCGGGCGGCAGGCTGGCGAGGAAGGTCGCCCCGTACGGTCGCATCACCAGCCGGTTATCGCAAATGACCAGCACGCCGCGATCGGTGACGTCGCGGATGAGTCGCCCTACCCCCTGCTTGAGGGTAATCACCGCGTCCGGCAGCTGGACCTCATCAAACGGATCGCCCCCGCGCAGGCGGCAGTCTTCCATGCGCGCCTTCAGGAGCGGATCGTCCGGGGAGGTGAACGGCAGCTTATCAATGATCACCAGCGAGAGGGTGTCTCCCCGCACGTCGACCCCTTCCCAGAAGCTGCTGGTGGCGACCAGCAGGGCATTACCGGCGCTGACGAACTGCTGGAGCAGCTGGCCTTTGCTGGTTTCCCCCTGCAGCAGCACCGGCAGCGTCATGGTGGCGCGGAACTGCTCGGCGAGATCGCGCATCATGGCGTGAGAGGTACAGAGCATAAAGCAGCGGCCGTTGTTGGCCTCGATCATCGGTTTTAACATCGCGGCCAGATGGCGCGCCGCGCCCGGCTGGTTGGGCAGCGGTAAATTACGCGGCACGCAAAGCAGCGCCTGTTTTTCATAATCAAACGGGCTGGGCAGCAGCAGCGACTCCGCCTGTTCAATGCCGAGGCGCTCGGTAAAGTGGTGCAGATCGTCATTCACCGACAGGGTTGCCGAGGTAAAGATCCAGCTGCCCGACTTCTGCACCATCACCTCTTTAAATTTATCCGCTACCGTCAGCGGCGTCAGCGCCAGCGTGAAATGGCGCGAGGTGCACTCATACCAGTAGCTGTACCCCGGCTGGTTAATCTCTTTGAGCCGTTTGAGCCGCCCGCGATAGAGCGTAGCGCGCTCGAAGGCGGCATCCAGCAGCGCCGAGCGGCCAAGCGACAGCTTCGCCACGTCGTAGCAGAGCTCAAGGGCGTCATCGAGCAGCAGCAGCGCGCGCTGAATATTTTTGTCCGCCAGCAGCTCGCGCAGGTTGCCGCGGTAGCCGGGCTCGCCGAGCTGTAAGCGGAAATCCTGCGCGCTCTGCGCCAGACGGTCGGCGCACTTCTGCAGCTGCTGGGTATCCTTGAGTTCGGTCCGGTAGGCGATGGTGAAATCTTTCGCCAGATCCTGAAGCTGGCGGCTGGAAAGCGACTGGCCGAAGTACTGGCTGGCGATGTCCGGAAGCTGGTGGGCTTCGTCGAAGATCATCACGTCTGCCTCCGGGATCAGCTCGCCAAAGCCGCTGTCTTTGACCACCATATCCGCGAGGAACAGATGGTGGTTCACCACCACCACATCCGCATCCATCGCCTTTTTGCGCGCTTTCACCACGAAGCAGTCTTTATACAGCGGACAGTCGCTGCCGAGGCAGTTGTCGTTGGTGCTGGTCACCAGCGGCCAGGCGGGAGAGTCTTCCGGCACGCTCGCGCAGGTGCTGATATCGCCCTCTTCCGTCTGGTTCGCCCAGGCGCGAAGGACAATCACGTCGCTGAGGGTTTGCACCGGCAGGTCGCCGCCCGCCAGCGCCTGCTGCTCAAGGCGTTCCAGGCAGAGATAGTTGGAGCGCCCCTTCAGCAGGGCCAGACGACCTTTATACTTCAGCGCCTTGGCCACCGTGGGCAAATCGCGGCTGTAGAGCTGATCCTGCAGCGCCTTCGAACCGGTGGAAATAATCACCTTCTTTTTCGCCCGCAGCGCCGGCGCAAGGTAAGCATAGGTTTTACCCGTGCCGGTTCCGGCTTCAACCACCAGCGGCTGAGCCTTATCGATAGCGCGCGCAACGGCATGCGCCATCTGGCGCTGAGGCTCACGGGGTTTGAAGCCGGGAATTGCCTTCGCTAATTGACCTTCAGGGGAAAAATCGTCTGCCACGGTGCTCTCTCACTGTATTTTTGCACAGGGATTATGTCAGCCCATCCTCTCCTGTGCCACCCCAAATAGTGACGACGCCGGAACAATATGGCAGTCTTGCGGCCTGACGACGAAAAATAACGAGGAAACGTTTATGACAATTGTGCGCATTGATGCCGAAGCCCGCTGGTCTGATGTGGTGATCCATAACCAGACGCTCTACTACACCGGCGTACCGGCTAACCTGGACGCGGACGCGTTCGAGCAGACGGCTAATACTCTGGCGCAGATTGATGCGGTGCTGGAAAAACAGGGCAGCGACAAATCCCGCATTCTGGATGCGACGATTTTCCTGGCGAACAAAGAGGACTTCGCGGCAATGAACAAAGCCTGGGATGCGTGGGTGGTGGCGGGTCACGCGCCCGTACGCTGCACCGTACAGGCCACGCTGATGAAGCCGGAATACAAGGTAGAGATTAAGATTATCGCGGCGGTTTAAGCCCGATCACTCTTCATCTTCATTCTCGAAACGCGCCACGATCCGCTCGCCGGTATGCGTGGCGCGCAGTTCTTCCGCCACCTGGGAAATCGCCTGTCCGCTGCTCATCCCCTGGGACATCAGTTCCTGAATTCGCTCAACCGCTTTCTGCTGCTGTTCATGGCTCAGAGAAGGTAAACCTGCAAACATCGTCAACTCCTGCTAAATTATTCGCGCTAATTATTTCACGCTGCCCGGTAGTATGCCACACATGAACATGCGCTTCCCCACTGTTATTACCCTGCCCTGGCGGACAGACGCCGCTGAATACTGGTTTGCCCGCCTGAGCCATCTTCCGTTTGCGATGCTGCTGCACTCCGGTCATGCGGACCATCCCTATAGCCGCTTTGATATTCTGGTCGCCGATCCGCTGAAGACGCTGACAACCGATGACCTGTCACTGACGGACGATCCGCTGGCGCAGCTTCAGCACGACATTAACGCGCTGGGCTTATCTGCCACCCCCAACCCGGACCTTCCTTTTCAGGGGGGCGCGCTGGGCCTGTTTGGCTACGATCTGGGTCGCCGTTTCGAAACGCTGCCTGAGCATGCGCAGGCTGATATTGCCCTGCCAGACATGGCCGTGGGGCTGTATGACTGGGCGTTAATTGTCGATCACCTGAAAAAAACGGTTTCCCTGCTGAGCCACCGTGACGTGCAGGCGCGGCTGGCGTGGCTTGAGGCGCAGCAGCCAGCCCCCGCAGAGACGTTCGCGCTGACCTCCGGCTGGCGCTCGAACATGAGCGCCGCGGAGTATGCCGAAAAGTTTTCGCGCGTTCAGGCCTATCTGCAAAGCGGCGACTGCTATCAGGTGAACCTCGCCCAGCGTTTTCAGGCGACATACCGGGGAGACGAGTGGCAGGCCTTTACCCGTCTTAATGCCAGCAATAAGGCGCCCTTTAGCGCGTTTGTGCGTCTGGAACAGGGGGCCATACTTAGCCTGTCACCCGAGCGCTTTATTCATCTGGCCGAGGGCACCATTCAAACCCGTCCAATTAAAGGCACCCTGCCGCGCCTTGCCGATCCCGACGCCGACCGCCGGCAGGCGGAAAAGCTGGCCGCCTCGCCGAAGGACCGCGCCGAAAACCTGATGATTGTCGATCTGATGCGTAACGACATTGGCCGGGTGGCCGTTCCGGGCAGCGTCCGCGTGCCGGAACTGTTTGTCGTTGAGCCTTTCCCGGCGGTGCATCACCTGGTCAGCACCATTACCGCGCGGCTGCCCGATTCACGCACGGCCTGCGATCTTCTGCGCGCCGCGTTCCCGGGCGGCTCCATCACCGGCGCGCCAAAGGTGCGGGCGATGGAGATCATTGATGAGCTGGAGCCGCAGCGCCGCAACGCCTGGTGCGGCAGCATCGGCTATATCAGCCTGTGCGGCACGCTGGATACCAGCATTACCATCCGCACGCTGACCGCCTGCGACGGCAACCTTTACTGTTCGGCCGGGGGCGGCATTGTCGCCGATAGCCAGGTCGATGCGGAATATCAGGAAACCTTTGATAAAGTTAACCGTATCCTGCAACAACTGGAGTAATCACGGGTGGAAAAAGAGAACCTGACGCTGGATGACTTTTTATCTCGCTTTCAGCTATTACGACCGCAGGTCAACCGCGAGGCGCTGAACCCGCGCCAGGCGGCCGTGCTGATCCCGGTCGTGCGTCGTGCGCGCCCGGGCCTGCTGCTCACCCAGCGTTCCCCCCATTTACGCAAGCACGCGGGACAGGTCGCCTTTCCGGGTGGCGCGGTAGACAGCTCCGACGCCTCGCTGATTGCCGCCGCGCTGCGGGAAGCGCAGGAAGAAGTTGCCATTCCGCCGCAGGCCGTGGAGGTCATCGGCGTGCTGCCGCCGGTCGACAGCGTCACCGGTTTTCAGGTCACGCCGGTGGTGGGCGTTATCCCGCCGGGCCTGCAGTATCACGCCAGCGTCGATGAAGTCTCCGCGGTGTTTGAAATGCCGCTGGATGAAGCCCTCCGACTGAGCCGCTATCACCCGCTGGATATTCAGCGTCGGGGGCATGACCATCGGGTCTGGCTATCCTGGTATCAGCATTATTTTGTCTGGGGCATGACGGCGGGCATTATTCGCGAGCTGGCGTTGCAAATCGGCCTGAAGCCTTGACTATACTTTACATTCCATCCTTTTTTACAGGTTTGCGATCGGCGTCGCGCTATTAGCAAAACCCATCGTTAACCATTAGTTTAATTCATGTGAATAGTTAAGCCGAGGTCGGTGTTCCCTCTTACACTATGCGCAGTTATAACATCGTTACTGGAACCCCGGTAACCCTGTCAGGAGTGTGAAAGTGATTAGTATATTCGACATGTTCAAAGTGGGAATTGGCCCTTCGTCTTCCCATACTGTTGGCCCGATGAAGGCCGGTAAACAGTTCGTCGATGATCTGGTCGAAAAAGGATTACTGGAAAGCGTTACCCGTGTTGCCGTAGACGTTTATGGCTCGCTGTCCTTAACGGGTAAAGGCCACCACACCGATATCGCCATTATTATGGGTCTGGCAGGCAATATGCCGGATACCGTTGATATTGATGCCATCCCGGCATTCATCCGCGACGTGGAAACCCGCGGTCGCCTGCTGCTGGCTAACGGTCAGCAGGAAGTCGATTTCCCGCAGGATGACGGCATGCGCTTCCGTAGCGACAACCTGCCGCTGCACGAAAACGGCATGACCATTCACGCGTTTAGCGGTGAAAAAGAGATCTACAGCAAAACGTACTACTCCATCGGCGGTGGCTTCATCGTGGATGAAGAGCATTTTGGCAAAGACAGCGTCGGCGACGTCAGCGTACCGTACCCGTTTAAATCGGCTACCGAGATGCTGGGCTACTGCAAACAGACCGGTCTTTCCCTGTCCGGCATGGTGATGCAGAACGAGCTGGCCCTGCACAGCAAAAAAGAGATTGAAGACTATTTTGCCAACGTCTGGCAAACCATGCGCGCCTGTATCGACCGCGGGATGAACACCGAAGGGGTTCTGCCGGGTCCACTGCGCGTGCCGCGTCGTGCCTCTGCCCTGCGCCGTATGCTGGTGACCACGGACAAATTCTCCAACGATCCGATGAACGTGGTCGACTGGGTAAACATGTTTGCGCTGGCGGTGAACGAAGAGAACGCCGCCGGTGGCCGCGTGGTGACGGCGCCCACCAACGGTGCCTGCGGTATCGTTCCGGCCGTGCTGGCGTATTACGACCACTTTATTGAGCCCGTGACGCCGGACATCTATATCCGCTATTTCCTGGCGGCAGGCGCTATTGGCGCGCTGTATAAGATGAACGCCTCCATTTCCGGTGCGGAAGTGGGCTGTCAGGGTGAAGTCGGCGTGGCCTGCTCCATGGCGGCGGCGGGTCTGGCAGAGCTGCTGGGCGCAAGCCCTGAGCAGGTCTGCGTGGCGGCCGAAATCGGTATGGAACATAACCTCGGTCTGACCTGTGACCCGGTGGCGGGCCAGGTGCAGGTACCGTGCATTGAGCGTAACGCGATTGCCTCGGTAAAAGCCATCAACGCCTCACGTATGGCAATGCGCCGTACCAGCGAACCGCGCGTATCGCTGGATAAGGTGATTGAAACCATGTACGAAACCGGCAAGGATATGAACGCGAAGTATCGCGAAACGTCCCGTGGTGGCCTGGCCATTAAGGTGCAGTGCGACTAATACTCGCTTTCGCCCATCTGCAACGGATGGGCGAATTTCCCTCTTCTTCCTCGTCTCCTTCTGCTTTCCCCACTACACTTTTACTGTTGCGTCCGGCTTTTGTAGCTGGTGGCTTATCAGGCGACCGTTCATGCAAACTGCACAAACGATCATTAAACACTATCGCCGAAAACGCATTATCGTCTGTGCGGCGGTTGCGCTCCTTACGCTCATCCTGACGTTAGGCGTTCGCTTTATTTCCCAGCGCAATATTAACCAGCAGCGGATCCTTGATTTCACCAGCCACTCCGTTCGCGCCCTTGATAACGTACTGCTTTCTTTAGAGAACCACCGCAGCCTGCTCCAGCCCCTGGTGGGGCAGCCCTGCCCGCAGGCGCAGCTGACGTTGCGAAAGCAGGCCGCCATTTTGCAGACGGTACGCTCCATCGCCCTGATTAAAGACGGCGTCCTGTATTGCTCAAGTATTTTCGGCAGCCGCAATGTGCCCCTTCGTGACTTCCTGAAAGAATTACCCGACAGCACGGCGAAGCTGATTTTATCGACCGACCAGTGGCTGCTTAAGGGCAGCCCAATATTGATCCAGTGGTATCCCGTCTCTGCGGACGGTGAAGCAGGCGTCATTGAGATCGTCAATATCGATCTGATCGCCAAAATGATCCTGGAGCCCCAGCGCCCGCTCATCAATGACGTGGCGCTGACGGTGGGCGATCGCTTTCTGCGCTATGGACAACGCGTCACCGACAGCCTGACGTTTGATGCGAAAGGCACGCTTTTTCAGCAGTCATCAGTCCAGCACCCTTTCACCATTTCGGTCAGCGGACCAGGCCCTGGCGAATTAGCCTTTAAAAGCCTGCCAGCCCAGCTGCCGCTGGGGCTCATGCTCAGCCTGGTGCTGGGCTATCTCGCCTGGCTGGCCACGGCAACCCGGATGAGCTTCACGTGGGAGATCGATATGGGGATCGCGGGGCGGGAATTTGAACTTTTCTGCCAGCCGCTGGTGGATGCCCGAACCCAGGCATGCACCGGCGTGGAGATCCTGCTGCGCTGGAATAACCCCCGTCAGGGATGGATCGCCCCGGAGGTTTTTATCCCTCTGGCAGAAGATCATAACCAGATTGTCCCTCTCACCCGCTATGTTATCGCCGAAACGGTGCGCCAGATAGGCTACTTCCCCAACAGCGCCGGTTTTCACATCGGCATTAACGTCGCCGCCAGCCATTTCCGACGTGCGGTGTTGATACAGGACCTCAATCACCTCTGGTTCAGCGCCGGTCCGCGTCAGCAGCTGGTGATTGAACTGACGGAACGGGATGCGCTATTGGATGCGGATTATCGCATCGTGCGTGAACTGCATCGCAAAGGGGTGAAGCTCGCCATCGACGATTTTGGCACCGGGAACAGCTCTCTCTCCTGGCTTGAAAAGCTGCATCCGGACGTGCTCAAAATCGACCAGTCGTTTACCACGGCGATCGGCACCGACGCCGTGAATTCGACGGTGACGGATATGATTATTGCACTGGGCCAGCGGCTGAATATTGAACTGGTGGCTGAAGGGGTTGAAACAGAGGAGCAGGCGCGCTATTTGCGCCGCCACGGCGTGCCTGTCCTGCAGGGATTTTTCTATGCGCGGCCCATGCCGCTGCGGGATTTTCCGACGTGGCTGGCGGGGAGCGCATCCCCGCCAGCGCATCATAACGGACACATTGTGCCCCTCATGCCGCTGCGCTAGGCAGACTTATTCATCTTCGTCGTGGGCAGATTGTTCTTTAACAATACGCACCATATCAACGCGATAGTCGTTGGCTTCGACGATGGTAATGTGCAGCGGCGAAAGCTCGATCACGTCCCCAACGCGCGGGATTTGCCCGTTAACGGCGATAACCAGACCGGCAACGGTCGCGATGTCTTCTTCGTCGTTGATGACGTTTTCCAGCCCCAGCGTGTGCGAGAGCGCGTGCAGGTCGGTTGTTCCTTTCACCAGCCAGCCTTCACCGTCGGCCACGATCTCTGGCGTTTCGTCGGCATCCGGGAATTCACCGGCAATCGCTTCCAGCACGTCCAGCGGCGTGACCAGCCCCTGCACCACGCCAAACTCGTTGGTGACGATAACAAAGCTGCCGCGGGCGCGACGCAGCACCCCGAGCAGGTTGATCGGATCCAGCGTTTCCGGCACGACAATCGCAGGTGAGGCCGCAGCAACGGCTTCCACGTTGACGCCCTCTTCCAGCGCCACCAGCATCTCTTTCGCCCGCACCACGCCGATAATCTCGTCCAGCTCGCCGCGACATACCGGGAACAGGCTGTGTGGAGAAGAGAGCAGCTGCTGGCGAATTTCATCCACGCTCAGGTTAGCATCGACCCAGCTGATTTCCCCACGCGGCGTCATGATGCCGCGCAGCGAACGGGAGGCCAGGGAGAGCACGCCGTTGATCATGTAGCGCTCCTGTTCCACAAACGCCCCTTCGGGGACCGGAACCGGATTATGGTTTTCAGCATCTGACTGAACGTTCACCTGACGACGACCGCCCATCAGGCGCAAAATCGCGTCTGCGGTACGGGCGCGCAGCGGCTGATTCGACTGCTGCTTAATAAAGTTACGGCGCGCAATCTGGTTGAACAGCTCGATCAGGATCGAGAAGCCAATCGCGGCGTACAGGTAGCCTTTCGGAATATGGAAGCCAAAGCCTTCCGCCACCAGGCTCAGACCAATCATCAGCAGGAAGCTCAGACAGAGCACGACCACCGTCGGATGCTGGTTGACGAAGCGCGTCAATGGCTTCGAGGCCAGCAGCATCACCGCCATCGCAATGACGACGGCCGCCATCATCACCGGCAGATGGTTCACCATGCCGACCGCCGTGATCACCGCATCCAGCGAGAAGACCGCATCAAGCACCACGATCTGCAGCACCACCACCCAGAAGCTGGCATAGCCTTTGCCGTGCCCATCGTCATGCTGGCGGTTTTCCAGCCGCTCATGGAGCTCCGTCGTCGCTTTGAAAAGCAGGAATATCCCCCCGATCAGCATGATTAAATCACGGCCTGAGAAGGTGTAATCCATGACGGAGAACAGCGGTTTGGTCAGCGTGACCATCCAGGAGATAACGGAGAGCAGCCCCAGTCGCATGACCAGCGCCAGCGAGAGGCCAATCAGACGCGCTTTATCACGCTGTTTTGGCGGCAGCTTGTCCGCCAGGATAGCGATAAACACCAGGTTATCAATGCCGAGAACAATCTCCAGCACCACCAGCGTGAGCAATCCCACCCAGATTGACGGGTCCATTAAGAATTCCATGACAAGCTCCTGCTAAAGGAATGACGAAACGGTGCCCCACTCAACGTGGGCAAAACAGAGACAGGTAGAGTCGAAACGTGGCGAGGATCGCCGGTGAAAAAGGCGCGAAATGGCCTGGCAGATGACTGACGTCGGTGACGGTCCATATAGTGGGCTGTAGCCCTATACTCCTGAATAATTAAACGGAGGCTAAACATATCAGAGACACTGTGTTTTTAGCAAAGATTTACGTTCCTTTGCAAAGTTCTGTAACACAGCGGCTTTACGCTACAGAGAAATCTGTAACGCGTGGCTAAATTACGGATCTTCATCACATAAATTATTTTTTCACTATCTAAAATAATTCGCGGAAGTCTTAGTTTTTTGAACTCTAACCCTTATCTGAATCGATTCGGTTCGCCAATACGATTCTCAGTACGACTGCCTGGCAGGCGTATTAATGATAATAAAAGGAGGTAGCAAGTGACCATTGCTATTGTCATAGGCACACATGGTTGGGCTGCTGAGCAGCTACTCAAAACGGCAGAGATGCTGTTGGGCGAGCAGGAAAACGTCGGCTGGATCGATTTCGTTCCCGGTGAAAACGCCGAGACGCTGATAGAGAAGTACAACGCTCAGCTTGAGAAGCTGGATACCAGCAAAGGCGTGCTGTTTCTCGTTGATACATGGGGCGGCAGCCCGTTCAATGCTGCCAGCCGTATTGTCGTCGATAAAGAGCACTATGAAGTTGTCGCCGGGGTCAATATCCCCATGCTGGTGGAAACCTTCATGGCGCGCGACGACAATCCGTCGTTCGATGAGCTGGTTGCGCTGGCCGTTGAAACCGGTCGCGAAGGGGTAAAAGCCCTGAAAGCACAGCCGGTTGAAAAACCTGCCCCTGCACCCGCAGCGGCACCGAAAGCGGCAGCACCGGCAAAACCGATGGGCCCGAACGATTACATGGTCATCGGCCTTGCCCGTATTGATGACCGCTTAATTCACGGCCAGGTTGCCACGCGCTGGACCAAAGAGACCAACGTTCGACGCATTATCGTCGTCAGCGATGAAGTGGCCGCCGACACCGTGCGTAAAACCCTTCTCACTCAGGTTGCTCCTCCTGGCGTGACCGCGCACGTCGTGGATGTCGCCAAGATGATCCGCGTTTACAACAACCCGAAATACGCGGGTGAACGCGTGATGCTCCTGTTCACTAACCCGACAGACGTTGAGCGCATTGTTGAAGGCGGCGTGAAAATCACCTCCGTGAACATTGGTGGTATGGCATTCCGTCAGGGCAAAACCCAGGTCAACAACGCCATTTCAGTCGATGCGAAAGATATCGAGGCATTCAACAAGCTGAATGCACGCGGTATTGAGCTGGAAGCCCGCAAGGTTTCCACGGATCAAAAACTGAAAATGATGGATTTGATCGGCAAAGTTGGGAAATAAGCCCGCGCCGGTTCTCATATAAAGTTTATGTAATAGGAGAAGTGCAATGGAGATTACCACTCTTCAGATTGTGCTGGTGTTCGTCGTCGCATGTATTGCGGGTATGGAATCCGTACTTGATGAATTTCAGTTTCACCGTCCTCTGGTGGCCTGTACGCTGATCGGGGCCGTTCTGGGTGACATGAAAACCGGTATCATCATCGGGGGTACCCTGGAGATGATCGCCCTGGGCTGGATGAACATCGGCGCCGCGGTTGCGCCCGATGCCGCGCTGGCCTCTATCATTTCAACCGTTCTGGTTATTGCCGGTCACCAGAGTATTGGTGCCGGTATCGCCCTGGCGATCCCGCTGGCAGCAGCAGGCCAGGTTCTGACCATCATCGTTCGTACTATCACCGTTGCCTTCCAGCACGCGGCGGATAAGGCGGCTGAAAACGGCAACCTCACGGCGCTGTCGTGGATCCACGTTTCCTCCCTGTTCCTGCAGGCGATGCGTATCGCGATCCCGGCGGTTATCGTGGCAATCTCTGTCGGTACCAGCGAAGTCCAGAGCATGCTGAACGCCATTCCAGAAGTGGTCACCGGCGGTCTGAACATCGCGGGCGGTATGATCGTGGTCGTCGGTTATGCGATGGTCATCAACATGATGCGCGCGGGCTACCTGATGCCGTTCTTCTACCTCGGCTTCGTGACCGCTGCCTTCACCAACTTCAACCTGGTGGCACTGGGCGTGATTGGTGCGGTGATGGCGATTCTCTACATCCAGCTCAGCCCGAAATATAACCGCGTGGCGGGTGCCCCAGCGCAGGCTGCTGGTAACAACGATCTCGATAACGAACTGGACTAACAGGTGAGCGAAATGGTTGATATGACAAAAACTACCACCGAGAAAAAACTCACTCCGGGTGATATTCGCGGCGTGTTCATCCGTTCTAACCTGTTTCAGGGTTCATGGAACTTCGAACGTATGCAGGCGCTGGGCTTCTGCTTCTCCATGGTGCCGGCGATCAAACGCCTGTATCCGGAAAACAACGAAGCGCGCCGTCAGGCGATCAAGCGTCACCTGGAATTCTTTAACACCCATCCTTACGTTGCGGCCCCCGTACTGGGCGTAACGCTGGCAATGGAAGAGCAGCGTGCAAACGGCGCAGAGATTGACGATGGTGCCATCAACGGTATCAAAGTCGGTCTGATGGGGCCGCTGGCCGGTGTCGGTGACCCTATTTTCTGGGGTACCGTGCGTCCGGTCTTCGCGGCGCTGGGTGCCGGTATCGCGATGAGCGGCAGCCTGCTTGGCCCACTGCTGTTCTTCATCCTGTTCAACGCCGTGCGTCTGTTGACCCGCTACTACGGTGTGGCCTACGGCTACCGTAAAGGGGTAGATATCGTTAAGGACATGGGCGGCGGCTTCCTGCAGAAACTGACTGAGGGGGCATCTATCCTCGGCCTGTTTGTCATGGGGGCGCTGGTGAACAAGTGGACGCACGTGAACATCCCGCTGGTGGTGTCGACCATCACCGGTCAGGATGGTCAGACCCGCGTCACCACCGTGCAGACGATTCTGGATCAGCTCATGCCTGGCCTGGTTCCGCTGCTGTTGACCTTCGCCTGCATGTGGCTGCTGCGTAAGAAAGTGAACCCGCTGTGGATTATCGTTGGCTTCTTCGTCATCGGTATCGCGGGCTACGCCGTCGGCCTGCTGGGTCTTTAAATTTAAATGCTATAGGCCGGGGGCTTGCCCCCGGTTTTTTTTATATGGAGGATGAATGACTGTCACGGACATCGTACTGGTTTTATTTATTGCAGCCCTTCTGGCTTACGCGATCTATGACGAGTTCATCATGCCCCGCCGTCACGGCGAGACGCTGCTCTCCCTTCCCCTTCTGCGACGCGGGCGCGTGGATGCGTTTATCTTCGCGGGCCTCATCGTCATCCTTATTTACAACAACGTGACCAGCCATGGTGCAATATTAACCACATGGTTATTATGTGCGCTGGCATTAATGGCCGTTTATCTGTTCTGGATCCGCACGCCGAAAATCATTTTTAAATCCCGTGGTTTTTTCTTCGCCAACGTGTGGATAGAATATAACCGTATTAAAGAGATGAATTTATCCGAAGACGGCGTGCTGGTGATGCAATTAGAACATCGCCGCCTGCTTATTCGGGTTAAAAATATTGACGACCTGGAAAAGATATACAAGCTACTCGTTAAAAATCAATGAGTTAGATATATAGCCACGGCTATGTTCTGCGTTTATTTTGCGCATGAAATATAGCCAAAGCTATATTTTCTTCGTTAATTTTATCTCTATCTGTTAACGATATTTTTACGAATAAAGATAAATGAAAATCGTTATCAATAAGCATTTTAAATAATGCCTTTTCATTGTTGTTTTATATTCTCAAAATATGTTAAGGTTGCGCCCGTCGTTGGGGAGTAGCCGATTTCCTGCTCGCAGGAAATGTACGTGTCAACATACTCGTTGAAAAACGTGGCACGTACGGATCGCTTAGAGCACTTATGTGCGGCGCGATCAGGCGAGACCATAGATACATCAACTGCTGTTTACTGGGGGCAGTGATGTGTCATATGGATATCCCCGGTCTGGACGCTGTTATGAATATTTCCGCTACGATCCTCCTCGCTTTTGGCATGTCCATGGATGCATTTGCTGCCTCCATCGGAAAAGGCGCCACGCTCCACAAACCTAAATTCTCCGAAGCCCTGCGTACCGGCCTGATCTTTGGCGCTATCGAAACGCTGACGCCGCTTATCGGCTGGGGCCTTGGCATGCTTGCCAGCCAGTTCGTGCTGGAGTGGAACCACTGGATTGCATTTGTGCTGCTGGTGTTTCTCGGTGGCCGAATGGTGATTGAAGGTTTTCGCGGCGGTAATGATGAAGACGAGGAGCCTCAGCACCGCCACGGATTCTGGCTGCTGGTCACCACGGCTATTGCCACCAGCCTGGATGCGATGGCCGTCGGTGTCGGTCTGGCATTCCTGCAGGTCAATATAATCGCCACCGCGCTGGCTATCGGCTGTGCGACGCTGATTATGTCCACGCTGGGCATGATGGTTGGACGGTTTATTGGCCCGCTGCTGGGTAAACGCGCCGAGATCTTAGGCGGTATTGTGCTGATCGGCATTGGTGCCCAGATCCTCTGGGCACACTTCGCGGGTTAATCTTCGCGCTGCCAGACGTGGATACTGAAATCCGTCTGGCAGCCAAATGTTGACTGTGCGCCTAACGTTTCCCACACTTCCGGTTTTGCCCGCCACGCGAACGGCGTCATCTGCAGCAGCGCGGTAGCCTCGTCCCCTTTCAGCGTCATGTCATACGCCACGGTCTGCTCCTGCTTCAGGGTAAAACCGGCCAGCCGTTCAGAATGAGGGGCATGCAGACGCACGTCGTCGTAGATCAGCCCTTTCAGCTCCAGCAGATGACGCGGACCCGGCGTCACGGTGACTACCCATCCTCCCGGTTTCACCACGCGCGCCAGCTCCTCTGCCTTACAGGGCGCGTAAATGCGGATAACCGCGTCCATGCTGGCATCGTCAAACGTCAGACGGTGGCTGGATGCCACGCAGAACGTCACGTCCGCATAACGCTTTGCCGCCGCGCGAATGGCCACTTTCGACACGTCCAGACCGAACGTCTGCGCGCCCTTCTCGCGGGCAACCTCTGCAAACCGCGCGGTGTAGTACCCTTCCCCGCAGCCGATATCGAGCACGGCGGTGGCTGAACCCGGCAGAATGTCATTGAGCATCTGCGCGACGGTCTCCCGCAGCGGCAGATAGTGTCCGGCATCCAGAAACGCGCGACGCGCCTGCATCATCTCTGCGCTGTCGCCCGGATCGCGGGAGCGCTTATGCTGCACCGGCAGAAGATTCACGTAGCCCTCTTTTGCCCTGTCAAACTGATGCCCCTGCGGACAGGTATAACTTTTCTCTGAGTGTGTCAGGGGCGCGTGGCAAAGGGGACAGCTGAAGGACATGGTGACTCCGGAGCATAATCAAAGGGCTAAGTGTACCGCTATTCGCTCTGGTTATATACCCGTCATACTTCAAGTTGCAGGTGCGTTGGCTGCACTCACTCACCCCAGTCACGTACTTATGTACGCTCCCGGGGATTCGTTCCCTTGCCGCCTTCCTGCAACTCGAATTATTTTGGGTATAGACGCCCGGTTAACGCATAACGATAAGGTGGTCGGAACCCGCCGGCAGCCCGTCAGGTTTGACATTCTCCAGACGCAGCACGTTCCCCATAATCTCGCTGAAGACGGGCGCGGAGACGGCACCGCCGTAGTAGGCCCCGTTTTGCGGATCGTTAATCACCACCACCAGAGCAAAGCGCGGATTGCTGGCGGGCGCAACGCCCGCGGTGTAGGCGACGTATTTATCGACGTACTTCCCGCTATCGTCAATTTTCTTCGCCGTACCGGTTTTCACCGCCACCCGGTAATCGCGAACGGCGGCCTTAACCCCCCCGCCGCCGGGCAGCGCAACGCTCTCCATCATGTGCTCCACCTCGTGCGCAATCTCTTCCGGCATGACGCGGTGCCCGATAACGGGGGGATCGATGCGGGTGATGGAGAGCGGACGCTCAAGCCCAAAGCCGCCAATCGTGGCGTAGACGTGCGCCAGCTGCAGCGGGGTCACCATCAGCCCGTAGCCGAAGGCAAAGGTCGCGCGATCGAGCTGGCTCCAGAATTTACGCTGCGGCAATAGCCCCGAACTTTCCCCCGTTAAGCCAAGCCCCGTATTTGTACCAAAACCGAAGTTTCGATAGGTATCAATGAGATGCTGGACGGGCATCGCCAGCGACAGCCGGGACACGCCGGTATCGCTCGATTTTTGCAGGATCCCGGTCATCGTCAACTCCGGATAAAAGCCCACGTCGCGAATGCGGTGCCCGTCAAGGGTATACGGGTGCGTGTCAATCACGCTGTCCGGCTGGACCAGCCCCTGCTGCAGAGCCGTCATCAGCACCAGCGGCTTGACGGTCGAACCGGGTTCGAACGTATCGCTGATTGCACGGTTGCGAAAATCGTTGATCGTCGCCCCTTCCCGGTTATTGGGGTTAAAATCCGGATAGCTCGCCATGGCGAGGATTTCCCCGGTTGGGATATTAATGAGCACCGATGCACCCGACTCGGCCTTGTTCCAGGCCACAGCATTGTCCAGCGCATCCTCGGTGATGGTTTGCAGCCGCTCGTCGATACTTAGCTGGATGTTATGCGCCGGTGTGGGGGCTATTTCGGTCAGGTTTTCAACCACGCGTCCATAGCGGTCTTCCCTGACCTGGCGCACTCCCGGCCTGCCGGTGAGCTGCGCGTTAAAGCTCTTTTCAACACCCTCAATGCCCTGCCCGTCAATATTGGTGAAGCCAATCAGGTTCGCAGCCACATGGCCGGCAGGATAAAAACGACGGGACTCATCGCGCAAGTTGATGCCGGGGAGATTCAGCTTGTCGATCCACTTTGCCTGCGCCGGATCGACCTGACGAGCAAGGTAAATGAAGCGCCCCTGTGGGTTGGCGTTGATGCGTGCCGAGAGTGTGTCGAGTGAGAGATGCAGCGCGCTGGCCAGCGCCTGCCAGCGCTCATCAGCGCCGACGCCCCCTTTTGCCAGCACCGTTTTAGGGTCGGCCCAGACGGCCCGGACGGGCACGCTCACCGCCAGGGGGCGGCCTTCGCGATCCACTATCATGCCGCGCGGCGCATCAATCGCCACCTGGCGGAGGGAGCGCATATCCTCCTGCTTCACCAGATTGTCAGGCTTGATGATTTGCAGCCAGGCCACGCGGCCCAGCAAAAAAGCCAGACTACAAAAAATAGCTAAACAGAGCAGCGCAAAACGCGCCGGTGTGAAATTTCCGGCGGTCGCTATCAATTTCTTCTTCACCTGAACCCCAGGGTTAGTAAACAACGCCCTGATTTAACGGGAAAAGATGCGTTAAGGGTGGCAAAACAGTGCTACTAACCTCGCAGCTTTGCAACAAGTTACTAACAGGAGCGCAGATGGTAATATTTTGAAAGATAGCGGACATAAAAAAGCCCCGCGTTAAGCGAGGCTTTATGTCTGAGATTGAGGCGCAAGGCGCTTCAGTCAGCAGCGGTTCGATCAGATAGCAGTGACGTTAACTGCAGCTGGGCCTTTCTGGCCGTCCTGAATTTCGAACTCAACGTTCTGGCCTTCAGCCAGAGTTTTGAAGCCGTTACCCTGGATTGCAGAGAAGTGTACGAACACGTCTTTGCTGCCGTCAGCAGGAGTAATGAAACCAAAACCTTTAGACTCGTTGAACCACTTAACTTGACCTTTAATCTTTGCCATTTTGCAAAATTCCTTAGAGTGTTTTCTTAGCCCGCAGGCATTAACTGAGATAAAACTGAGACATTACTGCATGAGGCACTAATATAAGGTTCGGCAAAGAAGCGGTATTCAACGACAACGTGTTTACTCAGGACTTCTTTACTGAAAATGCCACACATAAACAGAACTGTACCTCGTTTGACCCAAAACGTGTTATCACACACTATGTTTAATATGGCAAGCCATTTTTAAACATGTCTCGATCCGCCGCACAAATTCGAACAGTGCCTGTCAGGTTTTGCACAATTATGCGCAACGCGTACAGACAGCTCTGCTGCGTCACAAAGACCCAGCGCTGCTTTCACAAGCGCTGTAATCTAAGACATTTTTAACATAGCTCAATCTTTACGAAGCGTCCAGCCAGCGGGAAAAGAAATCTTTCATCGTGATTGAGTTAGAACAATTTGTGAAAACTTATGCTTAAATCATTGTAACGCGACCAAATTGTTTCAGAAAAAAAACAGCGTTAATAACACACGCCTGGCTGTATTAAAATGCACCAGTTAATAAACAGCGTTATGCACCAAAATAATGAAATTTTTGTGACTCTGCATCAAAAACAGGCAAGCAAAACGTTTCGATAAAAATAAAACATTCCTGGGTGCGTTTAGGTAGAGAATATATGCAGCACCTTGTCGCTTCGTTTATAAGGATAAATATTCACCAATTTTCAGTATCCTGAAAGAATGATTAACTGGTGCTAAAATATCTAGTGCATTAGTTAACTCTCGGACAGGTTCATCCAGGGCTTCATCTGCCAGTTCAAACACGCCCCAGTGAACGGGAAACGCCAGAGGGCACCCCAACTGCTGCCATAATGCCACCGCAGATTGCGGATCCATATGATGGATAGCCATGAACCATCGCGGGGCATAGGCGCCGATCGGTAACGCGGCAGCATCGATATGTCCCAGACGCTCGGGTATCAACAGCAGTTCAGGCGTATATCCCGTATCGCCGCTGAACCAGAAACGATGCTGTCGCCCTTCCATCACCCAGCCGCACCATAATGAGCGATTGCGGTTCCATGGCGTGCGCATACTCCAGTGCTGTGCCGGGACGGCGGTCAGCGTCATCCCCTGCCAGGTGAAACTCTGCCACCAGTCGAGCTCAATCACGCGTTTTGCTCCCCGACGGCGAAACCAGTCGGCAAGACCTAACGGTACAAAGAAACTGACGTCGGGAAAGCGTTTGAGGATACGGCGAATGGTCGCGTCATCGAGATGATCGTAATGATTATGAGAGATGACAACCGCATCAAGCTGGCGAAGTTGTTCGACGTACAGTGCGGGCGGCGTTTTGCGCTGTGGTGCCAGGAAAGGGAGCGGAGAAGCGCGACGTGAAAAAACCGGATCGGTAAGAAGAATATTGCCGTCCATCTGGAGCAACACGCTCGCGTGTCCCAGCCACCACACCCCATCGTCCTGAGGCTGCGTAAGCTCGACAGGTTGCCACCACTGGCGGATAAAGTCTGCATAGCCCAGCGCGGGTGGCTTCGGCAAACCGGCCTCTTTACGCGCTTTACGCCAGCGGTCCAGATCGCCGGGTTGATGGCCGACAGGGGCGGTATTACAAAAACCGTTTGGGGTGTGATGTTTCAGGGAGGGGTCATACCAGGGATTTTTCCAGACCACAGCCACCTCCCCGCATAAAATTAACGCTCAGCCACCAGGCGGATAAAGTCGTCTTCGTCTTTCATCTCTTCAGCGACCGCGTCTTTAGGCACGCTTTTCTCTTCTGGTTCGTTAGCCTCACACAGACGGCGTAGCAGCGCGTTCTGACGTTTTTGCTGATCGAGCAGCGCTTCCAGCAGTTCGATCTGCTCGTTGGTACGTGAACTGGCGCGGTTCACGAAGAACCAAATGACCAGCCCTACAAGCAGAACAACCAAAGAAATCATCAGGGATGCTATATTCAGCAGCCCTGAATTCAGTAACTCACCCATTTCACCACCTCAATAAAAACGTCTATTTTACCACTGGCGCGAAGGAAGGAAATCACCTTGAGAAAAAATGCGTGTTACCACGGAATAAACTTGTTAATCGCGCAAACGCCGCTAAAAAACTGTACATCCTGATCGCACATCACGTTGATCGTCTGCGTCCATAACACCACGCACGCTATCAGCACGATAATCAGAATTACCCAGCGTATTTTTTTCACTCCACACTCCGTCAAAAGATCTGATGCAAGAACGTTATCACGTTGACCTTAAACAAGGGCTAACTGCGCCTCCATCGCGTCTCTTTTCAGAATCCTGCACTTGTTTAACCGCCTGAACCGGTTACGCTAGCATTATGATAAAAACGAAAAAAGAGGTAATGATGCGATTCATCACTCGAACAATTATTGCACTGGCCCTTGTCTGGATTGGTCTTCTGCTAACGGGTTATGGCGTGCTGGTGGGAAGCACCGAAAACGCTGCTGGCTTAGGCATTCAGTGTAAATACTTAACAGCACAAGGAATGAGCTCTGCGCAATATCTGCATACCGACAGCGGGATCGTTGGCTTAACCCACTGCCCCGTGCTGCGTAAAACCTCCGTCGTCATTGATAATGGTTAATCTGCCGGGTAAGTGAAGGATAAAAAAACGCCGCAACGGATGCGGCGTTTTTTATACTAGAAAAATTAAAACGGATAGTCGTGATAACCCATCTGTTCAGAAATCTTACGCGCGGCTGTGTGCAGAATCGCCACATACTCGTACAGACGTTCTTCGGAGAAGCGTAAGGTTGGGAAAGAGATACTTAAGCCCGCGATCACCACGCCAAAACGGTCAAACACCGGAACGCCGATACAGCGCAGCCCCTCTTCCTGCTCTTCATTATCTTCGCCATAACCCTGCTCGCGTACGCGATCGAGCACCGTTAACAGCGCGTCGGTGCTGGTAATGGTTCGTGCAGTACTTTGCTTGTAGTCGACGCCTTCGAGGATCTGCTTCACTTCCTCACGATCGCGCCACGCCAGCAGCACCTTACCGATGGCGGTACTGTAGAGCGGGTTGCGACGACCAATCCGCGAATACATGCGCAGATTGTACATGGAGTCGATCTTATGGATGTAAACAATGCTGTCTTCATCCAGCGCGCCGAGATGGATGGTCTCTTTGGTCAGGCGAGAGATTTCGCGCATCTGAATATCGGCGCTGCGGATCAGGTCAACATTTTGCAGCGCCCTGGCACCCAGCTCAAACAACTTCAGCGTCAGAGAGTATTTTTCAGATTCGCCTTCCTGCGCAACGTAGCCCAGCGACTTCATGGTCTGCAAAAAGCGATAAACGGTGCTTTTTGACATCATCACGCGCTGCGATAACTCTGTAATACCTATTTCACGCTCTTCTCCCAGCGCCTGTAAGATGCCAAACACCTTCAGCACGGAAGAAACTGAATCTGGCTGTTTATCCAAATCCGCAATAGCCATTTACCACCTCATAGAGAGTGTTTTATAAAAATCAGAACCGGTTTTTATTATAAGTTCCCGTCATGTCACCTGCAATCAATCCGCGTTTACTTCGTTACAAATCTGCGACATATCACCGCTGTAACAGTGCTAAAATAGTTACCCTGAGAATAATTTCACGCTGAGCTTTTTTAATCCCAATGGAAAAGACCCTTTCCGATGGCCTGCCTTTACCCCAGCGGTATGGCGCTATAGCGACCATCATTATCGGTATCTCAATGGCCGTACTTGACGGCGCAATCGCGAACGTTGCCCTGCCAACCATCGCCAGCGACCTGCATGCCTCTCCCGCCAGCTCGATATGGATTGTTAACGCCTATCAGATTGCCATTGTGGTTTCCCTGCTCTCGTTCTCTTTTCTGGGCGATATGTTTGGCTACCGTCGGGTGTACCAGTGCGGTCTGGTGGTGTTTACCTTCACGTCCCTGCTTTGCGCCCTTTCAGATTCGCTGCATACCCTGACGCTGGCCCGCATCGCACAGGGTTTTGGCGGCGCGGCGCTCATGAGCGTAAACACGGCATTGATCCGCCTCATTTATCCGCAGCGTCATCTGGGGCGCGGCATGGGGATAAACTCGTTTATTGTCGCCGTCTCGTCCGCCGCCGGGCCAACCATTGCGGCAGCGATCCTTTCCGTTGCGTCATGGCAATGGCTGTTCGCCATTAACGTGCCGCTGGGTATCGTCGCCATCTTCTTTGCCCTGCGCTTTCTTCCTGCTAACGGCCCCAAAAGCACCATGCCGCGCTTCGATGTGGCGAGCGCGGTGATGAATGCCCTGACCTTTGGCCTGCTGATTACGGCGCTGAGCGGCTTTGCGCAGGGACAATCTCTGTTACTCACTGGCGCTGAGCTCATCGCCCTGCTGGCGATCGGCTTCTTCTTTGTTCGCCGCCAGCTCGCGCTCCCGGTGCCTTTACTGCCCGTTGACCTGCTGCGTATTCCCCTGTTTTCGCTCTCCATCTGCACGTCAGTCTGCTCGTTCTGCGCCCAGATGCTGGCTCTGGTTTCTCTGCCCTTCTTTCTGCAAGGCGTGATTGGCCGTTCAGAAGTGGAGACCGGCCTGCTGTTAACCCCCTGGCCGCTGGCGACCATGGTGATGGCGCCGCTGGCAGGTTACTTAATTGAACGCGTCCATGCCGGTTTACTCGGCGCGCTGGGGCTGGCGGTGATGGCGACAGGCCTGTTCGCGCTGGCATTGCTCCCGTCATCACCAACCGATCTGGACATCATCTGGCGCATGATCCTGTGCGGCGCGGGGTTTGGGCTATTCCAGTCACCCAATAACCACACCATTATCACCGCCGCGCCGCGTCATCGCAGCGGAGGTGCCAGCGGCATGCTCGGAACCGCGCGCCTCCTGGGACAAAGCAGCGGGGCGGCGCTGGTCGCCCTGATGTTTAACCTCGCCGGACAAAACGGCAACCATGTTGCGCTTCTGACCGCAGGTGCCCTTGCCTCCCTCGCCGCAATCGTCAGCGGCCTCCGCGTGACCCAGCCCAGAGTTCAGGCATAAAAAAAGCCGGGCGGAGTGAACTCCTGCCCGGCTTATGAATGTTCGTTGCGTTACTTCAGGTATTCCCCACTGCGCAGCGCTTCGATACGTTTATCCAGCGGCGGGTGAGACATAAACAGCTCGCTCAACGACTTGGATTTCCCGTTGATGCAGAAGGCCATCATGCTGTTCGCTTCCTGCGGCTCGTAGCTGGTTTTAAGACGCTGCAGCGCGGCAATCATCTTCTCACGCCCTACCAGCTTCGCCGAGCCGGCATCCGCGTGGAATTCACGGTGGCGGGAGAACCACATGGTGATGATGCTGGCCAGAATACCGAACACCAGTTCCAGAACCATCGACACGGCGAAATAGATCAGCGGGTTACCGTTGCTCTCTTCACCTTCGTCGCGGTTGCCGCCCATAAAGCCAGCCGCAATCTGCGCCAGGATACGGGAGATAAAGATCACGAAGGTGTTCACCACGCCCTGAATCAGGGTCATGGTCACCATGTCACCGTTAGCGATATGGCTGATTTCGTGGGCAATTACCGCTTCCGCTTCGTCACGGCTCATGTTTTGCAGCAGTCCGGTGCTGACGGCAACCAGGGATGCATCGCGACGCGCACCCGTGGCAAACGCGTTGATGTCCGGAGCATGGTAAATCGCCACCTGCGGCATGGCGATCCCGGCCTGACGGGATTGCTGAGCCACCGTATTCATCAGCCACTGTTCCATATCGTTACGCGGCTGTTCAATAACCTCACCGCCTACCGATTTCAGTGCCATCCACTTCGACATCAGCAGGGAGATGAACGAGCCACCAAAACCAAACAGCAGCGCCATAATCAACAGACCCTGAACGCTGCTCGACTGAATTCCTGTCAGGCTTAGCACGAGCCCGAAAACCACCATGACCGCCAGGTTGGTGAGCAGGAAGAGCGCGATTCGCATCATAATTTTCTTTTTACCTCAGTTTAACAAAACGCACTATGCGATTACCCACATCGTATGGGTATTGCGGCTATTTTCAAGCATCCGGCGGGCGTAAGTCACCAGAAAGACACAACTTTACACAATTGGAAATCTGGCTGACGGAAGGATAAAGAACAAAAAGAAACAGGCACAATCTCTTGTGCCTGTTGGGAGGTTATTTTGCCGGAGCGGGCTGTACGGCAGGTTTCTCTTTTTCCTGATTCGCCAGGTCGAGAGCGATATGCACCGTCTCGTCCAGGTACGGATCCGGCTCCTGGTAATCTTTTGGCAGATCGTCCAGTTTCTTGAGCAGAGGCTTACCTTCACGCTTGAAGCGATCGTTAATACGCGCCAGGCGGGTTGCATCGTCTTCGTTGTTCTCTTTCTCACGCTGCGCGTAGTTAAGAGACACGATATTCCGCTTATCCTTCAGGGCATTGAAACGTGCAATGTCCTTCATGATGTACTGGAACTCCGGATCTTTCGCGATGCGGTCGTTATGCGCTTTCAGCAGTTCAGGGCCAAATTGGGTCATATCCCCCGCTTTGACGTAGGTCGCGGCATTGATGCTGTCCCACGGCAAGGCGTTATCTTCAAACTTCTCGCCAGTTTCCGTCTCTTCCGTGCCTGTCGGCATCATGATGTCCGGCGTAACGCCCTTACGCTGCGTACTGCCGCCGTTCACGCGGTAGAATTTCTGAATGGTGTACTGAACCGAGCCCAGCGCAGGCCATTCCGGACGCAGCATCTGATCGTAAATACGATTCAGAGAGCGGTACTGCTGAACGGTGCCTTTCCCGAAGGTCGGCTCACCGACGATCAGCGCACGGCCGTAGTCCTGCATTGCCGCGGCGAAGATCTCAGACGCGGAGGCACTGAAGCGGTCAACCAGCACCACCAGCGGGCCTTTGTAGTAGACCACCCCGTCGTTGTCGGCATCTTCACGCACTTTACCGTTGTTATCGCGCACCTGAACCACCGGACCAGATGGGATGAACAGACCGGAGAGGGAAACCGCTTCCGTCAGCGCCCCGCCGCCGTTACTGCGCAGGTCGATGATGATGCTGCTGACGTTCTGCTTTTCAAGCTTCTGCAGCTGAACTTTGACATCGTCAGTCAGCCCAACGTAGAAGCCAGGAATATCCAGTACGCCCACCTTCTCTTTACCCACGGTTTTCACCGACATTTTCACCGCGCGGTCTTCCAGACGGATACGCTCGCGGGTCAGGGTAACGATACGGGTTTTGGTGCCTTTACCGGCTGGCAGAATTTCCAGACGAACCTTGCTGCCTTTCGGCCCTTTGATCAGCGCAACCACGTCATCGAGACGCCAGCCGATCACATCAACCATGCTCTTGCCGGTTTGTCCTACACCCACAATACGATCGCCTACGCTAATCGCTTTGCTTTTGGATGCCGGGCCACCCGCGACCATCGAATTGATCACCGTGTAATCATCGTCCATCTGCAGCACCGCGCCGATACCTTCCAGAGACAGGCTCATTTCGGTATTGAACTGTTCAGTGTTGCGCGGAGAGAGATAGTTGGTGTGCGGATCGATTTCGTGCGCAAAGGCCGTCATGGCCAGCGAGAAAACATCCTCACTGTTGGTCTGAGCCAGGCGACGAATGGCAAATTTGTAACGGCGCGTCAGCGTGTCACGGATCTCTTTTTCGTCTTTGCCGGTGAGCTTAAGGCTCAGCTCGTCATATTTAACCTTTCCGTCCCACAGCGCATTCAGCTCGGCTTCATCTTTCGGCCAGGGGGCTTTGCTGCGGTCCAGGTTATAGGTGTCGTTGCCGGTGAAGTCCATTGGACGTTCAAGCACTTTCAGCGCGTACTGATAGCGTTCAAAGCGGCGCTTTTGCGACAGGTTGTAGAGATCGTAGAACAGGTCCAGCTTGCCTGAACGCAACTCGTCACCCACTTCGGATTTGCGCTTCGCGAACTGCTCGACATCGCTGGCGAGCAAAACGTTATGGCTGTAATCCAGCAAGTTCAGATAGCGGTCAAAGATTTTGGCCAAAAAGGCCTGATCGAGATCGAACTGACGATAGTGCGAGCGGGTAAAACGTGAGGTCACGCGCTCGCTCACCGTCGCGTGCTGCGTCTCTTCCTTGAGTACCGGAATTTGATCAACACGCGTGATATCGTCCACTGCAAAAGCGTGACCTGTTATAGCAAACAGGCCCGCCAGCGCGGTGAGCTTAAAAAAAGTGTTCATGCCAGGCTTGGCCTCCGTTTCAGAACAACAAGTGTTCTGCGCGTACAATCATTGACATACCAGAAGTCAGCTGTACACGAACGCCATCTTTGGTGATTTCCAGTACGGTGGCGTCCATAGCATTGTTACCCGCTTTGACCTTCAGCGCCTGACCTACGCTCAGGGCGTTAATGTCAGAAACCGGAGTGTGGCGCGGCTCTTCACGAGGCGCACGCGGGGCTTTTGCTGCTGGTTTGTCTGCACGCGGTTTGCGATCGTTATTATCGTGACGACGCGGCGCAGGGCGTGGTTTACGCTCGCGGCGAGGCGCTTCTTCCTGGCCGTTTGCCGCGGCGGCTTCGCGTTTTTTCGCTTGCTGTTCTGCACGTTGTGCCTGAACGCGTGCTTTGGCTTCTTCAAGCTGCTTGCGCGCGTGCTCAACGTGCTGTTCGTCCAGCTCACCACACGGGTTGCCGTCGAGATCCACACGGGTCGCGCCAGGTTTGATACCGTACAGGTAGCGCCAGCTCGAAGTATAAAGACGTAAGGCGGAACGCAGCTGAGTTTTGCTGAGGTTCATTTCCCCTTCAACGCGGGCCACCAGATCCTGAAAAATACCGACTTTCAGGGGACGAGCTTCACCTTCCGCGCTGAAGCACTGCGGGAAACGCTCGGCCAGAAATGCGATAACTTCTTTACTGCTATTCAACTTAGGTTGATTTTCCATGAAATTTCCTGATTACAACGGACGTTGCCAACAAGCGCAGGCATGAACAGGCGTCATTATAATGACGCTATCAGTAAATGCTACGTTATCCGTTGATTATCCTGCGTCGCTCGCAAAGAATTTTTGATAATCGGTTGCCGCGAGGACGTTTTCCAGATTCGCCACCAGCTCGCGCAGCCCCTGTTCGTCCTCGCTTGTAAAGCGACTGAAGACCGTACTGTCGATGTCCAGAACGCCAATAATCTGATTTTTGACCACCAGCGGCAGAACGATTTCAGAGTTACTGGCGGCATCACAGGCAATGTGTCCGTCAAACGCGTGGACGTCCTCGACACGCTGTACCTGATTTTCTGCCACCGCCGTGCCGCATACGCCACGCCCTACCGGGATACGCACGCAGGCCAGTTTGCCCTGGAACGGACCGAGCACCAGCGTTTCACCTTCAAGAAGGTAAAAGCCTGCCCAGTTGACGTCAGAGAGACGTTCGAACAGCAATGCGCTACTATTTGCCAGAGTGGCTAAGAAGCTGGTCTCACCCGCCATCAATGCCTTAAAATCGCGGTTCAGATCCGCGTAGAATTCTGTTTTGTTCATTATTCAATCACTTAGTTGTCTTACAAAATTACCGCATAGCCTATTAAAATAAGCATTAAATGCGCTCATGCTCAAGATGAATCCGTTCATGAGTTATTATAACTTTCAACAATACTTATTTGTGCGCAGCTGATGGCCTTAAAAACAACCAAAATTACGCCGACAAGAAAGATAACTGTCCATGCGGTAAGCGAAGCTTTGCCACGTGCACATTATCAGCGTTGCCCCCAGTGCGATACGCTTTTTATGTTGCCGAAGATGAAATCGCACCAAAGTGCCTTTTGTCCCCGCTGCGACGCCAAAATTCGCGATGGCCGCGACTGGTCGCTAACCCGCCTTGCCGCCATGGCCGTCACCATGCTGCTGCTGATGCCCTTCGCCTGGAGCGAGCCGCTGCTGAAGCTCTACCTGCTCGGCGTGCGCATTGACGCCAACCTGCTGCAGGGGATCTGGCAGATGACCCGTCAGGGCGATCCGATTACCGCCGCCATGGTGCTGTTCTGCACCGTTGGCGCGCCGCTGGTGCTGGTCGCCGCCATTGCCTATCTCTGGTTTGGCAATATTCTCGGCATGAATCTTCGCCCGGTGCTGCTGATGCTGGATAAGCTTAAAGAGTGGGTGATGCTCGATATTTATCTGGTGGGCGTGGGCGTTGCGTCAATAAAAGTGCAGGATTATGCCTTCCTGCAGCCCGGTATCGGGCTCTTTGCCTTTATTTGCCTGGTGTTGCTAAGCATCCTGACGCTGATCCATCTGAACGTTGAGCAGCTCTGGGAGCGATTTTACCCTCAGCGCCCCGCGACGCGTCCCGATGAAAACCTGCGCGTCTGTCTGGGATGCCACTATACCGGCCTGCCGGACGCGCGTGGACGCTGCCCGCGGTGCCATATTCCGTTGAGGCTGCGGCGGAACAACAGCCTGCAAAAATGCTGGGCCGCGCTGATTGCCTCCCTGGTGTTTCTGCTCCCGGCCAATATGCTGCCGATCTCCATCATTTACGTGAATGGCGGGCGTCAGGAGGATACTATCCTCTCGGGGATTATCTCCCTTGCACACAGCAATGTCGGGGTGGCGGCAATTGTCTTTATCGCCAGTATCCTGGTTCCCTTTACCAAAGTGGTGGTGATGTTTACCCTGCTCATCAGCATTCACTTAAAGTGTGAACAGGGCTTACGAACCCGCATTTTGCTTCTGCGATTCGTCACCTGGATTGGCCGCTGGTCAATGTTAGATCTCTTCGTGATTTCGCTGATGATGTCGCTCATCAATCGCGATCAGTTACTTGCTTTTACAATGGGACCCGCGGCTTTTTATTTCGGCTCTGCGGTGATATTAACTATTCTTGCTGTGGAATGGCTGGATAGCCGCTTACTTTGGGATGCACATGAGTCAGGAAACCCCCGCTTCGCCGACTGAAGCGAGAATTAAAACAAAACGCCGCATTTCGCCATTCTGGCTGCTGCCCGTCATCGCCCTGATGATTGCGGGCTGGCTAATCTGGACCAGCTATGAAGATCGCGGGAGTACCGTTACCATTGATTTCCAGACCGCCGATGGCATCGTCGCCGGGCGAACGCCCGTTCGCTTCCAGGGGGTTGAAGTGGGTACGGTTCAGGACATCTCCCTTGGAAAAGGGCTGAACAAGATTCAGGTGCGGGTCAGTATCAAATCTGACATGCAGGATGCCCTGCGCAGCGAAACGCAGTTCTGGCTGGTGACGCCGAAAGCCTCTCTGGCCGGCGTCTCCGGGCTGGATGCCCTCGTGGGGGGTAACTATATTGGCATGATGCCGGGCAAAGGCGAGCCGCAGGATCACTTTGTTGCCCTGGATACACAGCCTAAGTACCGCCTCAATAACGGCGATTTAATGATCCATCTGCAGGCACCGGATCTCGGTTCCCTGAACAGTGGCTCGCTGGTCTATTTCCGCAAAATACCGGTGGGTCGCGTGTACGATTACGCGATCAATCCGAATAAACAGGGCGTCACCATCGACGTGCTGATCGAGCGTCGCTTCACCAATCTGGTCAAAAAAGGCAGCCGCTTCTGGAACGTGTCCGGCGTGGATGCCGACCTCAGCCTGAGCGGGGCGAAGGTGAAGCTGGAAAGCCTGGCCGCGCTGGTGAATGGTGCCATTGCCTTTGACTCTCCGGAAAACTCAAGCCCGGCCACCGCCGATGATACGTTTGGCCTGTACGCCGACCTGGCGCACAGCCAGCGCGGCGTGATCGTCAAGCTCGCCCTGCCCGATGCGAAGGGGCTGAAAGCCGGTTCAACGCCGCTGATGTATCAGGGTCTGCAGGTCGGTCAGCTCACTAAAATGACGCTCAATCCGGGCGGGTCGGTTACCGGCGAAATGACGGTCGATCCGAGCGTGGTCGATCTGCTGCGCGAGAAAACGCGCATCGAAATGCGCAGTCCAAAGATCTCCCTGAACGATACCAGCCTCAGCACGCTGCTGACCGGCAATACCTTTGAGCTGATCCCAGGTGAAGGTCAGCCCAGCAACAGCTTCGTGATTGCCCCGGCGGATAAAGCCCTGCTGCAAAAGCCTGGCGTGGTGACGGTCACGCTGAATGCGCCAGAAAGCTACGGCATCGAAGCCGGTCAGCCGTTGATTTTACACGGCGTGCAGGTGGGTCAGGTGCTGGAGCGTAAGCTTTCGGCAAATGGCGTGACCTTCTCGGTTGCCATCGATCCGCAGTACAGCGACCTGGTGCATGGCGACAGCAAATTCGTGGTGAACAGCCGCGTTGACGTAAAGGTGGGTCTGGACGGCGTGGAATTCCTCGGCGCCAGCGCCAGCGAATGGGTCAACGGCGGCATCCGCATTTTGCCGGGCGATAAAGGCCCCGTGCGCGACAGCTATCCGCTGTATGCCAACCTGGAGAAAGCGATTGAAAACAGCCTGAGCGATCTCCCTACCACCACGCTAACGTTAAGCGCTGAGACGCTGCCGGACGTCCAGGCGGGGTCCGTGGTGCTGTACCGCAAGTTTGAAGTCGGGGAAGTGATCGCCGTTCGCCCACGTGCGGAAGCGTTTGATATCGAACTGCACATCAAGCCGGAGTATCGCAAGCTGCTGACGCCAAACAGCGTCTTCTGGGCAGAAGGCGGCGCGAAGGTTCAGCTTAACGGTAACGGGCTGACCGTGCAGGCCTCCCCGCTCTCGCGCGCCCTGCGTGGGGCGATTAGCTTCGATAACCTCAGCGGCGCGGGTGCGAATCTGCGTAAAGGCGATAAGCGTATTCTCTTCCCGTCCGAAACCGCCGCACGCGCCGTCGGTGGGCAGATTACCCTGCACGCCTTTGATGCCGGCAAGCTGGCGGAAGGCATGCCAATCCGCTATCTGGGCATTGATATCGGGCAGATCCAGAAGCTGACGCTGATCACCGCGCGCAACGAGGTCCAGGCCACCGCCGTGCTCTACCCGGAATACGTGCAGACCTTTGCCCGCGCGGGTTCGCGCTTCTCGGTGGTCACGCCGCAGATTTCGGCCGCGGGCGTTGAGCATCTCGACACTATTTTGCAGCCGTACATTAACGTTGAGCCTGGCCAGGGCAATGCCCGTCGTGATTTCGAACTGCAGGAAGCCACGATCACCGACTCGCGCTACCTTGGCGGCCTGAGCATCGTCGTGGAGGTGCCGGAAGCGGGCTCGCTGAACATCGGCACGCCGGTCCTGTTCCGCGGCATTGAGGTGGGGACGGTCACCGGCCTGACGCTCGGCACGCTCTCCGACCGCGTAATGGTGGCACTGCGCATCAGCGAGCGTTACCAGCACCTGGTGCGTAATAACTCGGTATTCTGGCTGGCATCCGGCTATTCGCTGGACTTTGGCCTGACGGGGGGCGTGGTGAAAACCGGCACCTTTAACCAGTTCATTCGCGGCGGCATCGCGTTTGCCACGCCGCCGGGAACGCCGCTGGCGCCAAAAGCGCAGCCGGGTAAACACTTCCTGCTGCTTGAGAGCGAACCGAAAGAGTGGCGCGAATGGGGAACCGCCCTGCCGCGTTAATCTGACAGGCTCCGGTGTCAACGCACCGGAGCCTTTATGTTACACTGCGCGCCTGAACTTTTCCCTGTGGTGTGCCCGTGGCTCAAAACTCCGTATATCTTCCTGAACAATTCCTGGCGCAGATGCGCGAGGCGCTTCCTTCTCACCTGTCCCTAGACGATTTTATCGCCGCCTGCCAGCGTCCGCTACGCCGGAGTATTCGCGTCAACACGCTGAAAATCAGCGTCGCGGATTTTCTGGCGCTGGTCTCCCCGTACGGCTGGCAGCTGACGCCGGTACCGTGGTGCGAAGAAGGATTCTGGATAGAACGCGATGACGAAGCCTCACTGCCGCTGGGCAGTACCGCTGAACATCTGAGCGGCCTATTCTATATCCAGGAAGCCAGCTCGATGCTGCCGGTGGCCGCCCTGTTTGCCGATGGCAACGCGCCTCAACGCGTGATGGATGTTGCCGCCGCGCCGGGCTCAAAAACCACGCAAATTGCCGCCCGAATGGGCAACCACGGCGCGATCCTTGCCAACGAATTCTCCGCCAGCCGCGTGAAGGTGTTGCATGCCAACATCAGCCGCTGTGGTATTCATAATGTCGCCCTGACCCACTTTGACGGACGCGTGTTTGGTGCCGCCGTACCGGAAGCCTTCGACGCCATTCTGCTGGACGCGCCCTGCTCCGGCGAAGGGGTGGTGCGTAAAGATCCCGATGCGCTAAAGAACTGGTCAGTGGAGAGCAACCTTGAGATCGCCGCCACCCAGCGCGAGCTGATCGAGAGCGCATTTCACGCTTTGCGCCCCGGCGGCACGCTGGTCTATTCAACCTGCACCTTAAACCGTGATGAAAACGAAGACGTCTGCCTGTGGCTGAAGGCGCAATATCCCGAGGCAGTCGAGTTCCTGCCGCTTAACGATCTGTTTAGTACAGCACAAGAGGCGGTGACCCCCGAGGGGTTCCTCCACGTGTTCCCGCAGATCTACGACTGCGAAGGTTTCTTTGTGGCGCGTCTGCGTAAAACGCAGGGGATTGCGCCCCTGCCCGCACCAAAATTCAAGGTGGGCAACTTCCCGTTTGCCCCTCTTAAAGGTCGCGACGCTGCACAGCTTGAAGCCGCCGCCAGCAAGGTTGGCCTGGTCTGGGATGAGAGCCTGCACCTCTGGATGCGTGATAAAGAGATATGGCTGTTCCCGGCTGAGATTGAGCCGCTTATCGGAAAGGTGCGTTTTTCCCGTATCGGGATCCGCCTGGCGGAAGTGCATAATAAAGGCTATCGCTGGCAGCATGAGGCCGCGATCGCCCTTGCCGGCCACGAGAATACCTTTGCCCTGACGCATCAGGAAGCCGAAGAGTGGTACCGGGGGCGCGATGTCTATCCGGAGAGCACGCCATCCGGTGATGAAGTGATAGTGACCTATCAGGGCTACCCGCTGGGGCTGGCCAAAAAGGTCGGTTCGAGGCTGAAAAACAGCTATCCGCGCGAGCTGGTGCGGGACGGTCGCCTGTTTACCGGTAACGATCGCACCGCCTGAAAAAAGCGCATTTTTTTACTGGCGATTTTGCTCTCCTTGTCTACGATCAAAAATGGGGACCGCACTGGTCATACCAGATTTTGACAACCGACCCGGAGAGCACTATGACGAAAACCAGCGTGCGTATTGGCGCTTTTGAGATCGACGACGCAGAACTGCGCGGCGAAGAACAGGGCGATCGAACGTTAAGTATTCCCTGCAAATCCGACCCGGATTTGTGCATGCAGCTCGATGCATGGGATGCAGACACCAGCGTCCCGGCAATACTTGATGGCGAACATTCTGTCCTTTACCGTGAGCATTACGATAGTAAAACCGATGCCTGGGTCATGCGTCTTGCCTGACCTAAAGTGAACCCGCCCGAAGGCGGGTTATTTATTACTGCAGCTGCGCCAGCGTGAAGTAACCGTCAAACACCGCTCCCGTATCGATGTAGTGGAGATTGTCAAAATCATACCTTTTATCGACGGGCGTATGTCCGAACCAGAAATGATCCGCACCGCTGATGCCCTGCCCTTTGCCCACCATAAACCCCATCAGCCGATCGCGGTCCCACAAGACGCGATGGGCGCTCACCGGTTTTTGCCAGCGGTATTCCGCAGCCGGATAATCAGCATGGGCAATCACGTTCAGGCCGTTCGCGCAGGTTATCTCGATGATATGCGGTAAATCGCGGCAGGCGTCGAGCAACGACAGCGCAAGCGACTGCTGGTCGCGTTCAAGCTGCGCAAACCACATTCCGCCATTTATCGTCCAGAGAGAGAAATCGTTATTATCCAGGCCATCGAGCGCCATTTGCTCATGGTTGCCCCGCACGGCGCGAAACCATTTTTCATTCATTAACTGCAGGCATTTTACGCTGTCAGGGCCACGGTCGATCATGTCCCCGACTGAAATGAGCAAATCCTCATACGGGTTAAAGTGACGGCGCTTAAGATCATCCATAAGCCACTGATAACAGCCGTGTATATCGCTGACAACCCAGACGTGACGCCACATTCCACCTTCAATTCGCTGATACATAGCCCCTCCTTTTAACAGTATAGCCGCCGCAGAAAAGGCAACAGACGGGCGCGGTCCTCACGAAGTGAAACAAACGGTAAACCAAACAGAAATAAAGATCCCCGCGCTCTTAATCCCTTTTTCCTGGCTCTTTAGAATAAAGGGATAAAAAAAGAGGGGACTTCACGTGTCTAATACGCACCTGCATAACGATGTTTTTTACCCGCATCGCACAAATATTATTTCCGAGCTGGTGAACGGCAAACGCGTCCCGGGACCGATCTGGCGCAAACGCGAATATCGCCTGAAGTTTCTTTTACGCTCGCTGCTGTTCTGGTCTTCTACGCAACGCATGCTGGAAGCCCTTTCCGGGCGCGACGATTTCGACAGGCTGCTTTCCTCGCAAATTACGCTGCCCAGCAAGACCCACCGGCAGTATCTGATGCGCGGCCTGACGGCTAGCGATCGCGCCGACGCGATTGTTAACCACTATTACTGGATTGATAGCCTGAAAGAGAGCGCTCTCGCTGAGGCGCTGACCAGCCCGCAGGAGCAAACCGTTGCGCAGTTTCACGCCAAAGACGGTGTTATCTATACGCTCAATGCGTCCTCTGCCGGGAAAGCCGAGCGTGAAGGCGAAAGCACGCTGTGGCTTCGCGACAACGAGAATACGCTGCTGGCCAGCCTGACCTTTAGCGTTGCGCGCAGCAACGGTCAGCCAGTCATGGTCATCGGCGGGCTTCAGGGCCCCCGTCGCAGCGTATCGCGAGACGTCATCAAACAGGCCACCCGCGCCTGCCACGGCCTGTTCCCTAAGCGCGTTTTGATGGAAGTCCTTTTCCAGCTGGCCGCGCAGTCCTCTGTCCGGGCGATTTTTGCCGTCAGCGACGAGGGGCACGTTTTCCGCGCGTTGCGGTATCGCCTGAGCAAAGGCCGCCATTTCCACGCCAGCTACGATGAGTTTTGGGCATCTCTTGACGGTAAAAAAATCTCGGCCTTTTGCTGGCAGTTGCCGCTCCAGATGGAGCGGAAATCCCTCGAAGAGATTGCCAGTAAAAAACGTGCCGAATACCGTCGTCGCTTTGAGCTGCTCGATGAAATAGAGGCAGCCGTTAAATCGCACTTTTAAGCCTGGCTGGCGTTTTCGCTCACCGTGTAGCGGATGCATTCTGTTTAAAAGAGGAATGATAAAGCAGCCCACTATTGCACAGGGCGAGGGCGCTCAGTTAGCATTGCGCGAAATGAAACTGGCGAATGCGTTGGGAAAAGCGCAATGCGGGCGCAAAAATGAGGGACTTCGGAAATGATCTATGACTGCTTCTTATATTACGATGAAGATATGCTTCTCGAAATCAGGCTAAACACGCTGGCGGACGTTGTCGATCGCTTCGTTATCGTTGAGTCAACGCATACCTTTACCGGTAAAAAGAGGCAGCTGCATTTTGACATAAATAAATACAGTCAATTTAAAGATAAAATTATCTACGTTGTTCATGATAAAGAACCGATTACGAAAGCCGCTGAAGAATCACATCCGGCTCGGGAGGGTATTCCGGGGCTGCCGGACGGCATGGTAGTGGATGCATGGGCAAATGAAGCGGCGCAGAGGAATGCTATCATGCAGGGTTTGACGCAGGCCAACGATGATGATTTGATTTTAGTTTCCGATGTGGATGAGATATTTTCCCCTCGGGTGGTAGCATCGATAAATCCCAAAAAGCTCTGCACGACTATTTATCAGAATTTCTATAATTATCAGTTTAACCTGCAGGTTTTTAATACTGACAACACGCCAAGAAAATGTAAATTACCGAGAGCCACCCAATATAAAAATCTCGTTAATTTCTTTGGCGGTGAACCTGAGTCATTCAGGAATCTTAAACGCACCCGAAGCGTCAAAAGCTGGTCCTGGCTTAAATGGAACTGGTTCAAGGTTAACAACAGCATCATTGAAAATGGTGGCTGGCATTTCTCATGGGTGATGACTCCTGAGCGTATCTCAGAAAAAATGTCTACCATTTCCCATACTGAATACGATCTTCCTGAGTTTAACAACCCAGACCACATCATGAAGGTCATTAAAAATGCGGAAGATATCTGGGGGCGCGACAGAACGCTCATCAGGCAAGAGCTGACGGTTGAAAACTTCCCGGAGTACATTGTCCGTAACAAAGACAAATTCTGCGCGTTCATTATTTAACTAACGGGCTGCCCTTTGCTCGCAGAAGACGTTTGTTCAGTGAACCCTCGGCCACAAAATTTTAACAAACATCCCAAAAAACCCTGGACGCACGCGGTCCTGAGTATGTTATGGTTTAGACAGGATATGGAATGTTCGAGAAAGTTTCGGGTGATTTCGAGTCAACACCGAACAATGCATTGAAAAACATACAGATAAAAAGAAACCGAATACGATTCCTGTTTCTGCCAGCCCTTACCCGTTTCTGTTAAATATCAAGTAGTTAAGAGCAAGAGCGAGCAATATCAGACCTGAAATAGCTGCAAAAACGTGCACTAAATTTCAAATGCTTATCACTTTTTTCGTGTGCATTCGTGGTTTTATCGTGAATGCGCACGCAAGATCATTGTGTTATCAACACATTAAATTATCATAATGCCGTCTGCATGGTATGAACACCTCAGACACCGTAACTGCCCTGTTTGGAAGTTACGGTGTTCGATTAAAAATGGCTTATTTCGTTAATAGAAATTATGTTTCCAATAACTCATTAAGTAGCAGGTATTACTCGACCTCAGTATCAAATATCAACGTCACCAGCCCACGCCATGTCGATCCTGGCTCCTTTACCATTTTATCCACACCCGGTTTTTTCACCTGAAAATCGAGTGAGGAACGCCGGTTAAAGATGGCCTCTTTTGGCGCGTGAATAGTGTGTCCGTTACTGATATTGGTCAGGAGGTATCTTGATACCGGACCGCTATCAGCCGTAAATCCAGGAAGACTCATCAGTACTTCGAGCGGGACGGTTTCCGCAGTCTGCGTGTTTTTCAGACCGCAGTTTTGCCCCTGATTATGCTCGCAGAGCATCGTCACCTTAAAACCGCTGGAGGACGACAGGATAAACGGCACTTCTTTCTGAAGCTGCTCAGGTATACGCCCGCCATTTATCCACTGACTCCAGCCTCCCCTCGGAGCCAGTTGTACCTGTTCGCTGCCTGCAGGAAAATCTGCTTTAAAAGCATGTTCTATCGTGGCTTTGATGACAATCCGGATCTCATCTGTGCCATTATAATCATCGGCTCCTAATCCGATATATCCTGGCGTATTAATGAGATCGCCCACACGATAGATAACTACGCCCTCATACTGTCCAGACCTGGTTTGCATAGGAGAAGGTGTGGTCAACGTATATCCAATACTTAAATTGTCTATCATCACACTTCCTTTAAAGCCAGTGGCTTTATTGATCAGTCGATGGCAACTTAACATTCTGTCCGGCACCCCCCAGCCGTGAGAGTACCAACCCACATTTCCAACTCCGGTACGCCCTGAGCACCCCCCGGCTGGGTAAACTCCAGTATTCTCCATTGCTTTGAACAGATCCCCATCATCTGAGTTAGTTCGATTATGTCGGAGACCAAAAAAAGACCACCTGAATTGCACAGTTATCTGATTGGCCGGATTTTTCACATCAACCAGCGTGACTGATTTGGATGTTCCGTCGAGAGAGATGAACGTATGCTTGCTTAAATCAGTAGAATCAGCATCAAACGTTTTATAGGCTTTAAAACCTGGAACAAGCACACTAAACTCACCTTCTTGACAATGTTTAGCGTGGTCGCGGCAAAACCCGGAAACTGGCGTCGTATTTTCAAATTTATTGTGCGTCGGTTTTGTCATATCGGCCTTAAATTCTGTCGTGAGAACGACCTCCACCGCAAACGCTGACTGTGCGACTGACAGAACGATCAGAAACAGAATGCTCCCCAGCGCGTGTTTAAAATTGATTTTTTTCATTGCTTCGTTACCTAAAATTAATCTATCTGCTTGTTCATTAGCGACAGCTAGCGCTGTCACCCCTCCCGATGAGGGGAATGCCGGGTGTTGTCCGCCAGGGTGATGTCACTGCAAAGCAAGTTGCCTGCAAACACCATATCGGCCTGCTTCTGATTGCCGGGATTCAGCCTGATTTCGCACAGTGTTCCTGAACCATGCTCGACGGTGATCACCGGATTTTTCTCATGTAATTCGAGGGTGAACAGCCCGTCTGACTCGGTCACCGTTCTTCCCGCATGATTAATAACCTGGGCCCCCCCGATCGGCTCTCCGGTTGGATCAACCAGACGACCTATCACCGTGACCGTCTTCATGACTCGGACTTCATGCGTGCTGACGCCTCCGCGGATATGGTGATAGTCAAGATATTCGGGCTCTATCTTTAACGCCGGGGCCTCGGTACCCGGGAAGCCGAGCTGAACGTTACCCGGTTTCCACGCATCGACCGGGATAAAGTTTCTGCCGGGTTTCAGTTTCGTACTGCCAGACTGATGCTGAGCAACCAGTTCAGCGCTATCGTCATCAGAAAGGACATCGACAATCATGCCTCCTCCCTGATGATGCGCGGACTGTTTGGTCATCGCAGCCTTCCCTTTCCCAAACGCGAGCGTGCTTCCCGTATTCAAACCGCCTGAAAGCTGACCATCGATGCTGGACCGCTGTCCCCAGAAGCTTCCTTCGGCAAGCGGGGTATCGAAACGGTTAAAGGTACTGATGCCTGCGCCATAGCGATCTGCCGTAAGCGTGCCGCTGGTTTCCCGGATAACGCTGTTTTCACCCCACTGCTGACTCAGCGATGCCGACGCATAAAGGTCACGAGCACCGGAGGTATCCGTTCGGCTACCGACACTCATGTTGCCGCTGCGCTTTTCACCCCCGAGCGGAAAACTGAGACTCAGGCTGACGCCACGGTTGCGCAGCGAACTACTCTCCTGATACGGTCGGTCAAATCCTGATAACCGCCAGTTAATAGCTGTTCCCGCAACCGTTGTGCGTGAACTGTAGCCAACATCCACGCCAGGCCCGCTTCCCTTACTATGATGCGAGACGCGTGCATTAACGTTGGTGCTGCTGTTCAGGCGCCAGGTGGTAGACACGGTACTGTTATGCTCAACCTGAACAGAAGCCGGATGTGATGCGTGCCGGGATGTTGTCGGACGTGTCCAGCTCCGGCTGTGGCCCAACGCAACATTGCCTTTGTCATGGGTAAATACGGCCTGAGTATCAAAACCGTTTCCCGTCGCTGAGCTGTTCCAGACATTGCCGTAGAACTGCAGGGTGTCAGACACCTGAAAATCGAGCGACGATCCGGCCTGCGTCTCTTTTCCGGTTTTCTGCAAAGCCCCCCCTACCGTGGCGCGCGGATGCACTAAATAATTCAGGCTAGCCCCTGCTGCCGTACCGCTGGTCGCCACGGTACTGTCGCTGTTCAGTAACGTTCGCTGTTCTCCCGCAAACAGGTTGTACCTCAGACGCTGTTCAGTGTTACGCCAGCGGGCAGGTTTATTAATAGTCTCTGTTACGCGACTGGTTTCTCGTCCATCCTCAAGAATGCGAATCTCTACCTCATATATCCCCGCAGGCAGGACAGTGGTATCCAGAACCTGCATGCCCGGCACAACAGGCTGAGCATTAATCAGCGATCCATCGCGATACACTTCCGCCATGCCTTCGCGGTTGGCCGTCACGTACACCGGGTAAAGGCTGGCAAAACCTGCGTCTTTTAACAGCGTATCGCTGCTCCCTGCCATCACTCCCACAAGGGTGCTCGCCCCGCCTCCTCGCGTGTACGGCTGGTGCAATAATCCCTGGCTGTCCGGAGTGAAAAGCCCGCCGCGAACAAAGTGCTGCTGAAACTCACGCTGTGAGTACAGGGAGGTCACCGCATGACGTGTTTCTGAGGTCACCCCACTACTACGATCCACCTGGTACTGACTCACCGTTGACCATTTTCCTGTCGCCGCCTCAGCGCCGCCGTTCCATCCCAGGGCAGTTTGCTGTCGGCTGCCGTTAACACTCAACTGGTTATTGAGTATGAGACCGGTACTCCCCTTTTCCGGCAGGCTCAACCAGCGATCCGCCGAGCCCGCTTCAGACGCAGTCGTAATCAATACGAGCTTTGCATCACTGAGGTTATAGTCCACGGCCAGAAGGCCTTCAGGACAACGGTCCTTACACTGACCGAGGGGAACCGGAGATGAAAAGGCCTTCAGCCAGCGTTGTCTCTCTGATTCCGAATACGTGCTGTCACCAGGATCGGTAAACTGTACAATCTTTGCCTGTTCATTTTCCGTCAGTACTATCATGGCATCCCCCAGTAATTTGCCGTCGAGGACAATTCGGGCCGATAAAGGGGTATTTAAAAAGTGCTCACGGAACTCTGCTGGCATATCTGCCGCCTGGTCGGCCAGCGTTTTAATTACTTTTGCCTGGACTGAATGGCTGACTGAAATCGTTAAAGCAACACCGGCAATAAGCTTGAGAAATGACATAATTGACTCATTACTCTAAGAAATAAGGTAAAAAAAGGAGAGGTTGCCCTCTCCAGAGAGTTGAAAAAAGAGTTCCTTACGAAGCAGGCACCGTATCGAAAATCATGGTTACAGATCCCATGTAGTTTCCCGCATCAGGTCGATCATCAAGCTTGCCATTCTGATTAATGGCCATGGTGGCCGTTTTTTCGGTGGCGGCGGCGGCGGCGTTATAAAGTTCAACAGCGGTTGCTGACCCTACAGGCAATTTTTTACCCGCCACACTGACTTCCAGAGGAATAACTGAAGTGCTTCCTGCTGAGGTCAGCACCGGGGCACTCGCCAGATATGCCTTAATGCCCCCAGAGGTATTTTTCATTTTCAGCTGTTTACCGGGATCTGATTCGATAACTGACATACTCGGTTCATCCCAGCGCATTTTCTGTGGCTGTGATTCCCAGCCATTGGAGGTAACAACATAGAAACTGTTATCGGGGATCACAGCTTCGACAGTGAAATCTACCTGCGGGGTTGCGGCCTGTGCGGCAAAGGCAGTGGCAAACAGTGCTGCGGTCAGGCTGAGTTTTTTGAAATTCATCATTGGGTATTTCTCCAGGTTATTGAGTTTTCTGTTAAGCAGGTTTATTTACTGCTGCTCAGGTTTTTTTTCCGATCGCCTTCGATCAGGGTGTACTGCCAGACTCTGTCTGGCGTGGCAGTTCGTTGAAGCGTTTTTCCAGGTCTTAACTGGACAATCACAGCGTTATCGCAATGCGTTAAACTCCTGTCGCAGGACTTGAGCCCGTCAATCACAACGGATGCATTGCCATGATTAGTGACTGACAGCTGATTTCCGCTGCCGGAAATACGGGTGTCAAATCGCACGTTGTCGGGCTGGACCGTCACGATGGTGCCGTAGCCTGACATCACCGTAACGCCGGCATTAATTTGGTCCTGATACTTTTTGGCATCCGCACCGCTGATACCAAACTCTTTCGTACTTTCCGGCACGACCGGGATGTAACGCACGCGGTAGTACTTTTCCTTTTCACGCGAGCCTGTAAAAACCAGGCGATTAGTCTGCATTCCGCCAGCGGGAATAATCAGCCGTGGTGGTGTGGAAATTAATCCTGTGCCCTGACCATTGACCAGTGCAGTGGCATCAAGATTTTTTTCAACTGCCTGGCCTTGGGCATCAAACACCATTTCATGAATATTGATGCGGACATAAGCCGTTGCATCACCCGTATTATGTATACGCTTGGCCAGAGTATTTTTACCGCTCTGCATATACTCATTAAGGGAGCCGACATTAATAACAGGCCCGGAAACTGCAGGCATGGCATACACCATTGCAACTGCAATGATTAATTTTTTAAACATGATACAATCCTGATAAAAGATTATTGTTTCAGCCTGCGTGTATCTGCTTTAAAAAAGACCCATGCATTAAAATGCAATATCTTTTCAAAGGCAGCACACGTAAACTGGTGTTCAACTACTTTTCCGTAAATGTCCATATCGCGAAAGAAGCTCCATCTGATTACAGACGCCCAATTTTCTCATGGCAGTCTGTTTTTGAGCGCTAATCGTTTTAACACTCCGATTCTTTTTTAATGCTATCTGCGTAACGGTCATACCATTCATATACTCTTTAATAACACCCTGTTCAGCACCACTCAAAACACTGAACACCTTTTCGGGCCCCGTTAGATCATTTTCTTTACCCGCTAATGTTGCTATTAGATAGTATTCTTCGACGCTGTCCTCAATCCAGTATTCACCACGTAAAATAGCATTCAGCGCATCATCAAAATATGTCAATGGCGTGCCTTTCCACATAAATGATTTCGCTCCCGCCCGCAAATACTCGGTGGCATCTATGGGATTTTTCGCACTGGAAATCACCATAACGGCTACGCCTTCATATTGTGAGATTCTTGCCACGGATAAACACACCATCAGTCGCGATGAAAAACACTCATCATTAATAATCACAACACTTATACTTTCATTATCCAGAAAGCATTTATCAATAACTTCTTCACTTTTAAATATATGGATCTTGCTAAATTTTTTCGTTTCATGAAGGATGGTATAGAACCCTCTATTCATAATGTCGCATGAACATATGACTGCAACTCCCCTCTTTTTTATTTTATAACTCATGAAGTACTGAGCTATTAAAGGCATACTCATGACACTTTCCTTTCTATTTAATCACTACCCCGCCATTCCTCAGTCAGGAATAATTATTCCCTTCCGTGTTGTTTTGCGATGGATGCATTTGAACATCGAATTTATCTGACCTCAAGCCCCAAGCCTAAGATGAAACGAAAATGTAACCGTTACGATATAAACAACCATTAATCAATGACATAGAAAGCGTTACGAAAGCGTTACTTTTTTCTCTGATGCTTTTTCTCTTATGGTTGCTACTCTAAAAGAGTTGTTTCTGAGGGATGCATCCTAGAAGGAGAATGGATTACAATGCCGCCATTCGCGTGGAAGGAAAAAATATGACTATCCTCTTTTATTACAAAGCAGGAGTACTTCGTAGTGGTACGGGTACGCTTGAGCTTAGTAAGCAAAACAAGCTTGGGCTGGAGCATTTCTGCCGAAAAGCAGGAATGCTTGTCACAAAAGATGAGTTTGTACAGATTTGCTGGGGTAACAAAGGCGTAATCGTTTCGGACAATACCGTCAGGCAGTCGTTGTTCAGGCTGAGATCATCCTTATCCGAAGTAGGCGCTCCGGATGATACGCTCATTACACAAGGTCGTAATGGCTATATTCTTAAGCCAGGGATTATTCAACTCATCGAGTCTGACAACGTTTACGAGGAGCTTATTGCGCCAGCTATCAGCAATGATGACACAGCTGATGATACCGTTCCCGGTACCGAAGACACCGCTCAACCGGCGGGAGAGATACAGAGTTTAGATAAACACCAGGGTAAAAAGCGAAACGTTATGCTCTATAGCTTATCGGGAGCGGCCTTCGCTTTACTCTTTGTCACAGGCTTATATTTCAGGTTTTTGTTTTTTACGCATGACATTACATTCATACACTACAAAGATGATGCAGGCCGCTCCTTTTTCTTTTCAGACACCATTGATGAGGCCAAGAATAAGGAAAATGCGATCAAGAGAATTTCTTACTGGCTTGACAGAAACAACCTTGCGGCTTCAGACCGACCTCTCATTTATATAAGCGCTGACTGGCGTGATACGTTGTCATTTTTTTCGTGCAAAAACGATATCGCTCAGCGTGCAAGTGATTGTTTGAGCATTAATGTTATTGGGGATAATAAAAAATGAAATGGCTGGTTGCGTTATGCCTTTTAGCTGTCGGTGCCGGGTGGCTGTCATTTCCACTTATTGCTCAGTTGTATGTCGGTGATTGCACGACAAAATCATTGCTCATCTATGATGAACCACATAAAACGGTTCTCAGCGAAGCGGAATGGACAACCTTACGTGGTGGAAAACAGCATTACTACAACAGTAAAATCACACTGCTTCCTGACAGCGGTCCCGCGGAGAAGTTCTATATCGAGAGAACAGTAAAAACCACCTTGAATTATCATGTGGACTCTGCTGAGGTAACGAGTGCCAGCGCATTCCGAATAGCTGGCCCAGACACCTCTGATCCACTGGTTGGGCGTTATATTGATCCTCTTTCAGAAAAGGGTTTTACAGCCCGAGTGTACTTTTTCAAAGTAGGTGAACGAATCCTGTCAGGCTTCCGGGATCGCCCGCTGGTTTCTTGCCAGAAAAGGTGAAGTTTGCCGTAAGCTATTGTCAAATATCCCTGCACTGAGGGTTTTGCCCAGACCAGCCCGATCTTACATCCAAAAAATGACCTAAAAAGGCTTGGATGTGAGGGAGAAAGTGTTTACATTGTTTTAACAGGCACAAAAGACCGGATAGGTGATTTCGGGGGATTTCGTGCCAAACCTTGTAAAGCCCTGATTTATAAGGCAGACAAAAAGAGACCGAATACGATTCCTGTATTCGGTCCAGGGAAATGGCTCTTGGGAGAGAGCCGTGCGCTAAAAGTTGGCATTAATGCAGGCTAAGTCGCCTTGCCTTTTAAGAATAGATGACGACGCCAGGTTTTCCAGTCCACAGCTAAAGCGGCCGGAAAAAAAGCGCCAGAGCATCATAAAATGTGAAAAACCGCAGTGCTTTCGCAAGCATCTGCGGTTTTTTATTGGAAACCTGAACGTTAGCAGAGCGTGTCGGCACGCTCGATAAACGGTGCCAGACTCATTTTCAGTCCCGGATGCGCCGGGTCATCTATCTGAATGATGCTAATCGGCTGACCGCTGCTCTTGCCGCTGGCGACCTGCTGCTCGGCGGCAGCATTTAACGGGTACTGCACCAGCGTGCTCGGGTTAATGGCATACAGCGCATGGCCAGGACGGCAGGTCAGCATCACCTCTTCGCGGTTGAACGCCCACTTGTCCTTGCCCACTTCAAAACGGCTGACGGTGATAACCTGCGGTGCGGCAAGCGCGCTCCCGGAGCAGGCCAGCAATATGAGAGAAAGTACTGTCTTTTTCATATGATATTTAACCTTGTCAGAAGGGTTCCCAGGTGGCGAACAGACTGACCGTTGCCAGTACCAGCGCGCCCAGCACCACTTCTGCCTGTGTCATCCTGATAAAAATCTGTTGTGCTCGTCCGCTCTCCGGACGAAACCGTGGCACCAGAAAATACCGATTTGCCAGCGCAATTACCACCATCAAGGCCACCAGCGCACATTTGAACAACAAAAACTGTACGTAGCCAGCCTGCCAGGGAATGTGGACGCCCAGTATCAATAGCGCATTGATCGCGCCGGTGAGCAGCACGCCCGCGACCGCATAGTGGCCTACGCGCGAAAAGCGCATCATGGTAAAGATGGCGGCATTCTGCCAGCGCCCCGTCGCCAGACGCATGCAGAACAGCAGGGGCAGTAATCCACCAAGCCAGGTCGCGGCGCAGAGCAGGTGCAACGCATAATTAGCCCGCTGCAACGCCCCCAGCGGGCCGTCGTTCATCGCCGCGTGCCCTACTCCCGCCAGCAGGATAAGCTGGCCCATGGCGAGCAGCAGCAGACGCGAGCCTTTCATCGGTGCCAGCCATGCGGCACCGACCGTCATCGCAGCGAGAATGATTTGCCACAGCCAGACGCTGCCAAACTGCGTTCCCAGAACACCCTGCCAGACCCGAGGGCTAAGCACGTCTCCCCAGCCGTCACCCATCAGTCCGCCCTGCAGCATAAACATCATAAGCGCGCTTGCCAGGCCGATCAGGGAAGCCACTCGCTGCTGTCGCGCAAAACGTCGCGACATCAGCCGCTGGAGGGAGGAAGGCGCAAACCAGACGCCGTAAAGCGCATTGCCAAAAACCAGCATCAGCGCCGTGAAATGGACAAAGCGCAACCCGATATAACACAGCGCCAGCATGTTATTTGACGCTAAAGTGATAGCTGCCTTTGGTTTTATGGCCGTCTACGGAGACCACATGCCAGTCCACCCGATACGTGCCAGAGGCCAGCGTGTGCTCCAGCGGAACGGTGAGCTGAGCCTTGTTCTTGTCGTCTCGCGTAGCGGTACCCGTTTTAATGACTTGCTTTTGCGCATCCGTCACCACCACGCCGCTAAATCCCGGTTCGATACCCTCTGAAAAATTCAGCGTAAGTGCCTGCGGAGCACTCACCACGCTGCCTGCGGCCGGGATCGGCTGTGTGAGATGTGCATGTGCCAGCACGGAGGGGGTCATCATTGTCGAGGCCACAAAAACCAGTGCGCATACCGCGCGGGAAGCGGAGAAACCCATCGCAATCATTCCTTTTTGTTATGTCTGTATGCTAAAGAATAACGCTGTATAATAAGCGAGTCGAGGATCATCCTGCCTCCGCTTGTCATCGTCGTGCAATCGCGGTAACGTTGCCGCCGCATAAAAAGGAGAAGGTAATGAAGATCAATCTGGCCGCCCTTCCGCAGGACGAGATGGATAAAGTGAATGTCGATCTCGCTGCCGCTGGCGTCGCGTTTAAAGAGCGTTACAACATGCCCGTCGTGGCTGAGGTCGTTGAACGGGAACAACCCGCCCATCTGCGCGACTGGTTTCGCGAAAGATTAATCGCCCACCGTCTCGCCTCGGTTAACCTCTCCCGTTTACCGTACGAGCCTAAAGTTAAATAAGCTTAACGAGTCGTTACATTTCCTTACGCGGAATCTGGCAGGATAAGAAAGCCCTGATAAATTTAGGTGTATTCTTAAATCTCTGCGACTCAGTGTATAAGGAAGTCACGATGTCACATTGGAATATAGCGGCAGCCCAGTATGGCCGTCAGCATCAGAGTGTGGATGACCACGTTACGAATCACCTGCGCTTCATCGCCGAAGCCGCACGGCAGTGGTGCGATCTGCTGGTCTTCCCTGAACTCTCGTTAACGGGCTCGGGTTCAACGACGTTACCTCCCCCACCCGGCGACGCGCAGCTGGAACCGCTGATTGAGGCGGCGCATTTTCACCGTATTACCGTGATTGCCGGTCTCCCGCTGGAGCGGAATGGCCTGCGCCTGAAAGGCCTCGCGCTCTTTACTCCCGCTCGCCGCCGCATTCTGCGCTACCCGCAGGGTAGCGGTGCCAGCCTGGTGCCGGGGGAAAAGCAGCTCAGCATTCTTGATGCCCATGCCGATTCCCCCAATCTCGACCCCAGAGCCACGCTGGTTACCAGCTGTCAGTCCGTGGAGGATCACCGCTGGGGGCAGTCCATCAGCACCCTGCAGCGCTTCGCGCACAAATATGCCATAGCGGTGCTGATGGCGAACGCCTGCGGCGGTAGCGCTCTGTGGGATGAAAGAGGCCAGCTGATCGTTCGTGCGGATAAGGGCGAGCTGCTGCTGACCGGCACGCTCGGCGGAGAGGGTTGGCAAGGCGATATCATTCCTTTAGGCTAGGCGTTTTAAGCTCAGGAGTTTTCAATGCTGCGCGTCATCGATACCGAAACTTGCGATCTTCAGGGCGGAATTGTGGAAGTGGCCTCTGTCGACGTGGTTGATGGTAAAATCGTCAACCCAATGAGCCATCTGGTGCGTCCCGATCGCCCCATCAGCCCTCAGGCAATGGCTATCCATCGCATAACCGAATCGATGGTGGCGGATAAGCCGTGGATCGAAGAGATCATTCCCCACTACTACGGTAGCCCGTGGTACGTCGCGCATAACGCCAGTTTCGATCGCCGCGTGTTGCCTGAAATGCCGGGCGAATGGATTTGTACCATGAAGCTGGCGCGCCGTCTCTGGCCGGGGATTAAATACAGTAACATGGCGCTGTACAAGTCCCGCAAGCTCAGCGTCCGAACCCCTGAGGGGCTTCACCATCACCGCGCCCTGTATGACTGCTATATCACCGCCGCGTTGCTGATTGATATTATGAATACCTCTGGCTGGACGCCGGATGATATGGCAACAATCACCGGTCGTCCCGCGCTGCTGACCACCTTTACCTTTGGTAAATATCGCGGGAAGCCGGTGTCCGAGGTGGCGGATAAGGATCCGGGCTATCTGCGCTGGCTGTATAACAACCTCGACAGAATGAGCCCGGAGCTGCGCTTGACGCTGAAGCACTATCTGGGCGAAGCCTAACGCTCCGCACGGCCTGGCAGCGTGCCCTGCGCCAGGCCTATCAAAAAGGCATATTCCAGGGCCACCCCCTCGTAGGATTTAAATCGCCCCGATTTTCCGCCGTGACCGGAGTCCATATCGGTACAGAGCAGCAGCAGGTTATCATCGGTTTTCAGCTCCCGCAGTTTTGCCACCCATTTTGCCGGCTCCCAGTACTGCACCTGAGAATCATGCAGACCGGTGGTGACCAGCATGTGCGGGTAGGCTTTCGCCTCCACGTTGTCGTACGGGCTGTAATCCTTCATATAGCGATAATAAATCTCATCCTGTGGATTCCCCCACTCTTCAAACTCCCCGGTGGTCAGTGGAATGGACTCATCGAGCATGGTCGTCACCACATCGACAAACGGCACCTGCGCGACAATCCCCTTGAAGCGGTCTGGACGCTGGTTGATAGCCACCCCCATCAGCATGCCGCCCGCGCTGCCGCCCATGCCAAAGCAGAGCTGCGGATCGCCATAGCGCTGCTCAATCAGCGCATCGCAGACGTCGAGATAGTCATTGAAGGTGTTTTTCTTTTTCAGGAATTTCCCGTCTTCATACCAGTGCTGCCCCAGCTCACCGCCGCCGCGAATATGGGCGATGGCGAAAACAAAGCCGCGGTCGAGCAGGCTTAATCGGCTGCTGCTGAAATCGGCGTCCATGCTTGAGCCGTAGGAGCCGTAGCCGTAGACCAGGATCGGGTTTTTCCCTTTCTGGAAATGGGCCTTATGGTAGACGAGCGAGACGGGAACCTCGACGCCGTCGCGGGCGGTGACCCACAGGTGCTCGCTGCGGTAGTTTTCAGACTCAAAACCTTTGACCTCGGTCTGCTTAATCACCTGGCGCTGCCCGGTATCCATGTCCAGCTCGAACAGGGTGTCCGGCGTGGTCATGGACGAGTAGCCGTAGCGCAAACGCGACGATTCGGGCTCAGGGTTAAAGCCAATCCACGTCACGTAGGCCGGGTCGTCGAACGCAATCCCCACCACTTCGCGCGTTTTACGGTTGATTTGCCGGATACTGGTCAGTCCGCGCTGGCGCTCTTCCACCACCAGCCAGTCGGTAAACAGGGTAAACCCTTCGAGCATCACCTGATCCCGCGCGGGAATAAGCACCTCCCACTTGCGCTCGTCGCGCACCTTGGTTTTATAGAGACCAAAGTTTTTCCCCTCGCGATTCGAGCGCAGATAAAAGCTGTGCTGGAAGTGATCCAGGCTGTACTCGTGATCCTTGCGGCGCGGCAGGAAGCAGAGCGGCTGGGCGTCGGGCAGTTCGGCATCCAGCAGCAGAACTTCCGAGGTCGTCGCGCTGGAAAGGAAGATAATCACATAGTGGCGAGAGGAGGTTTTATGCAGGCTGACATAAAACGTTTCGTCTTTCTCCTCGTAAACCAGCTCGTCGTCAGCGGAGTCCGTTCCCACGGTATGTCGCCACACCTGATAAGGCAGCAGCGTTGACGCGTGCTTTTTAACGTAATAAACCGTCTCGGAATCATTGGCCCAGACAAAATCCGGAGAGACGTTTTCCAGCATTTCCGGATACCAGTTGCCGGTGTCCAGATTGCGAAAACGCAGGCCGTACTGGCGGCGGGAGAGATAGTCCTCCGCCAGCGCCATCACCGCGTTATCCGGCGAAATGGACATGCCGCCCAGGGTATAAAACTCGCTGTGGGCGGCGCGCTGGTTGGCATCCAGCAGAATATCCCACGCATCCCATTCGGCGCTGAGCACCGACTGACGCTGGTAGATGGGATACTCGTTGCCGGGCTCGTAAATATGGCGATAGCGATAGCCGTTTTTAGTCCATGGTGCCGAGATATCGCGCTGGGGAACGCGCTGCACCATCTCATTCAGCAGCCGATCCTGCAGCGTCTGCTGGCTGGACATGACCCTGCGGCCATAGTCGTTTTCCTCGTGCAGGTAGTCGAGCACCTCTGGCCGGGAGCGCGAATCGTCCCGCAGCCAGTAATAGTTGTCTATACGCGTATCGCCATGCGTGGCGATCGCATAAGGAATACGTCGGGCTTTCGGTGGCATGTCATCTTTCTTTTAAGTTTTACACCCTATAAGGTTGGCAAAACCCACGCATGATGCAAGCGAAACCGGGTCGCAACGGCGAAGGCTAGCCCTGTAGCGCCTGTTTTTGTTCCCGAATATCCCGCTCAATGCCCTCGCGCACGTCCTGAGGGATCTTCAGCGCGTCGCCGAGGGCGTTAAGGTAGCTTCGCTCCATAAAGTGATCGATATCGATAGCGGCGCAGCTGAGGAAATAGAGTTCGAGCGCCTCTTCCTCATTATTCACGCTTTGCGCCAGGCGCTGGGGATCGAGCGGCTGCTCGATGGCCTGCGCCACCAGCGCTCTGCCCTTCTCTTCAACACCGGCCTCGCGCAGCTGCTGCTCGATCGCCGAGCGTTCTTTATCGTCAATATGACCGTCACTTTTCGCGGCAAAAACCAGCGCCTTAATGAGCCGTTCGGTACGCAGATCCAGCGGCGAGGTGTGCTCGCCATAATGCGGTTCATCGCTGTGCGCGGTCCGAACCCTGTCCTTGTATTTATTCCACAGAACGGTGCCCGCGATGGCGCCCCCGCCGGCCAGCAGCGCGCCCGTGCCATACTTTGCCAGCAGCTTGCGCGAGGATTTATTCGCGACCAGCAGGCCTGCCAGCCCGCCGAGCGCTCCGGGTACCAGCAGCTTGCTGAGGTCCCGCTCGCCGGAAGAGGATGTTTTCTGCCCTAACAGGGATTGCAGTTGATTTAGCCAGCCAGACATGGTTTCCCTCACTTAACGGTGAACATGTTCCACAGCGTAAGCGAGCAGGCGTCAGGAAATGTCTGGACGGGCTAAAGAAGCGCAAATTTCTTACCCCCGCACGTAGCCGCGTACAAGACAGACGCAAACGTTTTCGTTTATACTGCGCGCAACTTTTTCAGGGGGATTGTTATGATTCGTTTAGGAACCGCGCTGCGACCTGCGGCGACGCGAGTGATGCTGTTGGGATCGGGCGAGCTGGGAAAAGAGGTCGCTATTGAGTGTCAGCGTTTAGGCGTGGAAGTGATTGCCGTTGACCGCTACGCCGATGCGCCCGCCATGCATGTCGCCCACCGCGCGTATGTAATTAACATGCTCGATGGTGATGCCCTTCGCGACCTGATTACGCGTGAGAAACCCGATTTTGTCGTGCCGGAGATAGAAGCCATCGCCACCGATACGCTGATCGCCCTGGAGCAGGAAGGCCAGCGCGTGGTGCCCTGCGCGAAAGCCGCAAAGCTGACCATGAACCGCGAAGGCATTCGCCGCCTGGCGGCGGAAGAGCTGGGGCTGCCCACCTCAGGCTACCGTTTTGCGGGCGATAAAGCCGCGTTTCTGAAGGCGGTAGAGGAGATTGGCTACCCGTGCATCGTTAAGCCGGTGATGAGCTCCTCCGGAAAAGGCCAGAGCTTTATCCGCGACAGCAGCACCCTTGACAAGGCGTGGGATTATGCCCAGCAGGGTGGCCGCGCCGGAGCCGGTCGCGTCATCGTTGAAGGCGTCGTGAATTTTGATTTCGAGATCACCCTGCTGACCGTCAGCGCCGTTGACGGCGTCCATTTCTGCGATCCGATTGGCCACCGCCAGGAGGATGGCGATTACCGCGAGTCCTGGCAGCCGCAGCAGATGAGCGCCCTGGCGCTGGAGCGTGCGCAGGCCATCGCCCGTAAAACCGTTCTGGCACTGGGCGGCCATGGCCTGTTCGGCGTGGAGCTGTTCGTGTGCGGAGATGAGGTGATTTTCAGCGAAGTCTCCCCGCGCCCGCATGACACCGGCATGGTCACGCTGATTTCGCAGGATCTCTCCGAGTTCGCCCTGCACGTGCGTGCCTTCCTCGGCCTGCCCGTCGGCGGTATCCGTCTGTACGGCCCGGCCGCCTCGGCGGTGATCCTGCCGCAGCTTACCAGCCAGAACGTCACGTTTGATAACGTCGACGTGGCGGTGGGTGCCGGGTTGCAGGTACGTCTATTCGGCAAGCCGGAGATCGACGGAACCCGCCGTCTTGGCGTGGCATTAGCCACCGGGGAGAGCGTGGACGACGCCGTAGCGAGAGCAAAAGCGGCCGCTGCGAGCATCAAGGTAGCAGGATAAAAAAACGGGCCGAAAGGCCCGTTTTTCATGCGACGAATAGCTTACTGCTTCGCGCCTTCCACCGCTTCGCGAGCCAGTCTGGTGATGCGATCCCAGTCGCCCGCTTCCATCGCATCCGCCGGAACCAGCCATGAGCCACCGATGCACAGCACGCTTTTCAGCGCCAGGTAGTCACGGTAGTTGGCAGGCGAGATACCGCCCGTCGGGCAGAAGCGTACCTGTGAGAAGGGACCCGCAATCGCCTGGAGCGCTTTGGTGCCGCCGTTCGCTTCCGCCGGGAAGAACTTGAACTCTTTCAGACCGTAGTCCATGCCCAGCATCAGTTCAGAAACGGTGCTGATGCCCGGGATCAGCGGAATAGTGCCTTCGGTGGCCGCCTTCAGCAGCGACTCGGTCAAACCCGGGCTGATGGCAAACTGCGCGCCCGCTTCGGTTACTTCAGCCAGCTGTTTTGCGTTCGTTACGGTACCTGCACCGATGATAGCGTCCGGCACTTCTTTGGCAATCGCGCGAATCGCGTCCATCGCGCAGGCGGTGCGCAGGGTCACTTCCAGAACGCGAACGCCGCCCGCAACCAGCGCTTTCGCCATCGGTACAGCGTGCTCCAGCTTGTTTACCACAATAACCGGCACGACAGGGCCCGTGGTCAGGATTGCTTCTGCACTTGTTTTCCAGTTTTTCATCAGAGTTCTCTCTCGCCAGATCGTTAAAATCAAGTCGTCTTAAAACGTCATACAGGTTGCGCCCTGCTCCGCGCCGGAGAGTTTCTCACGCAGCGCGCTGAACATTTCGCGTCCGGTCCCCACGCGCGAGGCGCTCAGGTCAGGAATATGGGGCTTACGTGCCGCCAGCTCGGCGTCATCGACCAGCAGGGTTAACTCGCCCGTCTGGCCGTTCACGCGGATCATATCGCCGTCGCGCACTTTCGCCAGCAAACCGCCGTCGTAGGCTTCCGGCGTCACGTGGATAGCGGAAGGCACTTTGCCGGATGCGCCCGAGAGGCGTCCATCGGTCACTAACGCAATTTTGAAACGGCGGTCCAATAATACACCAAGTGGTGGCATAAGTTTATGTAATTCTGGCATCCCGTTGGCTTTCGGCCCCTGATGACGCACCACCACCACGCAGTCTTTATCGAGCAGACCCGCGTCAAAGGCGGGTAATACGTCGTGCTGGCTTTCAAACACCACCGCCGGCGCTTCAATAATCTGGTTCTCTTCCGGTACGGCAGAGGTCTTCATCACCGCGCGACCAAGGTTGCCGCTGAGCACTTTGGTGCCGCCGTGAGGAGAGAACGGTTTGTCGATGGTGGCGATAACCTGCGCATCAAGCGACGCGCTCGCGCCCTCACGCCAGTCCAGCTCGCCGTTGTTCAGCCACGGCTCCTGGGTGTAGCGCTGCAGGCCAAAGCCGGCCACGGTGTTCACGTCTTCATGCAGCAAACCGCCTTTCAGCAGCTCGCGCATCAGCAGCGGTACGCCGCCTGCGGCCTGGAAGTGGTTGATGTCCGCCGGGCCGTTCGGGTACAGGCGCGCCATCAGCGGCACCACGGATGAGATCTCGGAGAAATCATCCCAGTTAATCAGAATGCCCGCCGCACGCGCCATGGCCACCAGGTGCATGGTGTGGTTGGTCGACCCGCCGGTGGCCAGCAGGGCGACAATCCCGTTAACGATGACTTTTTCATCGACCATTTTGCCCATCGGCATCCATTCGTTGCCGTTGCCGGTCAGACGCGTCACCTGACGGGCCGCAGCCTCGGTCAGCGCCTTGCGCAGCGGCGCATCAGGCTGGATAAAGGATGAGCCCGGAAGCTGCATCCCCATGAACTCCACCACCATCTGGTTGGTGTTGGCCGTACCGTAGAACGTACAGGTTCCCGGCGCATGGTAGGACGCGGCTTCCGCCTCCAGCAGCGCCTGGCGGTCTGCCTTCCCTTCCGCGTACAGCTGGCGGATACGCACCTTTTCTTTGTTCGGCAGGCCGCTCGCCATGGGGCCTGACGGCACGAAGATCGCAGGCAGATGGCCAAACGACAGCGCCGCCATCACCAGGCCCGGGACAATTTTGTCGCACACGCCGAGATACAGCGCGCCATCAAACATGTTGTGCGACAGGCCCACCGCCGCGGACATGGCAATCACTTCGCGGCTCAGCAGGGAGAGCTCCATACCGTCCTGCCCCTGCGTCACGCCGTCGCACATAGCGGGTACGCCACCCGCCACCTGGCCGACCGCATTCACGCTGTGCAGCGCCTTACGGATGATATCCGGGTAGACCTCATAGGGCTGGTGCGCGGAGAGCATATCGTTATAGGCGGTAATGATGGCGATATTGTTACGCAACATGCTTTTCAGCGACGCTTTATCGTCAGGCTGGCAGGCGGCGAAACCGTGCGCCAGGTTCCCGCAGGCCAGCTGCGAGCGATGTACGGTGTTGGTCTTCGCCTGTTCAATCCGGGCGAGGTAGGCCGAACGGGTCTCTTTCGAGCGCTCGATAATGCGCTGTGTTACGCGTAACAATGTCGGATTCATAAAAGCTCCTCTCATTTATCTGTCCGGGCTCGGGAGTTTACAAAGTCGCTGGCAGTTGTTAACAACGCTGAAACGCTTGCTGTCCGGAGCTCAGGGGCAAAATCACTTCCGGCAGTGTAATAAAAAAAGCTCCGCGGGTGAATCCACGCGGAGCTTAAAATTTAAATATTATTCCACTAGCTGTGTTAGATCATGTTACCGGTAAAATAACACTTTCGGGCTAGCGGATTATCTTACTCAAACTCGTTCCAGGAGCGGCCATCGCGGGTGATCATTGCCACCGACGCGACCGGCCCCCAGGTGCCCGCCTGATACGGTTTTGGCGCATCCTGATCGGCAGCCCAGGCTTCGGTGATGGAGTCGACCCACTTCCACGCCTCTTCCACTTCATCGCGGCGCACGAACAGCGCCTGAATACCGCGCATGGTTTCCAGCAGCAGACGCTCGTAAGCATCGGCCAGGTGCGTCTGGTTGAAGGTTTCGGAGTAGCTCAGATCCAGCTTGGTGGTCTGCAGGTTGTGTTTATGATCCAGGCCCGGCACTTTGTTCAGGATCTGGATATCCACGCCTTCGTCCGGCTGCAGACGAATGGTCAGTTTGTTCTGCGGCAGCTCCTGCCAGGACTCTTTGAACAGGTTCAGTTCAGGGTTTTTGAAGTAGACGACAACTTCGGAACATTTGGTCGGCAGACGTTTACCGGTACGCAGGTAGAACGGCACGCCCGCCCAGCGCCAGTCGTCGATATCCACGCGGATCGCCACGAACGTCTCGGTATTGCTGGACTTGTTCGCGCCCTCTTCTTCCAGGTAGCCAGGCACTTTCTTGCCCTGCGCAAACCCGGCGGTGTACTGACCGCGGACGGTCTTCTCGCGCACGTTGGAGCGGTCGATGCGGCGCAGCGACTTCAGCACCTTCACTTTGGCGTCGCGGATGCTGTCCGCCGTTAAGTCTGACGGTGGAGACATGGCAATCATGCACAGAATTTGCAGCAGGTGGTTCTGGATCATGTCGCGCATCTGACCGGCCTGGTCAAAGTAACCCCAGCGACCTTCAATTCCCACCTCTTCCGCCACGGTGATTTCCACGTGGTCGATAGTGCGGTTGTCCCAGTTATTCACGAACAGGGAGTTCGCAAAACGCAGCGCCAGCAGGTTCAGCACCGTCTCTTTACCGAGATAGTGGTCGATACGGTAAACCTGGCACTCTTCAAAGAACTCGCCCACCTGGTCGTTGATTTCACGCGAAGTTGCCAGAGAGGTACCCAGCGGCTTCTCCATCACAACGCGCGCCGGTTTGGCGTTCAGTTTGGCTTCGCCGAGGCCTTTGCAGATGGCGCCAAAGGTGCTTGGCGGCATGGCGAAATAGTTAATGGTGACACGATTTTTCTGGTCCAGCATCGCGCCCAGGCGGCTAAACGCGCTGACGTCATTGACGTCCAGGTTGCAGAAATCGAGACGTCCGCTCAGGGTATCCCACAAACTTTCATCAATTTTTTCCTTCATGAAAGTTTCGAGCGCCTCGCGGACGACTTTGGTATAAGCGTCCTTGTCCCAGTCGGCGCGCCCTACGCCCAGGATGCGGGTATCCGGGTGAATTTGGCCCGCTTTCTCCAGTTGATACAGGGAAGGCAGCAATTTTCGGCGTGCAAGATCGCCTTTCGCGCCGAAAATGACCAGGTCACATGCCTGGGCTGTTTGCGTTACCGCCATGTCATTCTCCTCAGTTGGATCACCTGGTACTTCTGCCAGGTATCGTTGTAATTTTATTACAATGCACTGTACTGCTTTTACGTCATTCCCGAAACCATTAGCGCTTATCGTCGCGTGCGATACCGTGATTTTTCCCCCTCTGGAGGATTACGACGGCGCAATGACGCAACAACCGTCGTTTCTTTGCGCAACAGCGTCACAGCAAAACCCGACACCGATCAAGTTATGAAAAAAAACAACAACATTATCTTGTCGAATATTACCCTTTATGGAAGCCACAAGGGTAATATCGGCTAAATCGAATCACGCTTTCATCCATTTATGAAATCGTTTACACCCATGAGCGTCCCGTTAACATGAACATGCTGGAAAAAATCCAGTTTCAACTGGAACACCTTAGCAAATCCGAGCGAAAAGTGGCTGAGGTCATTCTTGCCTCCCCCGCTCAGGCGATTCATTCAAGCATCGCCGCTCTGGCACAGGAAGCGGGTGTGAGCGAACCGACCGTTAATCGCTTTTGCCGCAGCCTGGAAACGCGCGGCTTTCCTGATTTTAAACTGCATCTGGCACAAAGTCTGGCTAACGGCACCCCTTATGTTAATCGTAATGTGGATGAAGACGACAGCGTTGATGCCTATACCGCGAAAATTTTTGAATCGGCTATGGCTTCGCTTGACCACGTCCGTCAGTCTCTGGACATGATTTCCGTAAATCGTGCGGTGGACCTCCTCACCCAGGCCAAGCGGATTGCGTTCTTTGGTCTCGGGTCGTCGGCCGCCGTGGCGCATGACGCCATGAACAAATTTTTCCGCTTCAACGTCCCGGTAATTTATTCCGATGACATTGTCCTGCAACGCATGAGCTGTATGAATTGCAGTGAAGATGACGTCGTGGTGCTGATTTCGCATACCGGCCGCACCAAGAGTCAGGTCGAGCTGGCCCAGCTGGCCCGTGAAAACGATGCCATGGTCATTGCCCTCACCACGGCAGGCACGCCGCTGGCGCGGGAGGCAACGCTGGCGATCACCCTCGACGTGCCGGAAGACACCGACATTTATATGCCGATGGTCTCACGTCTGGCGCAGCTTACGGTGATTGACGTGCTGGCAACCGGTTTTACCTTACGTCGGGGGGCAAAATTCCGGGATAACTTGAAGCGGGTCAAGGAAGCGCTGAAGGAATCGCGTTTTGATAAAGAATTGCTTATAAAGAGCGATGTTCCCTGATAGTTGATAACGAAGACGTAACCAATAATTACGATGTAACGATTTACGGCATTCGGCCCACTCTCCGCTGCCTTGCAGCAGATGAAGGCCGATTCAATGTTCACGCAACACCAAAGTTGTTTCAGTCAACGGAGTATTACATGTCCAGAAGGCTTCGCAGAACCAAGATCGTAACCACCTTAGGCCCGGCCACCGATCGCGATAATAATCTTGAGAAAATTATCGCCGCCGGCGCCAACGTGGTGCGCATGAACTTCTCTCACGGTACGCCAGAAGACCATAAATTACGTGCCGACAAAGTGCGTGAAATCGCAGCAAAACTGGGCCGCCATGTGGCTATCCTCGGCGATTTGCAGGGTCCAAAAATCCGCGTATCGACCTTTAAAGAGGGTAAAGTTTTCCTCAACATCGGCGACAAATTCCTGCTGGATGCCAACCTGGGCAAAGGCGAAGGCGATAAAGAGAAAGTCGGTATTGACTATAAAGGCCTGCCGGCCGACGTGGTGCCTGGCGATATCCTGCTGCTCGACGACGGTCGCGTGCAGCTGAAGGTGCTGGAAGTTCAGGGCATGAAAGTGTTCACCGAAGTCACCGTCGGCGGCCCGCTCTCCAACAATAAGGGCATCAACAAGCTGGGTGGCGGTCTCTCTGCCGAAGCGCTTACCGATAAAGACAAAGCGGACATCGTGACTGCCGCGCAGATTGGCGTCGACTACATGGCCGTCTCCTTCCCGCGCTGCGGCGAAGACCTGAACTATGCGCGTCGCCTGGCGCGTGATGCAGGCTGCGATGCCAAAATCGTCGCCAAAGTTGAACGCGCGGAAGCCGTTTGCGATCAGGATGCCATGGACGACGTGATCCTCGCCTCTGACGTGGTGATGGTTGCGCGCGGTGACCTGGGGGTTGAGATTGGCGACCCTGAGCTGGTCGGCATCCAGAAAGCGCTGATTCGTCGCGCGCGTCAGCTGAACCGCGCGGTGATCACCGCCACTCAGATGATGGAATCGATGATCACCAACCCCATGCCAACCCGTGCAGAAGTCATGGACGTGGCAAACGCCGTGCTGGACGGTACCGATGCGGTAATGCTCTCTGCGGAAACCGCCGCGGGCCAGTATCCGGCAGAAACCGTGGCCGCCATGGCGCGCGTCTGCCTGGGCGCTGAAAAGATCCCAAGCATCAACGTTTCAAAACACCGTCTGGACGTGCAGTTCGACAACGTGGAAGAAGCGATTGCGATGTCTGCGATGTACGCGGCAAACCATCTTAAAGGCGTTACCGCGATCATCACCATGACCGAATCTGGCCGCACCGCGCTGATGACCTCGCGTATCAGCTCCGGTCTGCCGATCTTCGCCATGTCACGTCACGAACGTACCCTCAACCTGACGGCGCTGTACCGCGGCGTGACGCCGGTTCACTTCGACAGCACCAATGACGGCGTAGCTGCCGCGCACGATGCCGTCAACCTGCTGCGCGACAAAGGCTATCTGGTGTCCGGTGATATCGTCATCGTGACCCAGGGCGATGTGATGAGCACCATCGGCTCAACCAACACCACCCGCGTACTCACAGTCGAATAATATCGGTACATCTGCGATCCCCTCTCCCCTATGGGGAGAGGGACAGGGTGAGGGGTGTTTTTTTATTTCCGCGGATAAAGCTCTTTGCGTTTATAGGGCTCTGTTTCACCCGGTTTGCGCGTTTTGAGCAGCTTCAGAATCCACGTGTACTGTTCGGCATGCGGCCCCACCAGGATCTCCACCTCTTCGTTCATGCGACGCGCGATGGTGTGGTCATCCGCGGTGAGCAGATCGTCCATCGGCGGACGAACCTCAATATTCAGGCGATGCGTTTTGCCGTCATAGACCGGGAACAGCGGTATGACGCGGGCACGGCAGACTTTCATCAGGCGGCCAATCGCGGGAAGCGTCGCTTTATAGGTCGCAAAGAAGTCAACAAACTCGCTGTGCTCCGGGCCGTGGTCCTGATCCGGCAGATAGTAGCCCCAGTACCCCTGACGAACCGACTGAATGAAGGGCTTAATGCCGTCGTTACGCGCATGCAAGCGTCCGCCAAAACGACGGCGCACCGTATTCCAGACAAAATCGTAGATTTTATTTCCCTGGTTATGGAACATCGCCGCCATTTTCTGGCCCTGAGACGCCATCAGCATCGCCGGGATATCAACCCCCCAGCCGTGGGGGACAAGGAAAATGACTTTCTCGTCATTGCGACGCATCTCCTCGATGATGTCCAACCCTTTCCAGTCAACGCGATCGACGATTTTATCCGGCCCCTTCAGCGCCAGTTCCGCCATCATCGCCATGGCCTGCGGCGCGGTGGTATACATCTCATCAATGATTGCCTCGCGCTCGGCGTCGCTTTTTTCAGGAAAACAGTAGTAGAGGTTGATCTGCGCGCGACGGCGGGCGCTCTTGCCTAAGCGTCCGGCCAGGCGGCCAATTTTACCCAGGACAGGATCGCGAACAGGGGCAGGCAGTAACGCCATCCCCGCAAAGGCGTAAACACCAAGCCAGGCGCCCCAGTTTCGCGGATGGCGGAAGGATTTTTCAAACTCAGGAATGTATTCAATATTGTTTTTTTTAGTTTCCATGCTGGATCCAGGGTCTGATGACGCAAAATTTTATTCTGATAGTGTAGCGAGGCAGCCGTCCACGTACAAAAGAAAAAGCCGGCGTCAGTGTGCGCCGGCTTTGTTAACAAAAACAGAGGGCTTAGTTCAGGCTCAGCTGCGGAATCACCTCTTTCACCTGCGCCAGATAATCAGTACGATCTTTACCCGTCAGGCCTTCGGTGCGCGGCAGTTTTGCCGTCAGCGGGTTGACTGCCTGCTGGTTGATCCACACTTCATAGTGCAGGTGCGGGCCGGTAGAGCGTCCGGTATTGCCGGAGATCGCGATACGGTCGCCCCGCTTCACCTTCTGGCCCGGTTTGACCAGCAGCTTACGCAGGTGCATATAGCGGGTCGTGTAAGTACGGCCATGACGTACCGCGACATAGTATCCGGCGGCTCCGCTCCGTTTGGCCACGACCACTTCACCATCCCCAACCGCCAGTACCGGCGTACCCTGCGGCATAGCAAAGTCCACGCCACGGTGCGGCGCGACGCGCCCGGTGACCGGGTTCAGACGACGCGGGTTAAAGTTGGAGGAGACGCGGAACTGTTTCGCCGTTGGGAAGCGCAGGAAGCCTTTTGCAAGACCCGTCCCGCTGCGGTCGTAGAACTTACCGTCTTCGGCACGAATCGCGTAGTAATCTTTGCCCTCAGAGCGCAGACGCACGCCCAGCAGCTGGCTCTGCTCGCGCTTGCCGTCCAGCATTTCGCGGGACATCAGGACGGAGAACTCATCGCCCTTCTTCAGCTTGCGGAAATCCATCTGCCATTGCATGGCTTTGATCACCGAACTGATTTCAGCGCTGGTGAGGCCTGCATCGCGCGCGCTGGAGACAAAGCTCGCGCCCACGGTGCCCTTCAGAACGCTGTTCACCCAGTCGCCCTTCTGCATTTCGCTGGTCATCTTGAAACCGTTTGCAGTGCGATCGTAGGTGCGGGTTTCGCGGCGGGACATTTCCCAGGTCAGACGCTGGAGATCCCCATCGGCCGTTAATGTCCAGGAGAGCTGCTGCCCGATTTTCAGGTTACGCAGATCTTTATCCGCCGCCGCCAGCTGGCTGATATTGCCCATGTCGATGCCGTACTGGTTCAGGACGCTGCTCAGGGTATCGCCGGTAGACACCACGTATTCGTGAATACCCGCTTCGTTCTCGGTTTTATCGTCCAGCTCATCCTGCGGGATGGCTTCATCTTCCTGAGCCGCCTGGTCGATAGGCTCACTGGCTTCAGGCAGTAAAGAACGGATTTCGCTCTTTTCAAGCTCAATGGTTTTGATGATAGGGGCAGAACTCGGGTGGTAAACATAGGGCCGCCAGACGGCGACCGCTAAGGTGAGTACTGTAAGCGACCCCAGCATAACGCGGTGGGGTCGAGGCAGATTGTTAAATGCCAGGGCGACAGAGCGGGCTATCTGTTGCACGTATTCACTTCCTCGTTAATCTCCTTTCAGGCAGCTCGCATACTGGTTCGCCAGTTGGCTGAGGAACTGCGAATAGCTCGCTTTGCTCAACTGGATATTCGTACCTAGCGGGTCAAGGGTTCCCATGCGCACGGACGTTCCCCTGGCCACGGCTTCTACGACCGCTGGCCTGAACTGTGGCTCAGCAAAAACGCATGTCGCTTTTTGCTCAACCAGCTGTGTTCTGATTTCATGTAAACGCTGCGCACCAGGCTGAATTTCAGGGTTGACGGTAAAGTGCCCCAGCGGGGTCAAACCGTAGTGTTTTTCGTAATAGCCGTAGGCGTCATGAAAAACGAAATACCCTTTACCTTTCAGCGGTGCGAGCTCATTACCCACCTGCTTATCGGTTGCGGCTAATTGTGCCTCAAAATCCTTCAGGTTGGCGTCAAGCCTGGCTCGACTTTGCGGCATAAGTTCCACTAATTTGTCATGGATTGCAACCGCTGAAAGCCGCGCTATCTCTGGGGATAACCAAAGATGCATGTTGTACTCGCCGTGATGGTGATCGCCATCACCTTTTTCACCCTCAGCAGCATGATGGTCATGTTCGTCACCGTCGTCATCCGCCCCTTTCATGAGCAACGGTTTCACGCCGGGGAGTTCAGCAATCGCGACCTGCTTTTCGGCCGTCACCTGTTTTGCTGACTTCTGCATAAACGCTTCCATTTCCGGACCAATCCAGACGACTAAGTCCGCGTTTTGTAAGCGCTTTACGTCTGACGGACGCAGGGAATAGTCATGCTCGGATGCCCCATCCGGGAGCAGAACCTGGGTTTCCGTTACCCCGTCGGCAATGGCCGACGCGATGAAGCCAAGTGGTTTAAGCGAAGCGACAACCGCAGCGTTAACATCTTGTGCGGTTGTACCCCAAAGGGCAGCGGATAATGCTGCGAAAAGAAGCGTATTTTTATGTAACATAATGCGACTAATCATCGTAGTGAATGCGTGGAATGTGATATTATAACATTCGTTGACTTCTTCAAGCTTAAAATGACATGACGACATTGGTTTCTCTTGAAAATATTTCGGTCTCATTTGGCCAGCGCCGCGTCCTCTCTGACGTGTCGCTCGATCTGAAGCCAGGAAAAATTCTGACGCTGCTCGGCCCTAATGGCGCGGGCAAATCCACGCTGGTGCGCGTTGTGCTGGGTCTGGTCGCCCCCGACGAAGGTGTGATCAAGCGCGAGGAAAAACTGCGTATCGGCTATGTGCCGCAAAAACTGCACCTCGACGCCACGCTGCCGCTTACGGTCAGCCGTTTTTTGCGCCTGCGCCCCGGCACGCGGAAAGCGGATATTCTCCCCGCGCTGAAGCGCGTGCAGGCGGGTCATCTTATTGATGCCCCGCTGCAAAAGCTGTCCGGCGGTGAAACGCAGCGCGTTTTGCTCGCCCGCGCCCTGCTCAGCAGCCCGCAGCTGCTGGTGCTGGATGAGCCGACTCAGGGTGTGGATGTAAATGGACAGGTTGCGCTTTATGACCTGATCGACCAGCTGCGTCGCGAGCTTGATTGCGCGGTGCTGATGGTGTCCCACGATCTGCATCTGGTGATGGCAAAAACCGACGAAGTGCTGTGTCTCAACCACCATATCTGCTGCTCCGGCACGCCAGAAGTGGTGTCAATGCACCCGGAATTTATCTCCATGTTCGGCCCTCGCGGCGCTGAGCAGCTCGGCATTTATCGCCATCATCATAATCATCGCCATGATTTGCAGGGACGAATCGTACTGCGTCGGGGAAACGGACACTCATGATTGAACTGTTACTGCCCGGCTGGCTGGCCGGGATTATGCTTGCCTGCGCCGCGGGCCCGCTCGGCTCTTTTGTGGTATGGCGCAGAATGTCTTACTTCGGCGATACTCTGGCGCACGCGTCGCTGCTGGGCGTGGCGTTTGGCCTGCTGCTGAACGTTAACCCGTTCTACGCGGTCATTGTCGTCACGCTGCTGCTGGCGGCCGGGCTGGTTTGGCTCGAAAAGCGCCCTCACCTCGCCATTGATACGCTGCTTGGCATTATGGCGCACAGCGCCCTGTCGCTGGGCCTTGTTGTGGTCAGCCTGATGTCGAACATCCGCGTGGATCTGATGGCCTACCTCTTCGGTGACCTGCTGGCCGTGACGCCGGAAGATCTTATCGCTATCGCCATTGGCGTACTGGTGGTACTCGCTATTCTGCTCTGGCAGTGGCGTAACCTGCTGGCGATGACCGTTAGCCCCGACCTGGCCTTTGTCGACGGCGTGAAGCTGCAGCGGGTTAAGCTGCTGCTGATGCTGGTGACGGCGTTAACCATTGGCGTGGCGATGAAGTTTGTCGGGGCGCTGATTATTACCTCGCTGCTGATCATCCCTGCCGCTACGGCGCGTCGTTTTGCCCGTACCCCTGAGCAGATGGCCGGTGTGGCCGTGATTGTCGGCATGATTGCGGTAACGGGGGGGTTAACCTTCTCGGCGTTCTACGACACGCCTGCGGGGCCGTCCGTGGTGCTCAGTGCGGCGGTGCTGTTTATCTTCAGCATGATGAAGAAGACCGCGCAGTAGCGGGTATGTCCCCGGTGGCGCTTCGCTTACCGGGGCTACGAAGACCAAATTGTAGGCCGGGTAAGGCGTAGCCGTCACCCGGCATTATTTACGGCATTGCCGGTGGCGTAATGCCGAAATGATTCCACGCCCGCACCGTTGCCATACGGCCACGCGGCGTGCGCTGCAGGAAGCCCTGTTGGATCAGATACGGCTCCAGCACGTCCTCAATCGTCTCACGCTCTTCCCCAATTGCCGCTGCCAGGTTATCCAGCCCGACCGGGCCGCCAAAGAACTTGTCCAGCACCGCCAGCAGCAGCTTACGGTCCATATAGTCAAAGCCTTCGGCATCGACGTTCAGCATATCCAGCGCCTGGGCGGCGATTTCGGCGGAAATCGAGCCATCGTGCTTCACTTCGGCAAAGTCACGCACGCGGCGCAGCAGGCGGTTGGCGATACGCGGCGTACCGCGGGAACGCTTCGCTACTTCAAACGCGCCCTCTTCGCTCATTTCCAGCCCCATATAGCGGGCGCTTCGGCCAACGATATGCTGGAGATCCGCTACCTGGTAAAACTCGAGGCGCTGCACGATACCGAAACGGTCGCGCAGCGGAGAGGTCAACGATCCTGCGCGGGTGGTGGCGCCAATCAGGGTAAACGGCGGCAGATCGATCTTGATGGAGCGCGCGGCCGGCCCTTCGCCGATCATGATATCCAGCTGGTAATCTTCCATCGCCGGATAGAGCACTTCCTCCACCACCGGTGACAGGCGGTGGATCTCATCGATAAACAGCACGTCATGCGGCTCGAGGTTGGTCAGCATCGCCGCGAGATCGCCCGCCTTCTCCAGCACCGGACCGGAGGTGGTGCGCAGATTGACGCCCATTTCATTGGCGACGATATTTGCCAGGGTGGTTTTTCCTAAGCCCGGCGGGCCAAAAATCAGCAGGTGATCGAGCGCATCGCCGCGCAGCTTTGCCGCCTGGATAAAAATCTCCATCTGGGAACGAACCTGCGGCTGGCCGATATACTCATCAAGCAGCTTTGGGCGAATCGCGCGATCCACCACGTCTTCTGCCTGAATTGTGCCTGCCGACACCAGGCGGTCTGCTTCAATCATCCTTTACCTCACAATGCAGCGCGCAGCGCTTCGCGAATCAGGGTTTCACTGCTGGCGTCCGGTTTGGCAATTTTACTCACCATGCGGCTCGCCTCCTGAGGTTTATAGCCCAGCGCCACCAGCGCGGCAACCGCTTCCTGCTCGGCGTCATCATCCGTCGCAGGCGCACCCGGCGAGGTCAGCACCAGATCGGCCGCCGGCGTGAACAGATCCCCATGCAGGCCTTTGAAGCGGTCCTTCATCTCGACAATCAGGCGCTCTGCCGTTTTCTTGCCGATGCCAGGAAGCTTAATCAGCGCCGCAGGATCTTCACGCTCAACGGCATTCACAAACTGTGGCGCAGACATGCCGGACAGGATCGCCAGCGCCAGCTTTGGCCCCACGCCGTTGGTTTTAATCAGCTCGCGAAACAGGGTGCGTTCCTGTTTGTTGTTGAAGCCGTACAGCAGCTGAGCATCTTCACGTACCACAAACTGAGTAAAGACAATCGCCTCTTTGCCCGCGTCCGGCAGCTCGTAGAAGCAGGTCATTGGCATATGGACTTCATAGCCCACGCCACCCACTTCCAGCAGCACTAACGGGGGTTGTTTTTCAATGATGATGCCTCTGAGTCTGCCTATCACGTGACGCTCCTGCGTTCTGGAAATTTTTTGACTTGCGACATAATAAAAAAAGGCTGGATGTTTATCCAGCCTGATTTGTCATTATCGTAACCTGCCTCGCGCCAGATTGAGCCGCGACTCGCTCATTTGCATCGCGTTCTGGCTGACGTGGCAGTGGGTGATCGCAATCGCCAGCGCGTCGGCGGCGTCGGCCTGCGGGTTTGCAGGGAGCTTCAGCAGGGTACGCACCATGTGCTGCACCTGGCTTTTTTCCGCGCTACCAATGCCCACCACCGTCTGCTTGACCTGCCTTGCCGCGTATTCAAATACCGGCAAATCCTGGTTCACCGCAGCGACGATGGCGACGCCGCGCGCCTGACCGAGCTTGAGCGCCGAGTCGGCGTTTTTCGCCATAAAGACCTGCTCGATGGCGAAATAGTCCGGCTGAAACTGGGTGATGATCTCCGACACGCCCGCATAGATAAGCTTCAGGCGCGACGGCAGATCGTCGACTTTAGTGCGAATACAGCCACTGCCCAGGTAGGTTAACTGGCGTCCCACCTGACGGATAACGCCATAACCGGTGACGCGTGAGCCTGGGTCAATCCCGAGAATAATCGACATCACGCGTCTCCCGTAAACGGCTTATACGCTCTCATCAGAGAGTCGCTGCAACCTCATCAGAGATTTCACCGTTGTGATACACTTCCTGCACGTCGTCGCAGTCTTCGAGCATGTCGATCAGACGCAGCAGTTTCGGTGCCGTTTCCGCATCCATGTCCGCTTTGGTGGACGGGATCATAGACACTTCAGCGTTGTCCGCTTTCAGACCTGCGGCTTCCAGCGCATCGCGCACGGCACCCATTTCTTCCCACGCGGTGTAGACGTCGATTGCACCGTCGTCGAAGGTCACGACGTCTTCGGCACCGGCTTCCAGCGCCGCTTCCATGATCGCATCTTCGTCGCCCTTCTCGAAGGAGATGACGCCTTTTTTGCTGAACAGATAAGCTACAGAACCGTCGGTACCCAGGTTGCCACCGGTTTTGGTGAACGCGTGACGCACTTCGGCAACGGTACGGTTACGGTTGTCGGAAAGACACTCAACCATCACCGCCGTACCGCCAGGGCCGTAACCTTCATAAATGATGGTTTCCATGTTCGCGTCTTCATCACCGCCCACGCCGCGTGCGATGGCACGGTTCAGGGTGTCACGCGTCATGTTGTTAGACAGCGCTTTATCCACCGCCGCGCGCAGACGCGGGTTAGACGCCGGGTCGCCGCCGCCCAGACGCGCTGCTGTCACCAGCTCGCGAATGATTTTGGTAAAGATTTTACCGCGTTTGGCATCCTGTGCCGCTTTACGGTGTTTGGTGTTGGCCCACTTACTATGACCTGCCATAAAAAGTTCTCCAAAAATCGCGCCTTCTCAGGCAGCGTTAATTACAAATTCTTCAATCGCCTGCCGGTTGCTCCACGACTTGGTCAGTGCGGCGGCGTCCGCCGCATTCACCCAGCGGTAGGTCAGGTGTTCGGTAAACACGATCTCCCGTTCATGGGGGAGCGCGAGACAGAACCACGACTCCGTATTGCGCTCGGTACCCGGCGCGTAGCGATGACGTAAATGGCTAAAAATTTCAAACTCCACCGTGCGCTGACAGTCCTTCAGGGTCAGTTGCTCGCGGGCAACGTCAATGGCGACCTCTTCCTTTACTTCACGCGCGGCGGCCTGCGGCGCGGTCTCCCCCTCCTCCAGACTGCCGGTAACCGACTGCCAGAATTCAGGGTCATCGCGCCGCTGCAACATCAGCACCCGCTTCGTGTCTTCTGCATAAATGACCACCAGGACCGAAACGGGGAGCTTATATGTCATATCAGTTTTTCTCTTCCTTCTTCACCACTTCAATGCCCAGCTCGGCCAGAGCGGCCGGGTTGGCAAAGCTTGGCGCTTCGGTCATCAGACAGGCTGCGGCAGTGGTTTTCGGGAAGGCGATAACGTCACGGATGTTATCGGTGCCGGTCAGCAGCATGGTCAGACGGTCAAGGCCGAACGCCAGACCCGCATGCGGCGGCGTACCGTATTTCAGGGCGTCCAGCAGGAAGCCGAACTTCTCGCGCTGCTCCTGCTCGTTGATGCCCAGGATGCCGAACACGGTCTGCTGCATTTCACCGCTGTGAATACGCACGGAACCGCCGCCCACTTCGTAGCCGTTAATCACCATGTCGTAAGCATTCGCAACCGCATCTTCCGGAGACGCTTTCAGCTCTGCCGCCGTCATCTCTTTTGGCGAGGTGAACGGGTGGTGCATCGCGGTCAGGCCGCCTTCGCCGTCGTCTTCAAACATCGGGAAGTCGATAACCCACAGCGGCGCCCATTTGGTTTCGTCGGTCAGGCTCAGATCTTTGCCGAGCTTCAGACGCAGCGCGCCCATCGCATCGGCAACGACCTTCTTGTTGTCCGCGCCGAAGAAGATCATGTCACCGTCCTGCGCGCCGGTGCGCTCAAGGATGGCTTCCACGATCTCTGCGTTCAGGAATTTCGCAACCGGGCTGGTAATGCCTTCCAGACCTTTCGCACGCTCGGTCACTTTAATATAGGCCAGACCTTTCGCGCCGTAGATCTTGATGAAGTTGCCGTAGTCGTCGATCTGCTTGCGGCTCAGGGCGGCACCGCCCGGCACGCGCAGGGCCGCCACGCGGCCTTTCGGATCGTTAGCCGGGCCCGCAAACACGGCAAACTCAACGGCTTTCACCAGGTCTGCTACGTCCACCAGCTCCATCGGGTTACGCAGGTCTGGCTTGTCGGAGCCGTAGCGACGCTCGGCTTCGGCGAAGGTCATGATCGGGAAATCGCCCAGCTCGACGCCTTTCACGTCGTTCCACAGGCTGCGCACCAGCGCTTCCATCACCTCACGCACCTGCTCGGCGGTCATGAAGGAGGTTTCCACATCAATCTGGGTAAATTCTGGCTGGCGGTCAGCGCGCAGGTCTTCGTCGCGGAAGCACTTAACGATCTGATAGTAGCGATCGAAGCCGGACATCATCAGCAGCTGTTTGAACAGCTGTGGAGACTGCGGCAGCGCGTAGAATTTGCCTTTATGGACGCGGGATGGGACCAGGTAATCGCGCGCGCCTTCCGGCGTGGCTTTGGTCAGCATCGGGGTTTCGATGTCGAGGAAACCGTGGTCATCCATAAAGCGACGCACCAGGCTGGTGATTTTCGCGCGGGTTTTCAGGCGCTGGGCCATTTCCGGGCGACGCAGATCCAGGTAGCGGTATTTCAGACGCGCTTCTTCGGTGTTGACGTGGTTGGAGTCCAGCGGCAGCGCTTCTGCACGGTTGATGATAACCAGATCGGACGCCAGCACTTCAATGGCGCCCGTCGCCATGTCGGCGTTAACGTTTTTCTCGTCACGCGCACGCACGGTGCCGGTGACCTGAATGCAGAACTCATTACGCAGTTCAGAGGCCAGCTTCAACGCATCTGCGCGGTCTGGATCGAAGAACACCTGAACGATACCTTCGCGGTCGCGCATATCGATGAAGATAAGGCTACCAAGATCACGACGACGATTGACCCAACCACACAGGGTCACCTGCTGTCCGACGTGGGACTGACGCAGCTGCCCGCAATATTCTGTACGCATGAGATATCCCTTAATTAGCCGCAGGCTGAATGTCGCCTGGTATGCAGGCTACTATGTCGCAGCTTTCTGTATGTCACAACTGGATGAAAAAAGGCGGCTATTATACTGGAAATTCCGCCGGACGATAAGAGTGAAGCGCGCTCTGACGCTCGTTTGCTGCACGCTTATTGCGTATTCTCACAAAAATTAACAAAATTATCCGCCCAGGAACAGGCCATCACATCGTATGGTGTCCGGAAGTGGTTCATTTAACGGGAGTAACGATGTTAACACTTGATGCCAGTAAAACCGCGCTTGTCGTGATTGATTTACAGGAAGGCATTCTGCCCTTTGCCGGTGGTCCGCATACCGCGCCTGACGTGGTCAGTCGCGCCGCTCGCCTGGCGGAAACCTGTCGTGCCAGCGGTGCGCCTGTTGTCATGGTGCGCGTCGGCTGGTCTGCGGATTTCGCCGAGGCGTTAAAACAGCCCGTGGATGCCCAGGCGCCTGCTCATGCCCTACCGGAAAACTGGTGGACGTACCCCGCCGCGCTCGGTAAACGCGACAGCGACATCGAAGTGACGAAACGCCAGTGGGGCGCCTTCTACGGAACCGACCTGGAATTACAGCTCCGCCGTCGCGGTATCGACACGATTATCCTGTGCGGCATTTCCACCAACATCGGCGTGGAGTCTACCGCCCGCAACGCGTGGGAGCTGGGCTTTAATCTGGTGATTGCTGAAGATGCCTGCAGCGCGGCCTCCGCGGAACAGCATCAGGGCAGCATGACCCATATCTTCCCGCGCATCGGCCGCGTGCGCAGCACGGATGAGATTATTCGCGCGCTATGATGTACGTGGGCCTTCCCCAGTGGTCGCACCCGAAATGGGTGCGCCTCGGCATCACCAGCCTTGAGGAGTATGCCCGACACTTCAACTGCGTCGAGGGCAACACGACCCTGTACGCGCTGCCCAAAGCCGAGATTGTCGAGCGCTGGCGGGCGCAAACGACGGACGATTTCCGCTTCTGCTTCAAGTTCCCGGCGACCATTTCCCATAACGCCGCGCTGCGTAACTGCGGAGATTTGACCGAAGAATTTTTTGCGCGCATGTCGCCGCTGGCGAACCGCATCGGGCAGTACTGGATCCAGCTACCCGCCACGTTTGGCCCGCGCGATTTGCCCGCGCTCTGGCAGTTCCTGGATGCCCTGCCCCGCGAGTTTACCTACGGCGTGGAGGTCAGGCATGCTGAATTTTTTGCGAAGGGCGAAGCAGAAAAGGCGCTCAACCGCGGCCTGCGTGAGCGTGCCGTTAATCGCGTGATCCTTGATAGCCGCCCGGTGCACAGCGCTGTTCCCCACAGCGAAGCCATCGTTGAAGCGCAGCGTAAAAAGCCGAAGGTGCCGGTCCACGCCGTTGTGACCGCGCAGAACCCGATGGTCAGGTTTATCGGCAGCGATAACATGCAGCAAAATCAGGCGATGTTCGCCGTCTGGCTGCAAACATTAGCGAAATGGGAACACGCCACCACGCCGTATCTCTTTTTGCACACCCCGGATATCGCCCAGGCGCCCGAACTGGTCGATGCTCTGTGGCAGGCCTTGCAGGCCGCGGTGCCGTCCGTGGGCAGCGCCCCTGCCATCCCACAACAATCTTCTCTTTTCTGATATCACCCCCTATCATAGTGAAGTGCCATCTGCCAAAAACAGGGAGTTTGTATGGTCAGCGCGCTGTATGCGGTGTTAGGTGCATTACTGCTGATTAAGTTTTCATTTGATGTTGTGCGCCTCAGAACGCTCTACCGCGTCGCTTACGGTGACGGCGGATTTTCAGAGCTGCAAAGCGCTATCCGCATTCACGGCAACGCGGTCGAATATATCCCCGCAGCCTTAATCCTGCTGCTTTTTATGGAGATGAATGGCGCAGAAACCTGGATGGTGCACCTCTGTGGTCTGCTTCTTATTGCTGGCCGCCTGATGCATTATTACGGCTTTCACCATCGGTTAATCCGCTGGCGTCGTTCCGGCATGAGCGCGACCTGGTGTTCGCTTTTGCTGATGGTGCTGGCTAACCTCTGGTATATGCCGTGGGAGTTGGTTTTCTCCCTTCATTAGCGCACAATACGCCACTTTATTTTTCCCGGATTTTTACGTTATGTCAGATCGCGACACGCTTTTTTCCGCGCCTATCGCCAGCCTGGGCGACTGGACCTTCGATGAACGGGTAGCCGAAGTCTTCCCGGATATGATCCAGCGCTCTGTTCCCGGTTACTCCAATATTATCTCTATGATCGGCATGCTGGCTGAGCGCTTCGTTCAACCCGGCACGCAGGTCTATGACCTGGGCTGCTCGCTCGGCGCGGCAACGCTGTCGGTTCGTCGTAATATTCACCACGAAGGCTGCCGCATCATTGCCGTCGATAACTCCCCGGCGATGGTTGAGCGCTGCCGTCGCCATATTGACGCCTATAAAGCCCCTGTTCCAGTGGACGTGGTGGAAGGCGATATTCGCGAGATCGAGATTCACAACGCGTCGATGGTGGTGCTGAATTTCACCCTGCAGTTCCTGGTGCCGGAAGACCGCCAGCTGCTGCTGGACAAAATTTATCAGGGGCTGAACCCCGGCGGCGCGCTGGTGCTCTCAGAGAAATTCAGCTTTGAAGATGCCGAGGTTGGCGAACTGCTGTTCAACATGCACCACGACTTCAAGCGGGCGAACGGCTACAGCGAGCTGGAGATCAGCCAGAAGCGCAGCATGCTCGAAAACGTGATGCTGACGGATTCCGTGGAAACCCACAAGGCGCGCCTGAGCAAAGCCGGGTTTGAGCACAGCGAGCTGTGGTTCCAGTGCTTTAACTTTGGCTCTCTGGTGGCGCTGAAGGCGGGGGACGCGGCATGATCGAATTCAGCAACTTCTATCAGCTGATTGCCAAAAACCACCTCTCCCACTGGCTGGAAACCCTGCCCGCGCAGATTGCCGCCTGGCAGCGCGATCAGCAGCACGGCCTGTTAAAGCAGTGGTCAAATGCGGTGGAGTATCTGCCGGAGCTGACCCCGCATCGTCTGGATCTTCTGCACAGCGTCACCGCCGAGAGCGAAGAACCGCTCCCGGCCGGGCAGATCAACCGCATCGAAACGCTGATGCGTAACCTGATGCCGTGGCGCAAAGGGCCGTTCTCGCTCTACGGGGTGAATATCAATACCGAATGGCGCTCGGACTGGAAATGGGATCGCGTTCTGCCTCATCTGTCCGATTTGACCGGTCGCACCATTCTGGACGTGGGCTGCGGCAGCGGTTACCACATGTGGCGCATGATTGGCGCGGGCGCGCATCTGGCGGTCGGCATCGACCCGATGCAGCTGTTCCTGTGTCAGTTTGAAGCGGTACGCAAGCTGCTGGGTAACGACCAGCGCGCGCACCTGCTGCCGCTGGGCATTGAACAGCTCCCGGCCCTGAAGGCGTTTGATACCGTCTTCTCCATGGGCGTGCTGTATCACCGTCGCTCCCCGCTTGAGCACCTGTGGCAGCTGAAGGATCAGCTGGTCAGCGGCGGCGAGCTGGTGCTGGAAACGCTGGTGATTGAGGGCGATGAGCACGCCGTTCTGGTGCCGGGCGATCGCTACGCGCAGATGCGCAACGTTTACTTCATTCCTTCCGCGCTGGCGCTGAAGAACTGGCTGGAGAAGTGCGGCTTTGTGGACGTGCGGATTGCCGACGTCAGCGTGACGTCACTCGAGGAGCAGCGCCGCACCGACTGGATGATCACCGAATCGCTGGAGCAGTTCCTCGACCCGGCCGACCACAGCAAAACCATCGAAGGCTATCCGGCCCCGATGCGTGCGGTGTTGATTGCGACCAAGCCGTAGCCTTTTGCCGGGTGGCGGCTACGCCTTACCCGGCCTACTCTCAACTCGTTTTCTCCAAAATAGTTCAAGTTGCAGCAAGGCGGCCAGCGCGGCTGCGGCTTGAAATATGAAGGAGAAAAAAAGGCCCCTGTTGAAATTGCAGGGGCCTGGTACAAGCAAGCATCATATTGGGCGACATGATGCGCGGTAAAAATCGGTACGTTGCTACACGTGATAGCGCTCAATCAGCGACTTCATTTCCGCAACCGACTCTCCCTCTACGCCGTAGCGTGAATACTCATCCGCTTCAGCATCCGTCGACATTGACAACCCTGTATTGCGATAGCGCATGGGCGAAGGTATCCATTTCCCCGCGGAGCTGTGCAGCTCTTCTACCCCTGCGTTTAAAAACCGTTCCAGATTGCTGGCGCGGACTCCCGCACCCGCCATTATTATTGGAACACCGGAATGTGCTTTTAGTTCCGTAATTAATTGCAGTCCTTTTTCAGCGGACGCCTGTTGGCCCGATGTCAGAACGCGCGCCACGCCAAGTTCTCCAAGCGTTTCAAAGGCCTGAAGCGGATCTTTACACATATCAAATGCGCGATGAAAAGTGACGGCAAGCCCCTCTGCGGCGCGCATAATCTGGCGCATGCGCGGAAGATCGATATTGCCGTCCTCATCCAGCAGACCGGTCACCAGCCCCGGAAACCCCAGATCCCGAACGAGCGCGATATCATCAAGCATGGCACCGAACTCGCCCGCCGTGTAACAAAAATCACCGCCGCGCGGGCGAATAATCGGGTGAACGGGGATCGTGACGGCCTGACGGGCGGCCCTCAGCACGCCGTAAGAAGGCGTCAGCCCGCCCTCTTTGGGTGCCGCGCACAGTTCTATACGGTCAGCCCCGCGTTTTTGCGCGGTCACGGCACACTCCACGCTGTAACAACAAATCTCCAGCAGCGCCATTTAATCCTCCTGAAATCCCACTAAACGAACCATCATGACACGCGGTCCGCTTTCATTCCCCGCGCAAACTCACATCTCTTACGCTTCGCTGGCAACAATCTGCTCAATGGTCCACGGATGAAACTTCACCGTGACCTGCCCGTCCGTGACGGCCAGCGTCGGGTTAGGTAACCGCTCGCGCTCGCCTTTGGGAGCGCTGGTCTTCACGAAAATCCCCGGCTTACTTAAGCCTTCGTCTGAGAGCAGGGCCAGCGCGCGCGCGTTCAACGTCTCCGGCTCGCCCGGCAGGACAATTTCGATATGTTCCCAGCCTTCGTGCGGATAGCGCTTCTCGCCCGGCCACGGCAGTTCCACCACGGTGAATTGCCAGTGGGCTACGTTCACCGGCTCGCGAAGCCTGAACAGGCAGATCGGGCGGCCATTAATCACGTTCTCGGACAGCAGCTCGCCGCACTGCTCGAACCCGCGCCGCCAGCGCTCGGCGGTAGCATTCTGGTGACAGCGCAAAGAGATGTGATCGGCCTCAAGCGGTGCGATATCCAGCCCCAGACGGGTGGCAAGTTCTGTGAACGCCTGGGTGAAGCGCGGTAAATCTGCGGAAATATCATGCAGTTCGTCAATGGATTGCCAGTTCGCCATAAATCACTCTCTTTTCGTCTCGCAAAGCAGCTAATTTACTCTGTTGCCCTGTTTTGACCAACCGCAGAATCCGGCTTTTTGCGACTGCATGATTATGCACGCCTTCACCGCCTGGATTCTGAGCAATCTTCAGGCCCCGCGATGCTGACGCCAGAGGGCATTTGCAGTATACTCCCGCCCTAAATTCTCTAACTGGCGCGGGTGGTTGTGAGCCCGCATCAAAAAAGTAAGGTATCCAGGTGAATATTCAGGCTCTTCTCTCCGAAAAAGTCAGTCAGGCACTGATTGCCGCAGGTGCGCCTGCGGATTGCGAACCGCAGGTTCGTCAGTCAGCAAAAGTACAGTTTGGCGACTATCAGGCTAACGGCGTGATGGCAGTGGCTAAAAAACTGGGCATGCCGCCGCGACAGCTCGCTGAGCAGGTACTGACGCATCTGGATCTTTCCGGCATTGCCAGCAAAACCGAAATCGCCGGCCCGGGCTTTATCAACATCTTCCTTGAGCCTGCATTCCTGGCAAGCCACGTTGACGCGGCGCTGAAGTCTGACCGTCTGGGCGTTTCCCAGCCGGAAGCGCAGACCGTGGTGATCGACTACTCTGCGCCGAACGTGGCGAAAGAGATGCACGTAGGCCACCTGCGCTCCACCATCATCGGTGATGCCGCGGTGCGCACGCTCGAGTTCCTCGGCCACAAGGTGATCCGCGCGAACCACGTGGGCGACTGGGGTACCCAGTTCGGCATGCTGATTGCTTACCTGGAAAAACAACAGCAGGAAAACGCGGGCGAAATGGCGCTGGCGGACCTGGAAGGGTTCTATCGCGAAGCCAAAAAACACTACGACGAAGACGAAGCCTTCGCCGAGCGCGCGCGCAGCTACGTGGTAAAACTGCAGGGCGGCGACCCATACTTCCTCGAGATGTGGCGCAAGCTGGTCGACATCACCATGTCTCAGAACCAGCTGACCTATAACCGCCTGAACGTCACCCTCACCCGTGACGACGTGATGGGTGAAAGCCTGTACAACCCAATGCTGCCGGGCATTGTGGCGGACCTGAAAGCGAAAAACCTGGCGGTTGAGAGCGAAGGCGCAACGGTTGTGTTCCTTGATGAGTACAAAAACAAGGAAGGCGAACCGATGGGCGTGATCATCCAGAAGAAGGATGGCGGCTACCTCTACACCACCACCGATATCGCCTGTGCGAAATACCGTTACGAAACGCTGCATGCCGACCGCGTGCTGTACTACATCGACTCCCGCCAGCACCAGCACCTGATGCAGGCGTGGACCATCGTGCGCAAAGCCGGATACGTGCCGGATTGCGTTCCGCTGGAACACCACATGTTCGGCATGATGCTGGGTAAAGACGGCAAGCCGTTCAAAACCCGCGCGGGCGGGACCGTGAAGCTGTCCGACCTGCTGGACGAAGCGCTGGAACGTGCCCGTCGTCTGGTGGCCGAGAAGAACCCGGACATGCCCGCCGACGAGCTGGAAAAGCTGGCTAACGCCGTGGGTATCGGTGCCGTGAAATACGCGGATCTCTCCAAGAACCGCACCACCGACTATATCTTCGACTGGGACAACATGCTGGCGTTTGAAGGCAACACCGCGCCGTACATGCAGTACGCCTACACCCGCGTGCTCTCGGTATTCCGCAAAGCCAATATCGACGAAAATGTGCTGGCGAACGCCACCGTGACCATCACGGAAGATCGTGAAGCACAGCTGGCCGCGCGTCTGCTGCAGTTCGAAGAGACGCTGACCGTGGTTGCGCGTGACGGCACGCCGCACGTCATGTGTGCATACCTGTACGATCTGGCGGGTCTGTTCTCCGGCTTCTACGAACACTGCCCTATTCTCTCTGCGGAGAATGAATCGGTGCGCAACAGCCGCCTGAAGCTGGCGCAGCTGACGGCGAAGACCCTGAAGCTGGGTCTGGATACCCTGGGTATCGAAACCGTAGAACGTATGTAACACAAAAAACCCGGCACTCGCCGGGTTTTGTTTTTTTGCCGTCCTGAAAATGCAACCGTCAGCGGTAGTTCACGATGACGGAATTACTCTGCACCTTCAGCGCCGGGATCAAACGCCCCCCGCCCGGCACTTCCCAGATAAAACGTAAAGGTTCAACAGCCGGAACGCCGTTGAACGCCTGCGTTGTGCCATTTTCACCGTCGATCTCCGTACAGCGCGTCTGAGAGCAGAGGCGCACCCGCAATCCCGCAGGCGTCGGCCCGATCAGCCGGTAGTTCCAGACCACCAGCCCCATCAGGCCGGATACGCCCTCAGAAGGCGACAGCGGATTAGAGGACATGGCAACGCCCCGGTTGCTGAGGGTCACCCCCATGCTGCTTGCCTGCCAGGAGCCCTCTCCGCCGGCCTGCGCCGCCAGCGGAATGAGTAAAATCCAGAGCCATTTACCCATTATTTCCCTCCAATCGTCGCGGTCATGCGGATATGGCGGTTATCCGACAGCTCCAGGTTTGACAGCACGACCAGCTGGCTCAGGCTGCGGCGCAGGAAGCGCGACAGCAGCGGACGCAGCGCATGGTTCACCAGCAGCACCGGCGGCGCGCCCAGCATCTCCTGACGCGCCAGCGCCTCCTGCGTTTGCGCCAGCAGACGGTCCGCCAGGCCCGGCTCCAGGCCGCCCCCGCCCTGCAGAGCCTGCAGCAGCAGACGTTCAAGCGGCGTATCGAGGCCAATCACCTGCACCTCTCCGGTTCCCGGGAACCACTGCTGGGTGATCGCCCGCCCCAGCGCCACGCGCACCACCGCCGTCAACTCGTGCGGATCGCTTTGTATCGGCGCGTGCTCGGCAAGGGTTTCCAGGATGGTGCGCATATCGCGGATCGGCACCTTCTCGTCGAGCAGGTTTTGCAGCACCTTATGCAGCGTGGTTAAGGTCAGCACGCCCGGGACCAGATCTTCCGTCAGCTTCGGCATCTCCTGCGTGACGCGGTCCAGCAGCTGCTGCGCTTCCTGGCGGCCAAACAGCTCGGCCGAGAATTGCCCGATCAGGTGATTAAGATGGGTCGCCACCACGGTACTGGCTTCAACTACCGTATAGCCCTGGATCTGCGCCTGCTCTTTCAGGGCGCTTTCAATCCAGATCGCAGCCAGACCAAAGGCCGGATCGACAGTTTGCTCGCCCGGCAGCGTGCCTGCTGCGGTGCCGGGGTTAATCGCCAGCCAGCGTCCCGGATAGGCATCACCGCTGCCGATTTCCACGCCTTTCATCAGGATGCGATAGCGCGCGGGCGGCAGGTCCATATTGTCGCGGATGTGCACCACCGGCGGCAGGAAGCCCATGTCCTGCGCGAATTTCTTACGGATACTGCGGATACGTCCAAGCAGCTCGCCGTCCTGCTGGAAATCGACCATCGGGATCAGGCGATACCCCACCTCCATCCCCAGGGAGTCTTCCAGCTGAACGTCGTTCCAGGTCGCTTCAACGGCCTGGTTATTCTCCGGCATTTTGACCGGAACAGGCTCCGCTGCCGGTTTAATTTCACGGCCGCGCATCCACCAGGCCAGCCCCAGCAGCGCCGCCGTAAACAGCAGGAAGACAAGGTTTGGCATGCCCGGCACCAGGCCGAGCAGGCCCAGAACGGCAGCGGCCAGCAGCATCACGCGCGGGTTGCTGAACAGCTGGCCAACCATCTGCTCGCCAACGTCCTGATCGGTGCTCACGCGGGTGACAATCACGCCCGCCGCCGTGGAGATCACCAGCGCCGGGATCTGCGCGACCAGACCGTCACCAATGGTCAGCAGCGTATAGCTTTCCGCCGCGTGGCCCATGTCCATCCCGTGCTGCAGTACCCCCACCAGCAGGCCGCCGACCACGTTAATCACCATGATCAGAATGCCCGCGATGGCGTCACCGCGCACAAACTTGCTCGCACCGTCCATGGAGCCGTAGAAGTCGGCTTCCTGCGTCACTTCCGCACGGCGCTTTTTGGCTTCATCTTCGGCGATAAGACCGGCGTTCAGGTCGGCGTCGATCGCCATCTGCTTGCCCGGCATCCCGTCCAGCACGAAGCGCGCGCCCACTTCCGCGATACGCCCTGCACCTTTGGTGATAACCATAAAGTTGATAATAACGAGGATAACGAACACCACGATACCGATAGCGAAATTGCCGCCTACGAGGAAGTGGCCGAACGCTTCCACCACTTTACCCGCCGCTGCCGCCCCGGTGTGCCCTTCCATCAGGATGATACGCGTGGACGCCACGTTCAGCGCCAGCCTCAGCAGGGTGGTAAACAGCAGAATGGTCGGGAATGCGGCGAACTCCAGGGTACGCTGGGTGAACATCGCCACCAGCAGCACCATAATGGACAGCGCGATGTTGAATGTGAAAAGCAGATCGAGGATGAACGCCGGGAGCGGCAGTACCATCATCGACAGAATTAGCAGGATCAGAATCGGCCCGGCAAGGATCTGCCATTGGGTCGATTTCAGGTTGCCGGGCAGGCGCAACATTGCCACCAGATTAGCCATCAGTGTCCTTCTCGTTCATAAAATCCAGCGCGGCAGGCACCGGAAGGTTCTCAGGTTTGACGGGCCGCTGACCGCCGGCCAGACGCCAGCGCTTCAGCTGCCATACCCAGGCCAGCACTTCCGCCACGGCGGCGTAGAGTTGTCCCGGGATCTGTTGTCCAATATCCGCATGGCGGTACAGGGCACGCGCCAGCGGAGGGGCTTCCAGGATCGGCACCCGGTGCTCTGTGCCGATTTCCCGGATACGCAGGGCGATCAGTCCCGCCCCTTTCGCGACGACTTTCGGCGCGCTCATTTTGTTTTCGTCGTAGCGCAGCGCAACGGAGTAATGCGTCGGGTTGGTGACGATGACGTCGGCCTTCGGCACATCCTCCATCATGCGGCGACGGGCGGCGGCACGCTGCATCTGGCGGATGCGCCCCTTCACGTGCGGGTCACCTTCCATCTGCTTATACTCATCGCGAATATCCTGACGCGACATGCGCAGCTTTTTGAAGTGGGTGTACAGCTGGAAGATGACGTCAAAACCCACCATCGGGATAATGCTGAGCACCACCAGCAGCGCGCAGAGGCCGACCAGATTCAGGGCGTTGCTCATGGCGGTAAGAGGCGATTCGCTGATGAGACGCATCATTTCCGGCCAGTGATACCAGAGGTAAAACCCCGCGGAGCTGCCCATAAGAACCGATTTGAGAATGGCTTTGAGCAGCTCGGCCCCGGTCTGGGCAGAGAACATTTTCGCAATGCCCGGCAGCGGGTTGAGTTTGGAAAATTTCGGCTGCAGCGATTTGCCGCTAAAAACCAGACCGCCGAGCATCACCGGAGAGACCAGCGCGACCAGCACGACCCCGGTTATCAGGGGCAACAGCGCGACCATGGCCCCTTTAATCAGCTGGATAATCTGGCTGAGGATCAGATTCGGATCGTTGACCATGCTGTGGTCAAAACGTAAGCCGGTTGACAGCATTCCCGCCAGCTTGCGGGCGAGCGACTCCCCGCCCCACCAGATAATGCACACGCCCACGATAAGGATCAGCAGGGAGGTCAATTCTCGGGATCGGGGGATCTGCCCTTCCTCACGCGCCTTTTCAAGTCGGTGGGGTGTGGGGGCTTCCGTTTTGTCGTCGTTCTCTTCTGCCACAGTGCATGCTCAGCCCATTACGTCACGGGTATCATGCCAGCGCAGCGGAAATCCAATGGCGGGAAAAGCCCGTTTATTCGGGCTCTTTTCGGTGATTTTATCGTAAACCGCCTCAGGCGGCGTAACCCCTGAGGCGGAATAGACAATCAGAAGCCGAGGCTGTCCAGCAGGTCGTCCACCTGATCCTGGCTTGCCACCACGCCCGCCTTGCTGGCGTCGAGCTGTGGGCCATTGAGCAGGCTTTCGTTCTCGCGTTTTGGACGGGCGGCCGGTTCCGGGATGTTCTCCAGCAGCACCATCAGCAGCTGACGCTCGATCTCCTGGATAACGTCCATCATGCGCTTGATCACCTGACCGGTCAGGTCCTGGAAATCCTGCGCCATCATGATGTCCAGCAGCTGGGCGTTGGTGAAGCTGGTGTGACCCGGAACATCGCCCAGGTACTGGCGGGTATCGGTCACCAGCTCGCGGGCATCCGCCAGCTCGATAGGATTCTCAAACCACTCATCCCAGCGTTTGCTCAGCGCTTTCGCCCCTTTTTCCATCGCATCCTGGTGCGGCTGAGACGCTTCAACGCTGTTCAGCGCACGCTCAGCAGCCTGCGCGGTCATCTGCACAACGTAGTCCAGACGATCGCGGGCATCGGGAATCGCTTCCGCCGCTTCCGCAATCGCCTGATCCAGACCCAGCTCGCGCAGGCTGTCACGCAGCATGCGCGTCAGGCTGCCGATGCGGACGATGATATCGCTCGGCGAGTGTTCTTCAACGGGTTTCATAGAAGGTTGCAACATTTCCATCACCTCACATGCCGAGTTTCTCGAAGATCTTACCGAGCTTCTCTTCCAGGGTTGCCGCGGTGAATGGCTTCACCACATAGCCGCTTGCGCCCGCCTGTGCCGCAGCAATGATGTTCTCTTTTTTCGCTTCTGCTGTGACCATCAGAACCGGCATGGACGCCATTCCCGCATCGGCGCGAATGGTTTTCAGCAGTTCCAGACCGTCCATGTTTGGCATGTTCCAGTCGGAGATCACAAAACCAAACCCGCCAGCCTGCAGTTTGTTCAGCGCATCAACGCCGTCTTCTGCCTCTTCAACATTGTTGAAGCCCAGCTCTTTCAGCAGGTTGCGCACAATGCGACGCATGGTGGAAAAGTCATCCACAACCAAAAACTTAAGCTCTTTATCCGCCATAAAATAATACTCCTGAGTCAAATACGTATTGCCTGTCCGGCACTGATTTTCGCCAGCATCTGCTGGCTTACCTGGCTAAGATCGACCACTTCGCTCACGCCACCCATATTGATGGCCTCGCGCGGCATGCCGAACACCACACAACTTGCTTCATTCTGCGCAATCGTCCAGGCGCCAGCCTGGTGCATTGCAAGCATTCCGGCGGCACCGTCGTTGCCCATCCCCGTCAGGATCACCCCCACGGCGTTGCGCCCCGCATGTTTCGCCACCGAATGAAACAGCACATCCACCGACGGACGGTGCCGGTTGACCGGCGGTCCGTCATGAATTTTGATTTGATAGTTAGCGCCGCTGCGCGCCAGCTCCATATGCTTGTCGCCCGGGGCAATATAGGCATGTCCCGGGAGCACGCGCTCGCCGTCTTCCGCCTCTTTCACGCTGATCTGGCACAGCTTGTTCAGGCGTTCGGCGAACGAACGGGTAAAGCCTGGCGGCATATGCTGAGTAATCAGAATACCCGGACTTGAGAGCGGTAATGGCTGGAGTACATGGCGAATTGCCTCTGTTCCTCCGGTTGACGCCCCAATCACCAGCAGTTTTTCCGAGCTGAGTAACGGACCGGCCTTCAGGGTCGCAGGCGCGACCATCGGCGTGTGGGCGGCAAGCTTCGCCCGCGACGCGGTGCGGATCTTCTCCGCGATCATTTCGCTGTAGGCCAGCATCCCCTCGCGAATGCCGAGCTGCGGCTTGGTGACGAAATCCACCGCCCCCAGCTCCAGCGCGCGCAGGGTGATTTCCGACCCTTTCCCGGTCAGGGAGGAGACCATCACCACCGGCATGGGCCGAAGCCGCATTAACTTTTCGAGGAAATCGATGCCATCCATGCGCGGCATTTCGACATCCAGCGTTAGCACATCGGGGTTATATTTTTTAATTAAATCCCGCGCGACCAGCGGATCGGGCGCGGTGGCCACCATCTCCATGTCGCTGTGGCTATTGATGATTTCAGTCATGATCTGACGCATCAGCGCTGAATCGTCGACAGACAATACCCTGATTTTACTCATGCTTTTTCCTTACTCAGCGCATACACCGTTTGCCCACGCAGGCTAAACTCACGCGCGAGGTTGCTGAAGTTTTCCGAGTGCCCGGCAAACAGTAAACCGTCAGGCTTGAGCAACGGAACAAACCGACGCAAAATGTCCTGCTGCGTCGTTTTATCAAAATAGATCATGACGTTACGGCAAAAGATGGCGTCGAACGGCCCCGGCACGTTGTACTGCTTATCCAGCAGGTTAACGGGCGCGAATTCAACGCAGTTCGCCAGCTCCTGGCGCACGCGTACCAGCCCTTCATGCGGGCCCGTGCCGCGCATGAAGTAACGCTGCAGCTGCTGCGGCGACAGCGTTTTCAGTTCATCCTGGCGATAAACGCCGTTACGCGCCTTCTCCAGCACCTCGGTATCGATATCGCTGGCGTAGACCTTCCAGCGTCCGGGCGTCATGCCGAGGGTGTCAGCGAGGGTGATCGCCAGCGAGTACGGCTCTTCCCCCGTTGAGGCGGCCGCACTCCAGACGCGATACTCCCCGGTGCGACGGCGCGCGTGCTCGGCCAGAACCGGGAAGTGGTGAGCTTCGCGGAAAAACGCCGTCAGGTTGGTGGTTAACGAGTTAATAAAAGCCTGCCACTCGGCGCTGTTCTGGTTCGCCTCGAGCATGCTCAGATAGCGGCCAAAATCGTCCAGCCCCAGGGTACGCAAGCGCCGCACCAGGCGGTTGTAGACCATGTCCCGCTTATGATCCGCAAGCACGATCCCCGCACGCTGGTAGATTAACTGACATATCCGACGAAAATGCGCGTCGGACAGCGCGAGGCGCTGTGTCATCTGCAACAATAATGACGTTTGCCCAGGGGGCATTGGTGATGTCATAGCGCCTTCTTAATTACATTCAGGATACAACTGGCACGGCCTGCGACCGCCCGACTTCTGTTACTGCTTCAACGTGCTCTTTCACATTAAATACCGCGACCAGCCCGGTGAGGCGATCCGCCTGGCTGGCCAGCTGATCGGTTGCCGCTGCCGCTTCCTCAACTAGCGAGGCGTTCTGTTGCGTCACCTGATCCATCTGGCTGACCGCCTGAGCCACCTGCTCAATACCGCGACGCTGTTCGTCCGACGCCGAGGCAATCTCGCCCATGATGTCGTTCACCCGCGTCACCGAGGTGACGATTTCGTGCATGGTTTGCGCCGCCGTATCCACCAGCGTCGAGCCCTGCTGAACGCGCGAGACCGACTCTTCGATCAGCACCTTAATCTCTTTCGCCGCGTTGGCGCTGCGGCTCGCCAGGTTACGCACTTCCCCCGCCACCACGGCAAATCCGCGCCCCTGCTCCCCGGCGCGCGCCGCCTCAACGGCGGCATTCAGCGCCAGAATGTTGGTCTGGAACGCGATGCCGTCAATCACGCTGATGATGTCACCAATTTTCTGCGAACTGGTGGCGATCTCCTGCATGGTGCTGGCAACGTGAGACGCCTGGTCGCCGCCTTTTTTCGCCGTCATCGCCGCCTGTTTTGACAGGTCAGACGCCTGGCGCGCGTTATCGGCGTTCTGGCTGACCGTGGCGGTCAGCTGCTCCATGCTGGCCGCCGTTTGTGCCAGCGAGGCCGCCTGCTGCTCGGTGCGGGAAGAGAGATCGTTGTTACCCGCCGCAATCTCGGAAATTCCCGTGTGCATGGCATAGCTGCCCTGCCGCACGTCGGATACCGTTTCCCGCAGCGATCCCTGCATCGCCTTCAGGCTGGCAAAGATCGCCGAAATTTCGTTTTTGCCGAACACCGCCACCGGACGGGCCAGGTCCCCTTTTGCAATACTGTCGAAGTGGCTGCTGATAATCGCCAGCGGCTGCACAATCATTCTGCGTGACCAGAGCAGTGCCCCGCCGGTCAGCAGCCCTGCCAGGATCACCACCACGGCAAAGATGACGCCCGACATGTGGTAGCTCTGACGGCTCTGTTCACCCGCACGCTGGACAGACTGATTAATATCCTGCTGCCAGGCGTTAAAGCTGCCGTCAAACGCATCCTGCGAGGCCTGAACCGGCGCGGTCATAAAGTCCGAGAGCTGATTGTTCTCAAGCCACGTCGCCTGATGGTCCAGATCGCTGTACCACACTTCAAAGTTCTTCTTCATGGCGGTCTTCAGCGCTTTCTCTTTCTCGCTGCCGGCGGCCTGCGCCGTAAAGACTTTAAACTGAGCGTCGGCCTGTTTCAGGCTGCTTCGCGCGGTTGCCATCAGCGCCTTAATGTCATCCGGGGGATAACTCAGCGCGGTTAAGGTTCCCGCCTTGTTCAGCGCGGTGCTTGCCTGCAACAGCACGGCACGCGTTTGTGCCAGTGCGGAGCGCTGCTGATTACTCGCCTCAACGTCCTGCAAATTCTGATAGCCATCGCGAAACGCCCAAAAAGACAACCCGTTACTGCCAACCTGCAACACACCGCAAAGGATCAGAATCAAAAACAGTGTGGTCGAGATACGAATACGATTTAACATCCACGCTCCCATCAAGCGGCAAGCAGCCGCGGTTCAATTGTCAGTCAAAATGTTTCCCAGTTTTCATCTTGTCCGGTCGTTGCAGCACGCAGGCGAGAGACCGTCGATTCGGCGGCTGGCGCTTTATACGTGGCTTGCGAAGTGACCGTATTTCCATTGAGCGAAGCGAGACGAAACGCCGAGACGGCCATCTTCAGACGGCTCGCCTGGTCTTCCAGGGCAGCGGCCGCCGCAGCGGACTCCTGCACCAGCGCGGCGTTTTGCTGCGTCACGCGATCCATTTCCGATACCGCCAGTGCAACCTGGTCGATACCACGACTCTGCTCATCCGACGCAGAGGCGATTTCACCCATGATGTCCGTCACGCGGGTGACGGCATTCACGATGTCATTCATGGTCTCCCCGGCGCTTTCCACCAGCACGGAGCCGGTATCCACGCGGGAGACGGAATCTTCAATCAGGGCCTTAATCTCTTTCGCCGCGTTGGCGCTGCGGCTGGCCAGGTTGCGCACTTCTCCGGCCACCACGGCAAACCCGCGTCCCTGTTCGCCCGCACGCGCCGCTTCCACGGCGGCGTTCAGCGCCAGAATGTTGGTCTGGAAGGCAATGCCGTCGATGACGCTGATGATGTCGGCGATTTTCTTCGAGCTCTGGGCGATGTCGTGCATGGTTTTCACCACGCCATCCACCACGCGACCGCCGCGCTGTGCCGTCTCGGAGGCGCTTTCCGCCAGCTGAGAGGCCTGGCGAGCGTTATCGGCGTTCTGCTTCACGGTCGCCGTAAGCTGCTCCATGCTGGCCGCCGTCTCTTCCAGCGCGGAGGCCTGCTGTTCGGTACGGGAAGAGAGGTCGTTATTCCCCATCGCAATTTCGCTGGTGCCGGTATAAATAGCCTCGGAGCCGTTACGCACGTTGGCGACGGTTTCGATGAGCGAACGCTGCATATGGTCAACGCTGTTTGCCAGCTCGGTGATCTCATTGCGGCCGGACACGGTCAGCGTTTTGGTGAGATCGCCACCGGCAATCTCACGAATGTGGGCAATGACGCGGCCAAGAGGGTTCAGCAGGATATGGCGAATGCCGTACCACACCGCGACCAGCACGATGACCAGCGCCAGCGCCAGCACCGCCATCTGCCACTTCGCAAAGCGGTAGTCATTCTGGCTTTCGGTAAAGGCCGAGTGATACAGATCGCCGCTGGCCTTCGCGTACTCCCCCAGCGCCGCGCCGAGGGCGTTTTGCATTCCCTGCGTCGGCTGCGCGAAGTAGGCGTCCATGTTGCCGCTCTCCAGGAACTGAATCAGCTCCGTCAGGCCGGCAAAGTAGGCGTTGTATTTTTCATCAATATTCTGGCTTACCTGCGCCATGGCAGGCTGCGGCGCGATCTGTTTGAAGGCGGCATAGTGTTTAGCGGCGTCAGCGAGCGTGGCGCGGGCATTTTTCAACAGATCGGTTTTCGCGCTGCTCTGCTGATTGTTGGGGTCCATCATCATGCGCGCGGACGAGCGGCTCAGGTTGATACGCGTTTGCAGCATCAGATCCCACGTTGAGGTGAGTTCACCCTGCTGCATGCGCAGGTCGTTCGAGGCCGCGAAGCTGTCCTGGTTCTGTTTTAACGACGAGAAAAAAAGCCCGCCGAAAATGAGCTGAAGAAGTGCGAAAATGACCAGCACCATCATAAGCATTGTGACAACGCGGATACGGTTCAACATACAACACCTTCTCATAGATTTATTAACGGTGTTATCGGCACTGCCCACAGGAACTTTACATTTGAGAAAGGGAAAAGCGCGGGGGTTAAAACGCCACGTCGACAATCAGCGTATCGGTGTAGGTGCCGGCGGGCGGCGTGGTCTGATTCGTCAGGACCTTCGCGGTGTAGTTATAGGTGCGCAGTAAACCGTCGGTACTGACCTGCGACGAGGTCGCGCTGGTCCAGCGCTCGGTGCCGCTGCCGCCCCAGCGGTTCGTTGTGGCTTCTTTATAGATGTCGTAACTCATATAGTTGCTGCCGCTCGCCATCCGCCGCACGTTATTCAGCGCGTTAGCCCCGTTATTAATGCCGATGGTATAGGTACTTCCTTTGGTGCAGGTGACGGCAATCGCCTGCGAAACGGTAGGGAAACTTTGTACCAGCGGCGCGCTGTTGAAGTTGACGTCCGGCGTGGTCATGGCGCTGCAGTCGTTGGTGACGGTCATGTTAAGCAGAATGGTGGTGGTCGCCGTGCCCGTTTGATTGAGGGTGCAAATGCCGAGCGCGCCCACGGAGCAGACGCTGTAGTTCACGCTGAAGGTTAGCTGCACCTGATACGGCCCGGCGGTGACGTTTTGCCCGGCGACGGTGCGGAAGTAGAGCGGGATGTTGTACTGCTTAGACCCCAGTAACCCCAGCAGGGTATTCCCACCCCAGGTATACGATTTACTTATCTGTACCTCGCTGCTGCTCGCGCAGCCCGATAATCCGCACAGTCGGGTGGGGATCACGTCCGTGATGGTCGCATTATCGGTGCGTTTCATCGTGGCGCGACTGCTGCCCGAGACCGATGCGGCGGTGTAGGTCAGCGTCACCGAGTCGTTGGTCAACAGATTCAGGACGGCATCGCACGCCACCACCAGCGTACCGGTGGTTTCCACCTCCCCGGTTCCGCTGAGGGCGAACGACGTGACGCTGCCAAACGAGGCGTTGACCGTACTGACGGTACACGCCGCCCAGCCGCCGCCGGAAAACAGCAGCAGCATCAACAGCAGCAGGCGCCTCATGGCGCCTCCCGACATACCAGCGGACCGTAGGTTTGCAGCTTGTGTTCCGGGTTGGATCCCACCGTCAGGGTCGTCGTGCAGCGCTTTCCGCCAGGGGTAATGACCTCCAGCGGGTTCACATCGCTGAGATTTTCCAGCCAGGCGATACCGTCATAGCCCACCACGGCGCTGCTGCGCGAGGCCCTGCGCACCTGGCTACCCACCGGGATCGCCTGCCCGCGCGCATCATGCAGGATGACGCTGGCGACCCGCTCCTGCTCCATCGGGAAATCGACCAGGTAACCGCTGTGGCGGCGGATCGCAATCCGCCGTTCGGTCTCTTTCAGCTGGGTATCCGCCGGCAGGTTCAGCGTATCAATGCGGTAGCTTGCCGGGTAATACGCCGACACCCCGCTGACCAGCAGGTAGCCGTTATTATTGGTTTTGCCTACGGGCTGATTTTCATAGCTGACGGGGACATCCGGATGACCGTCGGTGCTGATAACCACAAACGCATCGTTAATTTTGTTGGCCGCAAACAGCTCGCCGTCCATCAGCACCACGGAGCCCATCGCCTCGCCCCACCAGGTCATCATATCCCTTTCGCCATAGGCACCGCCCTGTAGCTCAACGTTATTGTTGCGCCAGCCCAGCGTGCCCTGCTGGTAGTCGCTGGCTTTCGACTGATTGGCCCAGGCCATGTTCCAGCTTAAGCCGCCGTCGGACGGCATGGCGTGGTTATAGTTGATGCGCTGGGTACTGCCGGCATCCGGCGTGTTTTCAACGGTAAAGGCGGCGCTGTCGCGCGCGCCCAGCGGCACCTGCAGCGACAGCGCAACCGTCCAGTCTCCCCGCTGCTGGTCCCGGCTGCCGGCCAGGTAAATACTGCTCGCTCCCCACAGATTGCGGCTCCAGGAGAGGTTAAGCAGCTCGGTTTTTTGGCTGTCAAAACTCTCCACGCCGATCCAGGCCGCGCCAATGTTGCCGTACTGTCCCATATTAAAGGTCAGGGAATACTGGTCCGTATTTCGGCTGAAGCTGGCGATGGGTTTATCGTTCTCGTCATACAGCGTCGGCTGGTCGTAAAGGGCCAGATTGCCAAAGCCGCGGCCCCGACGCGTGTGCTGGGTGGCGACGCTGAACTCGCTGGTGCTGTACTGGTAACCCCAGTTGATTTGCCCCCCCGTATCCCCGCGCATGCGGCTCTGCGAGTAAGAGGTATTCACCACGCCAAGCTGGCCGAGCTTTATTACCGTCCCTGCCCCGCCGAGCGCCAGCTCCTGCGCGCCTTCTGCATGGCCTTCCAGCGTCAGCCAGTCCGTCAGCCCGTAGCGATACGAGCCGCTGCCCGACGCGGAGCCGTAGTCAAAATTCTTGATCCCGTAGTTACGCCGCAGGCTGCCCAGCGTTACGGCGCCGTCGCTGAGTCCTTTTTTGAGCAGGTCGCTGGTGACGTAAAACGGCAGCGTGGTGCTCACCTGGCGCCCCAGCGCATCCGTCGTGACCAGCACCGCATCCCCGGCACCGTTGATATAGGGCAGATTGGTCAGGGTGAAAGGACCCGGCTGAAGCTGGGTTGAGCCGGAGCGATAGCCGTTGATAAAGAGATCGACCGAGGTCGGCACCGCGGCTTCTCCCGCGAATTCGGGCAGCGGCCACGTCACCAGGTCAGGACGCAGGGAGAAATCCCGCCCGACGCTAATCCCCCCCATCCGCACGCTGGAGCTCCAGCTCAGGGCGTCGCTGATTACGTCCCCGACGCTCCAGCTCATCGCGTCATCTTCATTCGTGAACAGCAGGGTAGTGTCATAGCGGACATACCCCTCCTGCTGGCCGCCGCTACCGCTGAAATTTTCCCGGGCATAGCCGGTGGAGGAAAACGAGCCGTTCTCATTGAAGTAGCGGAATTCATGCCAGAGGGACGCCTGTCCACCGATATGCGCCGTGTGGTTGGTGTAGAGATCGTAATTGAGCAGCGCGCCTCGCCCGAAGTGCGGTTTGGCCTGCGCCGTTTGCGCGCTGAACGGGGTCACGCGGGATGCGACCCAGTCGCGGGGAACCGTGAGCAGCAGGCGCTGCGCGGCGCTGTCATACTCCGTGCGCACCTGAGAAAGCGAAGAGAGATTCACCTCTCCGGCAGGAACATGCTCCGGCGGCAGCCCCGCGCGCAGCAGGTCGGCACTGGAGACAAAGAAAGCGCCGTTACGCTGCGTGACGGGCACCACCAGGCCGGTGTCGTAATGGTTGAGCACGAGGGCAAGCTGAAATACCGCTTCATCATTTACCGCCTGCGCCTGAGGCGGCGGCGGCAAACTGTCATCGCCGGGCTCAGCCCAGGCCGCGGAACTGACGCAAAGCAGTATCATCATCGCGGGCTTCAGTTGACGGGCGTCGACTGCCATTGTGCGTCCCTGGCATTAATCTGCGCGATCATCCGCTCTGGCTGACGAACGCCTGCGGGTATCGGCCAGCTGCGGGTGCTGCCGGGAAGCACGTAACCCAGCAATCCCTCCGCGACCGTGCGTTTCTGACCTCCCTGCTCCAGCGCCACCTGGCTCAGCCTGACATGAACATCTCCCTGATTCCGAACCTCCAGCGCAGGCTGTCCATCCGCTCGCGTCACCCGCCAGCTCAGGTTTCGGGTCTCCACCAGCGCGTGATGCGCACCCTCTTTTATCGTCGGGATCCCCTGGCCGTAGACGAACAGAGGGATGGAGTAACGCATCTGTAATTTGAGGCCGATAGTGGGCTCGGCTTTCGCATCAGGCTGGGGGATTTCATCGACGATAATGCGGTAGGCTTGTTCCGTGCCCGCCGGAACGGCCCCCTGTTTAATAAGGCGAATCAGCTGCTTATTGCCTTTCTGAATAGTGACAATCGGCGGGCTGGCGACCACGTCCTGCTGCGCGGTATAACGCTCGTACCCGCCCTCCTGCTTCCAGCGCACGATGCGCACCTGCATGGTCGTGGCGCTGTTTCCCTGATTCTGGATCCACAGTTCCGTGGCGTTGGCGTCTGCGGCAAGCCAGGGGTCGATGGGCCAGAGCAGAATGGTAGCCGCCGCCTGCGCCTGGCCGACTGCTGCCATTCCCAACGCGCCCGCCAGGCAAACAGGTCTCAAAAGTGGCTTCATCGGCACTCTCCCTTTATTACCATGACAGGGTCACGGTGAGCTGATCGGAATACGTTCCTGCCGGGCTAAATCCGGTCAGTAGCGCCACGCCAAAAAGCGGCAGCGCGATGTTATTGCTGTCGGTGTAGGTCACCGGTATTGCCTGATTGAGGCCGATTTCGCTGTTGGCGGCCAGCGAGCTGCTGCTGTAGAGCCGGTAACCTACCAGGTCGGCTCCGTCCGTGCGCTTCATGCGGCGAACGGATGAGTAGTTTTGACCGCCATTAATGCTCATGCTCAGCGTCACGCCGGGCGTACAGGCGATGGACAATGCCCCGTTTGGCACAAAGCTGGTGCTCACCGGCGCGCTTTCAACGCCAGTATGGGTACCAAAATCCAGCGTGCCGAGGAGTCCCCCGCTGCCGGTAGCCACCGCGCATCCCGGTACAATGGTCGCGCTGACCTTGAATGACTGTGACGTCACCGCAACGGCCGCGGGGATCATTAGCCATCCAACCAGCAGCGCGAAAAAAGGCTGCACGCGTCCCTCTGCGCGTTTGCGCAGACCTGCAAGAGAGGCCTTCATGACCGTGAAGAACTAATAGGTGACGCTAACGTTTATCGTGTCGGTGTAGGTTCCCGGTACGACCGTTACGCTGTTGCCGCCGCCGGTAATACGCCCATAGAGCGTGTAGCTGTCGACACCTCCCGCCGTAGAGGCGATGGGCAACGCGGCGTTATTGGCAACCACGTTGTTAAATCCGCTGTCGCTGTAAAGGCTGTAGGCTACCCCCTGTGCGGCGTTGGCGGTGTTGATCAGATAGCGCGCAGGTGTTCCCGTCGATCCAACAACGGTACCGGGTGCCGTGGAGTGGGTGTTGCCGGTGATCGCTACCGTATAGCTGGCGGTTGTACACTGAATGGTAAAGGTGTTTCCGCCGCTGGCGCCGGTTAGCTGCGTGGTCAGCGTGGAAAACGTGGCGGGATGGGTGCCGAAATCAAGCGTCCCGAAGTTAATGCCGTTTTGCGTGGGCGACCCGTTTATCAGGCAACCGTTTGTCAGGGTCAGCGTCGCCCCGATGGTGCCGCTGCTGGTGACGGCCAGCGCCTGCGGGGCCAGGGTCGCCGTCAGTAACGAGCCTGCACAGATCAAAAGGAGTTTACTTTTCATTTTACCACCCTCCAGAAGACGTCTCCGTTCCCTTGCCATATTTTATTTTGGCCGTTCAAGATGTTAGCCCCGCTTAACGTTCCTCCGAGGGGGTTATTGAGAATTTAGTTTACGGATAACGCTTCCTCCACCTGCCTCAAAATGAATCAGGCGGATGTCTTATTGACTCACTATTTCCAAATAAAACAGGTGGTTAAAATTATTTATCTAAGGATTTTGTTGTATTCACAGAGAATATATCCATTAAACTGTGATCTTGATCACAATATATCGTAGAGGCATTAACAACAAAATTAATAAAACTTAAAAAGGAGTTGTATCCCCCTACGCTTTGCGTCAATTTATGTGCCGAATAATTTCCCGCGTCGTAATAAAAAATTTATATGTATCGCCGCGGCTACATCTGAGCGCAGAGAGGGTCTTTTTTCGTGGCAAGTGCAAACAAACTCACACTCTTCATCGTGATATTCATGCTGGCGGGTATTCTTTCAGGGGCAGCAATTCATGAGTATGCATCTGCGGATGCCATCAAAGCCTGGTCGGATAACATTACCCTTCTGACCGATATTTTCCTTCGCCTGATCAAAATGGTCATTGCACCGTTGGTCTTCAGCACGCTGACCGTCGGTATTATGAAGCTGGGCGAAACCTCCACCATTGGCCGAGTGGGCGGCAAAGCAATGGTGTGGTTTATCAGCTCATCGGTACTTTCCATTCTGGTCGGGCTGTTCATCGTCACGCTGGAGCATCCGGGAAGCGGTCTGAACCTGACCGTCCCGACCGAGGCGGTGGATACCGGCCTGGCCGTGGGGGGCATGACGCTGAAAGCGTTCCTGTCGCACACCATTCCAACCAGCATCGCCGGGGCGATGTCGAACAATGAGATCCTGCAGATTGTGGTGTTCTCGATGTTCTTCGGCATCGGCGGCGCGTCGCTGGGGCAGAAATTTAACGCCCCGCTGGTGGCCGCGCTGGACGTGGTTTCCCATATCATGCTGAAGGTCACGGGCTACGTGATGTACGTTGCGCCGCTGGCCATCTTCGCGGCGATCTCCTCCGTCATCGCCACGCAGGGCCTGGGCATTCTGCTGAACTACGCCTCCTTTATTGGCGGCTACTATGTCGCCATTCTTCTCACCTGCATGGTGCTGCTGGCCGTGGGTTATATGGTGCTAAAAAAAGAGGTGTTTCGGCTGGTCAGCATGCTGAAAGATCCGGTCCTGGTGGCGTTTACCACCAGCAGCTCTGAAGCGGCCTACCCTAAAACGCTGGAGCAGCTGGAGCGTTTTGGCTGCTCGCGCAACATCGCCTCTTTCGTTCTGCCGATTGGCTACTCCTTTAACCTGGTAGGGTCGATGGTGTACTGCTCTTTCGCGTCGATGTTTATCGCTCAGGCGTACAACATTCACCTCAGCTTCTCTGAGGTAACGGTGCTGATGCTGACCCTGATGCTGGCTTCGAAAGGGATTGCGGGCGTACCGCGTTCTTCACTGGTGGTGCTGGCAGCAACTATTCCGAGTTTTAATATTCCGGTGGCGGGCATTCTGCTGCTGATGGGGATCGACCACTTCCTGGATATGGGCCGTTCGGCGATTAACGTGCTGGGGAACGGGATTGCGACCGCGATGCTGTCGCAGAATGAAGGCGCGCGCGAAGCTGAAGCTGAGCTGGTAAAACAGGAAGCGTAAGAGGCTAAAAAAGCCGGGTGGCGGCTCCGCCTTACCCGGCCTACAAATGGCTCGAACACGTAGGCCGGGTAAGCGTCAGCGCCACCCGGCTTTGTTTTAGGCTACATGGGTAGCCGCGGAAGCTGAGCTGGTGGAGCAGAATGTAAAAAAGCCGGGTGACGGCTTCGCCTTACCCGGCCTACAAACGGCACGAACACGTAGGCCGGGTAAGCGTCAGCGCCACCCGGCTTTGTTTTAGGCTACATGGGTAGCCGCGGAAGCTGTGCTGGTGGAGCAGGATGTAAAAAAGCCGGGTGACGGCTTCGCCTTACCCGGCCTACAAATGGCACGAACACGTAGGCCGGGTAAGCGTCAGCGCCACCCGGCTTTGTTTTAGGCTACATGGGTAGCCGCGGAAGCTGAGCTGGTGGAGCAGAATGTAAAAAAGCCGGGTGACGGCTTCGCCTTAC
>NZ_JBJHHG010000003.1:0-27055 GCF_045257065.1 Enterobacter sp. PP-008-ECC_S150 | reverse complement strand
AGGCCGGGTAAGCGTCAGCGCCACCCGGCTTTGTTTTAGGCTACATGGGTAGCCGCGGAAGCTGAGCTGGTGGAGCAGAATGTAAAAAAGCCGGGTGACGGCTTCGCCTTACCCGGCCTACGAATGGCTCGAACATGTAGGCCGGGTAAGCGTCAGCGCCACCCGGCTTTGTTTTTATGCCACGTGACTCGCCGCGATATCCAGCAGCGCCATCTCATCGCTGTTCAGCAGCTTCTCAATGTTCACCAGAATCAGCATACGCTCGCCGAGCGCGCCCAGACCGGTCAGGTATTCGGTCGACAGCGTGACCGCAAACTCCGGCGCAGGACGAATTTGGTCGGAGGTCAGAGAAAGCACATCAGAGACGCCATCCACCACGATACCGACCACGCGCTGCCCCAGGTTCAGGACGATCACCACGGTGTTGTCGTTGTAGTCAACGTCGCCCTGGCTAAACTTCACGCGCAGGTCCACGATGGGCACAATGACGCCACGCAGGTTGGTGACACCTTTAATAAAAGCAGGCGTGTTAGCGATGCGGGTAACCTGGTCGTAACCCCGGATTTCCTGCACTTTAAGGATATCGATGCCGTACTCCTCATCGCCTAAAGTGAATACCAGGAATTCCTGCCCTGATGGCTCGCCCGCCAGTTTCGTTACATTACTCATACCGGTCATGTTATTACCTTCTACTTAATCAGGCGGCTGTGTACGCCACACGTTGTTCACGATTTAATCCCTGAAGCGCCGACACGTCGACGATCAGCGCCACGCTACCATCACCCAGAATGGTGGCGGCAGAAATACCCGGCACTTTACGGTAGTTGCTTTCGAGGTTCTTCACCACGACCTGGTGCTGACCAATCAGCTGATCGACCAGCAGCGCGTAGCGGCGGCCCGCGCTTTGCAGGATCACAACGATACCCTGCGTGGCCTCTGTCTTGGCCCCGTCCACTTCAAATACTTTCCACAGTTCCACCAGCGGCAGGTACTCGCCGCGCACTTCAAGGACGCGCTCGCCGCCCGCCAGCGGATGCAGATCTTCTTCACGCGGCTGCAGGGATTCCATCACGGCGTTCAGCGGAAGAATGAAAACTTCGTCCGCCACCTTCACGGACATGCCGTCGAGGATCGCCAGCGTCAGCGGCAGCAGGATGCGAATGGTGGTGCCGGAACCCTGCTTAGACTGGATCTCAACGTGGCCGCCCATCTCTTGGATGTTACGCTTCACCACGTCCATGCCGACGCCGCGCCCGGAGACGTCGGTCACCTGCTCTGCGGTAGAGAAGCCCGGGGCGAAGATCAGCATCCCCACCTCTTCGTCGGTCATGTTTTCATTGACCGCCATTCCCTGCGAGATCGCTTTGGCCAGAATGCGCTCGCGGTTAAGACCCGCGCCATCATCAGTCACTTCGATGCAGATGTTCCCGCCCTGATGTTCCGCAGAGAGGATCAGGTTTCCGACCGGGGATTTTCCAGCGGCAATGCGGTTTTCCGGCAGTTCGATACCGTGGTCGAGGCTGTTACGCACCAGGTGCGTTAACGGGTCGATGATGCGCTCGATCAGGCTCTTATCCAGTTCGGTTGAGCTGCCCATCAGGGTCAGTTCAATCTGCTTATTCAGCTTGCTGGCAAGATCGCGAACCAGGCGCGGGAAGCGGCTGAAGACGTATTCCATCGGCATCATACGGATGGACATGACCGATTCCTGCAGGTCGCGAGCATTACGCTGCAGCTGACCCATGCTGGTGATCAGATCGCCGTGGGTGACCGGGTCCAGTTCGTTAGAGCGTTGTGCCAGCATCGACTGGGTGATCACCAGTTCGCCCACCAGGTTAATCAGCTGGTCAACCTTCTCAACCGCAACGCGGATGCTGGTGGATTCGCTGGAGCGCGCGGCCGGTTTTTCACCACGGCCAGGTGCCGGGGCCTCTTTTGGCACCGCCTTCAGGGCCGGAACCGCTGGCGTCACTGCCGGTGTGGCGGCCTGCGCGACGACGGCCACCTCTTCCACCGCGGCAGGAGCATCAACCTTGGCCATTTCAGTTTCAAAGGCAATCTGGTCGGCTTCAATCACAAAGCACAGCACCGCCACGATATCGTCCTGGCCGATACCGTCATCAAGCGTTGCAGCAAGGCTGTCTTTGCCTTTCACTACGTTGCTTAATTTCGCCAGGTTCCCCAGCTCTTCTTCGAGCAGGTTAACTTCATTCTCTTTCAGGCGGGACAGCACAACGCGAAGTTTGCCCGCCTGTGCGCCGGCAGGCGCAGACGCCTGCGCGGCAGCCGTCTCCACAACGCTCAGTTTTGCGGCCGGAACAACCGCTGCGGCAACGTCACCTTTGGCTTCCAGCGCGAGCTGGCGCAGTGCATTGCAGATGTATTCAAAGCTGGCGGCATCAGGCTCTGCCGAACTTTTATAGGCGTCGAGCTGTTCCTGCATAATATCTTTGGTTTCCAAAAACAGGTTGATAATGTCGGTATTGAGCTGCATCTCACCGCGTCGTGCGTCATCAAGCAGGTTTTCCATTAAATGGGTCGTTTCCTGCAGGATGGTAAATCCAAACGTTCCGGCGCCGCCTTTAATGGAATGCGCCGCACGGAAGATGGCATTGAGCTGCTCGGAATCCGGTGCTTCAGGCACCAGATCGAGCAAGTGTTGCTCCATATCGGCCAACAATTCATCGGCTTCATCAAAGAATGTCTGGTAAAAATCGCTAATATCCATGCTCACGCTATCACCTCGGATTGGCTGGTGGCGATGTTGGAACGGCAGCCGAAGGAACGGCCCCAGGCTGTTTTAAATCGTCCAGTGACTCATTCTGACTTTCGGCGTTTTCATGCAGGATCGCCTGCTCCGCCTGCTGGTTCAGCACTAAAAGACTGATACGACGGTTGATGGCATCATCCGGCCCGCGGTCGGAAACGCGCATGGTTGCGGCCATGCCGACTACGCGCAGTACCTTGCCATCATCAAGCCCACCTGCCACCAGCTCGCGACGCGAGGCGTTGGCACGATCGGCAGAAAGCTCCCAGTTGCTGTATCCCTTCTCCCCACTGGCGTACGGGAAATCATCCGTGTGTCCTGACAGGCTGATTCGGTTAGGAATGCCGTTCAGTACCGGTGCAATAGCGCGCAGAATGTCGCGCATATACGGTTCAACTTCCGCACTCCCGGTTTTAAACATGGGGCGGTTCTGGCTGTCGATAATCTGAATACGCAGCCCTTCCTGCACCAGGTCGATCTTCAGGTGCGGACGCAGCGCGCGCAGCTTCGGATCGGCCTCAATCAGTTGATCGAGATCGCCGCGCAGTTTCTTAAGGCGCGCCTGCTCCATCTTTCTTTTCAGCTCGTCGATGTTCGGCTCTTTTTTCACTTCACCCTTCTGCTGGGTGTAATCATCGCCGCCGCCCGGGATCGGGCTGTCGCTGTTAGAGATACGCGGCCCGCCTGCCACCGCCGTTGCCAGCGGCGTGCGGAAATATTCGGCAATCTGGATCAGTTCTTTTGGGCTGGAGATGGAGATCAGCCACATCACCAGAAAGAACGCCATCATGGCCGTCATAAAGTCGGCGTAGGCAATTTTCCACGAGCCGTGCGCGCCATGCCCACCGCCCTTGTGCTTGCGTTTTTTTACGATGACGATCGGATGGGACTGGTTTTTCATGCGTCCTCAGTTGTCGTCTGTTGGTTTGGGTTTTTCACCGCACGCACGTGTTCTTCAAGCTCGATAAACGACGGACGCTCGCTGGAGTAAAGCGTTTTACGGCCAAACTCAACCGCGATCGGTGGCGCGTAACCGTTGAGGTTAGAGAGCAGCGTGATCTTCACGCACTGCATCATTTTGGTGGTTTCCGCGCTCTTCTGGCGCAGCACGCTTGCCAGCGGAGAGATAAAGCCATACGCCAGCAAAATACCGAGGAAGGTTCCCACCATCGCGTGGGCAATCAGCGCGCCGAGCTCGGCTGCCGGACGGTCTGCCGAGGCCAGGGCGTGAACCACCCCCATCACCGCCGCAACGATACCGAATGCCGGAAGGGAGTCGCCCACCAGTGCCAGGCTGTTGGCCGGCACTTCAGATTCGCTTTCGTGGGTTTCAATCTCTTCGTCCATCAGCGCTTCGATTTCGAAGGTATTCATGTTGCCGCTGATGATCAGTCGCAGATAGTCGACGATGAAATCCAGCATCATGGCATCGGCAAGAATACGCGGATAGCTGGCAAAAATTTCGCTCTCTTTTGGGTTTTCAATATCCCGTTCAAGCGAGAACATGCCCTGCTGACGCGACTTCGCCATCAGGCGATAGAGGAGCGCCAGCAGATCCATATACATACTTTTGGTGTATTTCGAGCGACGGAACAGCAACGGAATCGCTTTCAGCGTGCCCTTGATTGATTTACCGTTGTTGCCAACGATAAAAGCCCCTACCCCTGCGCCGCCGATGATAATAAGCTCAGCCGGTTGATAGAGTGCTCCAAGGTGCCCGCCGGTCATCATGTAACCGCCGAAAACTGTACCGAGAACTACCAGGTAACCTAATAAGATAAGCACGACATCATCCTTCCGCTAGTGACTATGGCAAGGACGTCCAGCTCGCAGCGTTTACCGTTTGAGGGGTAAAAAAAAGCAGCGGTAATTGCTTACCGCTGCTGGAATTTTTCCCACACGTTCGGGTTAAACAGCTTGTTCGATCTGTTCATCCAGCAGTTGTGGAATAATATCGGCAGCATCCCGGGAAAGTTTACGTCTTTTTACTGCGCGGGATGGAGGCTGACATAAACTACAGGCGAAGCTGCCTGCAGGCTGATGAGCATGGGTAATAAAATTGCCATCGCAGCAGTTGCAGCGCGACAGCTCAAGCATTCCGCTCTCAACAAAACGCACCAGCGTCCATGCGCGGGTCAGCGCCAGCAGAGGGCCTTCTTCCTGCTGTGGGCATTGTTCAAGGTAAAGTTTGTAGGCTTTGATCACGGCGTCAACGCCACTACACAAACCGGTTTTAAGAAGATACTGCCACGCATTACAGAACATGGAAGCGTGAATATTCTGCTCCCACGTCATAAACCAGTCGGTAGAAAACGGCAGCATGCCTTTCGGCGGGGGACTACCACGTAACTCTTTGTACAGCTTAATGAGACGACCACGGCTCAACTGAGTCTCGCTTTCCAGCATTTGTAAACGAGCACCCAATGTAATCAGCTCCATGGCCAACTGTATGTCACGCGCTTCCTGAACAATGCTTTTCTCGCTCATTGCTAGGCCCTTTTCTTACGGGCTGCGTCATCAGGCTGGCTGATTTCGGTAAGCAAGCGGGTGGAGAGAAGAATACCCGTGTGGATCTGTTGAAGATCGTCCACGCGGGACTCCTGCGTCAGACGCGTTATTGTCTGCGAATCATCGAAACGGAACTGGCAAACCAGTTGATTCGTTTCTGCCAGTTTCACCATTTGCGGGAGGGTTAAGCCGCCCAGCATGGTTGCCATCTCTTCGTTAATACCCAGACGAAACATCGCGGACGCTTTGTCCTGACTAATCAAACGCTGCGCGAGCAGTAAATACGACAAATTGATGTCATAGATATGTTTTAGCAACTCGGATGTATGCATTGTTCCCATCCCGAATAACCAACTATTATTTTTATGCGGAAAGACCGCACCCCGTGATGTCGCCGGGAAATCACCCGGTATAAAAAAGAAAAGGCCAAATGCATAGTTGAATTTAGGTTTGTATTCATTGAAACGCGCAAGAGAGAAGCCGCGAATGCGTCTCTTACATGTTTTATCATTTCTTACAAATAACTAAGATTTTTCCTAATTCGACGCAAACTCTACTCGTCAGTTTTGACACATACAATCCAGCCGCCCTCAAATTTAAAAAAAATGTGATCTACGTCACACAATTTAAGTGAATATGACCCATAAATCCATCAGTATGACTTGTAATTTGTTTATTTTTTGACCATTCGGTACTGTTTTGTATTCTTTATTGACGAATACTCATGCAGACGGGTGATCCTGACTGGCATGCAACGTGCTTTTCCCGGCCTAAACGCCTCGCGGAAACATTTACAATAACCCCCTCTTTGGGAAACATTTTTCTTACCGTGAAAAAACATATAGTTATGAAGATCGCGCATAAAAGATGTTTCAGCGCGTGATCATTCGCAATGAGTTTGTAACGCCGCAAAACGATTTAGCAGTCAAGGCGTGAATTTGTGTGATTTACGTTAAGTTGTTAATTTTTTTCATTTAGGCACATTTTTCAGTTATTCTTCTTATAAGAATAATTAATGAATAATTATGATAAGCTTCACACTAATGTCGTAATCAGGTCTTGCAGAACCCCGGAATTCGCGGTAAAGGTGATTAAACGCTGTCTGTCAGACACCTAAGGAGTGCGCCATGAGTTACTCCCATGTTCTTGTTTCCGTTGCCGTTTCCCCTGAAAGCCACCAGCTCGTAGCCCGAGCGGTTTCCATTGCCAGACCCCATAATGCGCGCATCAGCCTCATCACGCTCGCCGCCGAGCCAGAGATGTATAATCAGCTGGCTGCCCCCATGCTGGAGGATATTCGTGAGGTCCTTCAGGAAGAAACGCAGCAATTTCTGCGTGATCTAGCGGAAAAGGCACAATATCCGATTCATGAAACCGTTATTGCGACCGGGGAACTTAACGCCCATATTCTCGACATGTGTCGCAAGCAGCAAATTGATTTAGTGATTTGCGGGAACCATAACCACAGCTTTTTTTCGCGTGCAGCCTGCGCGGCGAAATCTATTGTCGCCTCAAGCCAGGTGGATGTGCTGTTAGTGCCGCTTGGGGGGAATTAACTTCCCCCCAGAGGAAAATCAGGCGAGTTTAGGGAAGGTCGCGATCTTTTTTTGCAGATTGCCTTCATGACTTTGCGGGGCGATATCCCGGAGATCCTGAATAAAACGCGCCTGCCAGTGGTTAATGTCGTTCTTGCGGATCGTCTCCATCATGTCAGCATGGCGGGAAAGACGTTCCGTAAGCGGCATGGTCAGAGCGCGATTCAGCGCATTTGCCACGTCATCGCGGTCATAAGGGTTGACGATAAGCGCCGACGTAAGCTCGTTTGCGGCACCGGCAAACTGGGAGAGCACCAGTACGCCCGGGTCGGCAGGATCCTGTGCCGCCACATACTCTTTCGCGACGAGGTTCATCCCGTCGCGCAGCGGCGTGACCAGGCCCACGTCCGCATAGCGGAAGACCTTCATCAGGATCTTTCGATCAAAGTGCTGATTCAGATAATAGAGCGGAGTCCAGCCCAGCTGGCCGTAGCGGCCGTTAATGCGCCCTGCTTCTGTCTCCAGCTGATGGCGAATGTCCTGATAGGCCTGAACCTCACCGCGCGACGTCGGCGCGATCTGGGTATAGCGGATTTTACCGTGATGCTGCGGGTATTTATCCAGCAGCGTTTCATACGCCAGGAAGCGTTCCGGTAGCCCTTTGGAATAATCAAGACGCTCTACCGAGAAGATATTTTTTACGTTCTTGAGTTCATTCTTCAGCTGCGCCAGCTTCGGCGGCAGCGGGCCGGAAGCCTGCTCCGCGATATCGTCAGGTTCAATCCCGATGGGATAAACTTCGGTGTGGAAGGTTTTCCCCCACGCCGTGTGGCTTTTCCCGCCTTTGGTTATCAGACGCGCTTTACCCGATACGGAGTCAAGGAACGCGATACGGTCATTTTCGGTCTGGAAGCCCAGTAAATCGTAGTCACACAGCGCTTCGAGCAGATCTTCATGCGGCGGCAGCGCGGTAAATATTTCCGGCGTCGGGAACGGGATGTGCAGGAAGAAGCCAATCCGGTTATTCACCCCGCGCTTGCGCAGCTCTCTGGCGAAAGGCAGCAGGTGATAATCGTGGATCCATAAAATATCGTCTTCTTCTATTAAAGGCAGCAGTTTATCCGCCAGCAGCACGTTCACGCGCGAGTAGCCTTCGAAGGATTCACGCTGGAATTTGACCAGGTCAAGACGATAGTGGAACGCAGGCCACAGGACGGCATTCGAAAACTGCGAGTAATATTCGTCGTAGTCTTTCTCTTTCAACGCAAACGACGCCCAGGTGATGTTCCCGCGCGTCACCGTATTGAGCGGTTTCTCTTCTTCACTGATTTCTCCACTCCAGCCAAACCACAGCCCGCCAGCGGCTTTTAAGGCCCCTAACACCCCTACCGCCAGGCCACCTGCACTGGCTTTTTTATCATCAGGCGGTGCGATTCGGTTAGAGACGACGACTAAGCGACCCATAATGGTTTCCCCCTTTGCTTTGCGCTATTTGTTGTTGTTGGTGATTAGCGATATCAGATACCCACTGCCAGACGCCGGCGACATCCGCCAGTCGCCATTCGGCAACGGTGTCACCAGGCCCCACCTTAACGGCGATCCCTCCGGCCTGATTCACCACGCGAAACCCGGCCTCGTCGGTCAGGTCATCCCCAATGAAAACGGGCGTTCGCCCTTTGAAGGGCGCCTCGGCCATAAACGCGGCGATGGCTGCCCCCTTATTAATTCCTTTCGGCTTTAACTCCACGACGCATTTGCCGGGCTGCAACGCCAGCTGCGGATGCGCGTCAGCAACCGACTGAGCAAGCGCAAGCACGGCCTCTTCATGCTGCGGTGCCTGACGATAGTGCAGGGCAAAGGCCATGCCTTTGGCTTCTAATTCAGTGCCGGGCAGCGCCTCCAGCGCAGCGGAAAGCGTCTTATGCAGCGTTTGCGTGAGTGCGTCAGGGAGTGAAACGATATGCGTTTGATCATGGATGTCGCGGCGCTCCGCTCCGTGTACACCGGCCAGCGGAAAGTGGTAAGGACTGGCGAGCAGATCCAGCTCGGCCATTGAGCGCCCTGATATCAATGCCAGTGCTCCCTCGTTCATGAGCGAGAGCTGATGCAAATCCTGTAACACCGCGTCCGGAACAGACACCTGGTCAGGGTGCGGTTTTATCCCGGCGAGCGTGCCGTCGAGATCAAAAAAGAAAGCATATTGTCCGGGCAGTACAGGCGGTGCGGTTAACATGTCAGCCACCCTTTTCCTCCTTACGGTTGACGAGAGGTAAACGCCTTTACCTCTTTCATAGCCATGTAAGTATAGACAGTGTGACGTGGCTCGCCATTTGATAACCGCCTCGCCTTTAAAACTGGCGGGGCGGTTAAAGGGTCAACTAAGGTTATAAGTTGAGCAGTAAATGAGGGGAAAAAAGGTTACACGGTACGCTTCGCTTTTTGCTTGTAACGGTCGAAAATCACCGCTGCCAGCAGGATCAGGCCCCGTACCACGTACTGCGAGAACGGCGAAATATTCAGCAGGTTCATGGCGTTCTCCACCGTCCCTAAAATCAGGATACCGGCCACCACATATGAGATTTTTCCGATGCCGCCCTTGAGGGAAACGCCCCCTAAAACGCAGGCCGAGATAACGATCAGCTCATAGCCGATGGAGGTCATCGGCTGGCCGCTGGTCATACGCGAAGCCAGAATAATCCCCGCCGCGGCAGAAACCAGCCCTGAGAGCACAAAGATAATAATCTTGGTACGCACCACCGGCACCCCGGCCAGGCGAGCCGCCTCTTCGTTACCGCCAATCGCCAGCGTATTGCGGCCAAAGGTGGTCCGGTTGAGCAGGAAGCCGAACAGGATCAGGCAGGCCACGGTCAGCCAGATAGGCGCGGGCAGCCCCAGCCAGTTGGCGTAACCCAACGTAAAGAAGCGCTCGTCTTCGATCCCCACCGCTTTACCGTCGGAGATGATATAGGCCAGCCCGCGGACTATTTGCATCGTCGCAAGCGTGGTGATGAGGGCGTTAATCTTCAGGCGCGCGATAACAAAGCCGTTCACCAGACCGCTGATGACGCCAAGCAGCAGACCGGCCAGAACGCCAATCCACAGGCTCTCGGTCATGTTGATCACCACGGCGGTCGTGACGCCCGCGCAGGCAATCACCGACGCCACCGACAGATCAAAATCCCCGGAGGCGAGACAGAACAGCATCCCGCAGGCCACCATGCCGGACATGGAAATGGCCAGCCCCAGCCCCTTCATATTAATGAAGGTGGCAAAATTAGGGACAAAGATCGCGCAGGCAAGGAACAGCGCGGCAAAGACCACCAGCATGCCGTACTGATCCCAGATACGGCCAAAACTCAATGCCGACTTCGACTTCGGCACTCCGGATGTAGTAACAGAGGACATCATTAACTCCTTACTCAGGCGACAGCCTGGCTGACTTTAGGCATGGCGAGGTTCAACGCCTGTTGTTCATTCGCCTGTTCATGAAGTAATTCACCGGCAATTTCGCCTTCACGCATCACCACAATGCGGTCGGCCACGCCAAGCACCTCCGGCAGATCGCTGGAGGCGAAAAGCACCGCCACGCCGCGTTTTGCCAGCTCGTAGATCACGTTATAAATCTCGTGTTTTGCCCCCACATCAATACCGCGCGTCGGCTCATCCAGCAGAATGACCTTCATGTCCTCCGACAGCCAGCGGCCTAAAATCGCCTTCTGCTGGTTTCCCCCGGACAGGTTCATGATCAGCTGTTCCGGACCCGGCGTTTTGATGTTCAGCGAGCGAATATGATGGTCGGCGTTGCTCGACTCCCAGCTGTCGTTTATCAGGCAGCCTGCGCGAATGAACTTGCGGCGGGCGGAAATATTGATGTTGTCGCGTACCGAATGCACCGGAATAATCCCCTCGGCTTTACGGTCTTCCGGGCAGAGCATCATGCCCGCCCCTATCGCGTGGGCCGGCTTCTGGATGTCCACCCGTTCGCCGTCAATAAAGACCTGCCCATCGGTTATGCGGGTACCGCCGAACAGGCCCTTCATCAATTCGCTGCGCCCCGCGCCCACGAGGCCAAACAGGCCGACGATTTCGCCGCTGCGCACGGATAGCGAAACAGGCGTTCGCACGCCCGGCGCTTTGACGTTATCCAGGCGCAGGCGCTCAGGCCCGTACGGGCGCGGCTGCCAGTGATAAATATCACCCAGATCGCGTCCGACCATCGCCTGAACCAGCTGGTCATGGTTAACCTGCTGCATGTCGGTGAAGGTGCGCACATAGCGTCCATCCTTAAAGACGGTGATGGCGTCGCTCAGGGCAAATATCTCTTCCATGCGGTGCGAGACGTATAAAATGGTACGGCCCTCCTGACGCAATTCGCGGATGACGCGGAACAGATTTTCAATTTCACGCTTAGAGAGCGAACTGGTGGGCTCATCGAAGGCAATAATTTTGGCGTTACGCGCCAGCGCCTTGGCAATTTCAACCATCTGCCACTGGCCGATGGAAAGGTACTTCAGCGGCGTCTGGGGATCGACGTCCAGGCCCAGGTGTTTAAGCTGCAGCCCCGCTTCATAATTGAGTAGCGAACGATTTACCACGCCGCCTTTGTGCGGGAGCTGTCCTAAATAGATGTTTTCCGCCACGGTCATCTCAGGAATGAGGTGCAGTTCCTGATAGATGATGGCTACCCCGGCATTGAGCGCCGCCGTGGTATCGGCAAACGCCACCTCTTCGCCGCGAAGGGCCAGCGTGCCGGTCGTTGGCGCGTAGTTGCCGCTGAGGATCTTCAACAGCGTGGATTTTCCCGCACCGTTTTCCCCCATCAGGGCGTGAACCTGGCCGGCATAGCAGTCGAAGCTGATATCGGTCAGCGCGTTAACGCCGGGAAAGGTTTTCCCGATGCCGCGAAAAGAGAGATACGGATCAGACTGTCGCATAACGTCTCCGTGATTCCTGTAGTGTGTACGTCTGGCCCCTCACGATGCATGAGGGGCACAATCACAGCGTATTACTTACCGCCCAGCCCTTTTTTCGCCAGCTCCTCTTTGAAGTTGTCGCGGGTAATCAGCACCACATCGGTCACTTCGGTAAATTTCGGCGGTTCAGCGCCCTTGGTGACCCAGTTGTAGAGCATCTCACTGGATTTGTAGCCGTGAACGTCCGGGCTTGGCAGCAGGGAGCCGTAGAAGCCGGTGGCCTGCGCTTTCGACAGCTCGCTAACGGCGTCAACGCCGTTGATGCCGATCCCGATCACGTCAGGTGCCTTGAAGCCCTGACCTTCCGTCGCGCGGACCCCGCCCAGCACGGTGTTATCGTTCATGCCGACCACCAGCCAGTGTTTGACCTCAGGATGCTGGACCAGCATCGAGTTGGCGGCGTCGAACGCGCCGGGGATATCGTTGGATTTAGTCGGGACTTTGTAGATCTGTTTTTCCGGGAAGCCGGCTGCTTTCAGCGCGTCCATTGATCCCGTAGTGCGACGACGCGCGGTGTCCAGCTCATCGGCGGTAATGGCCATGACGGCGGTCTCTTTCACATCCCAGCCGCGTTTCTGCATCTCTTTGTAGAGTTCCTGGCCCTGACGTTCACCAATTTTGGTCGCCGCCATCATGACCAGCGGCACGCTGTCCATGGGCTTGCCCTTGGCGTTAACGAACTGATCGTCAACGGCAATCACCTTCATATCGTAACCGCGGGCTTTAGCCGCAATCGCTGACCCCAGCTTGGGATCCGGGGTACAGATCACAAAGCCTTTCGCGCCGCTGGCCGCCAGGCTGTCGATGGCGTTCAGGGTTTTCTCACCGTCAGGCACGGCGATTTTAATCACTTCAAAACCTAAATCTTTACCGGCCTTATCGGCAAATTTCCACTCGGTCTGGAACCAGGGCTCTTCGGGCTGTTTTACCAAAAAACCGAGCTTTAAATTCTCAGCGATAGCGGATTGTGACATAACGGCAGCCAGACCGATGGCCGCCAGCGCTTTAGTAAATTTGTGCATGGTAAACTCCAGCTTTAGCATTCTTTTCTGTAGGGAATATGTGCGTGCTTCTTATTTAATCGGACATAAAACAAGGCATTAGCGCTTACCTCGTCATAAGCGTCATTGCTGGTGATAGTTTTAGCGGGAAATTAATCATCCATAAGAGAGCGCCATCACACCGCAGAATTACAGTAATTGCGTACATAAATTCAGCGAAAAATGACATAAAAAAGGCAGGATTTGTCAGACAAATGAAGAAGAGGTTAGCAGAATTATCCATAAGATTAGCTAAGATATCCCTGACGTCCTTCTGCGGGCAAAACGGCAGCGGGAGTTTAACGGGTGAAGCAGGTTTTTCATCAAGAATGCGCCCCGCGCCTGAAAAATCGTTATTCCATTAGATTTGATTTAGCGCAATTTTAACGGAACATCATATATTCAAACTTATTAATCCGTATTTCCTCCTTTCACCGAGTATTATTCCGGCAAAATATTCATAAAGGTGAAACAATGTGCCAAAGCACAAAAATACACTAATTATCAGTAAATTACGAAAACTCACTTTGTGGCAAGCAAATGATATTTGTGTACTATATTAAAGTTTGTAATGTATGGTAAACACAGCCTAATTAAGAGTTTTCTTAGACCAAAGACAAGGGTATGCTTATTTATATCGAACACAGGAAGTGTATTTCGGTCGACTTAGGTCACGGCAGAATGTCTATTTCTGCTCTTTTCTTCGTATTTGCCTGGCGCTCAGGTTTAGCAACGGACATCACGTCCCACGGTCAATAAGGATATGAGTATGGCTACCCAAACGATGATGCAAAAACTTAACGCGCAGATGAACCTTGAGTTCTACGCCTCGAATCTGCACCTTCACTTAAGTGCGTGGTGTGCCGAGAACAGCCTCACGGGGTCTGCCACCTTCTTTCGCTCGCAGGCGCAAAGTAACGTCACCCATATGATGCGCGTCTTTAACTTCCTCAAAGCCGCAGGGGCAAATCCGGTCGTTAAAGCGCTTGATGGGATCAACGAGAACTACTCTTGCCTGGAAGAACTGTTTCAGAAAACGCTTGAGGAGTATGAGCAACGCTGCAGCACCCTCAGCAAACTGGCCGATGAGGCCAAAGCGCAGCAGGACATCACGACGCTCAAATTCCTGCGCGACATGGACAAAGAGCAGCAGCAGGATGGCATGCTGCTGAAGACGCTGGCGGATGAGATCCGCAATGCGCAGAAAGCGGGTTTATGTCCTGAGCAGACCGACCGTCATCTGCTCGATATTGTGACGGTGCAGCACCACTGAGTTTTTGGCCTGCTTCCGTCCCGGGGAGCAGGTCCCCTACCCTCTCCAACCTCCTGCTTTTGCTGAAATTTAACAAATCAGATCTGGCTCCCAATGATTAACCACACAACGTGTGATGATTTATTTAGTTACATAATCATTGACGAGGGAGCATCATGATCACCATTGAGTTTGTTGTCATTCTCCTCTGCCTGCTGACGGGTACGCGTTTCGGCGGTATGGGGCTTGGGTTAATCAGCGGTATTGGTCTGTTTATTTTATGTTTTGTCTTTGGCCTGCAGCCGGGTAAACCGCCGGTTGACGTTATGCTGACCATCCTTGCGGTGATTGGCTGCGCGGCGACGCTGCAGACTGCGGGTGGCCTCAACGTCATGATGCAGTTTGCTGAACGCCTGCTGCGCAAGCACCCGCAGCACATCACCCTGCTCGCCCCGTTCACCACCTGGATGCTGACCTTTCTGTGCGGCACCGGACACGTGGTCTACACCATGTTCCCCATCATTGCGGATATCGCTCTGAAGAAAGGGATCCGCCCCGAGCGCCCGATGGCCGTGGCATCCGTGGCATCGCAAATGGCGATTACGGCCTCTCCCGTTTCAGTGGCCGTTGTGTCGCTGGTCTCCATCCTGGCGGCACAGCATGGGATCGGCCACGCGTGGGGGATCCTGGAAATTCTCGCCGTATCGGTTCCCGCGTCACTGTTCGGCGTAGCCATTGCGGCCCTGTGGAGCTTACGTCGTGGGAAAGATCTGGCTGACGACAAGGAATTTCAGGAAAAGCTGAAGGATCCTAAGCAGCGCGAGTTTATCTACGGCGGAACGGAGACGTTAATGAATCAGCGTTTCCCTAAACAGGCCTACTGGTCAACCTGGATTTTCTTTGCCGGTATTGCCGTGGTCGTTCTGCTGGGCGCGTTCCCTGAACTGCGCCCCGCCTTTGAGCTAAAAGGCAAAATGACGGCGCTGTCGATGAACCTTGTCATTCAGATGATGATGCTCATTGCGGGCGCCGTGATGCTGATGGCCTGCAAGGTCAATGCGTCGGCGATTTCGAACGGCGCGGTGTTCAAGGCCGGCATGGTGGCGATCTTCTCGGTGTTCGGCGTGGCGTGGATGAGCGATACCTTTTTCCAGGCGCATCTCGACGCGTTAAAGCTGGCGCTGGAGGGCGTGGTGAAAAGCCATCCGTGGACTTACGCCATTGTGCTATTCCTGGTGTCAAAACTGGTGAACAGCCAGGCGGCTGCGCTAACGGCCGTGGCGCCTATGGGCCTCATGCTGGGCATCGACCCGAAAATGCTGATCGCCTTTTTCCCGGCGTCATACGGCTATTTTGTCCTGCCGACCTACCCCAGCGATTTGGCCTGCATCGGCTTTGACCGTTCAGGCACGACCCGCATCGGCAAATTTATCATAAACCACAGCTTTATTCTGCCAGGGCTGATTGGCGTAAGCTGCGCGTGTGCGGCAAGCTACCTGCTGGTCCAGACGTTCTTCTAACCGCATCAACGGGCGACGCGTGCCGTCGCCCCTTTCCCTGCTTTAGTGGGACTCGCCCTGCGGCGTGAATCGCAGTTCAATCAGCGCGATGGCTTTCTGGATAGCGCGAAGCGTAACCGGATCGGCAGCAGCAGGGTGGCTGGCGAAATCAATGTTTTTCAGCTGGGTAGACATCTTCTCGCGCACTTCAACCGGCGCAATCACGTCCAGAACGTCAAGGATTTGTTTGATAACCAGCTGGCAGGCGACAACGTCAGAGACCAGTTCCTGATCGGCGCTCAGGTTTTGTGACATGGGGCTTTCTCCTTATTTAAAGGCCGCCATAGTATCAAAACACGCCCCCTGACATCTTCCCTTCATCGCCTGCGGGCACAAAAAAACCCGCCGAAGCAGGTTTTTTTATCAGAACATGGCGCCAGGCGGTACGTCTTTAAAGGTACGGCAGTAATTGGCCCACATGCTTTTCAGGATTTTGCGCAGTTTCACGATGATGCTCCATTAACTTGTTATACAACTTTATTATCAACGTGCTTATAATATGACCACCATCACAAAAATCAATGTTTTTGTGATATTCATCACAAATTTCCCGGGTGCGACCCGTTGCAAAGAGTGAGGGCAGATTGTCGGGCTATTCCAGCCATTGCCGCGGGCATCTGCGGGTACGATAACGTATTTCCATCCACTCAGAGCGAACCATGAAAAGAGTCATTGTAGCCGGCACACTCCTGCTGCTCGCGGGGTGCAGCATTAACCGCCAGGCTGAAATCAGCAGCCTCGATGCCCCAAACGGCATCGTCCGCCTCGACTACGGCCAGGCAGTGCTGCAGAATGCGTATTCCGATGAGTATGTGAATAACGGTACCGCGGCAAAAGCGTGTCAAAGCATGGGGTATGCCACTGCCTCAGCCTATGGTCAGCCCATTAAAACCTGCACCCTGACGAGCGGCTCGTTGTGCCTCAACGAGAGCGTGACTATCCAGTATAAATGTATGGGGTACGCCGTTAACCCTAAGTCAAATAATCCGTGGTATTAATTTATTCTGCCGGCATGGGCTGGCAGTTTATTTGATTACGAACAGAAACAATTCTCATTAATAATTTATAAAAATCGCCAATGCGTTTTATTCCCATTCGTATTTTAAATTAATCAAATAAAAATTTTACGTTTTGCAAATAATTAAATAACAAATTATAGTGTCGCTCATTGTGAATCAGAAATAATAATCCGGAGCGTCACCATGCTGAAAACCGAAATGATCGACAAGCTCAACGCGCAAATGAACCTTGAGCTTTTTTCATCCCTGCTCTACCAGCAGATGAGCGCCTGGTGCAGCTACCACAGCTTCGAAGGCGCTGCCGCATTTCTGCGTCGTCACGCTCGGGAAGAGATGACCCACATGCAGCGCCTGTTTGACTATCTGACCGATACGGGCAGCCTGCCGCGTATTGAAACCGTCGCCTCCCCGTTCGCTGAATATAATTCTCTCGATGAACTGTTCCGCGCCACCTACGAGCACGAGCAGCTGATTACGCAGAAAATTAACGAACTGGTTCATGCCGCAATGACCAGCCAGGATTATCCAACCTTTAATTTCCTGCAGTGGTACGTGGCTGAACAGCACGAAGAAGAGAAGCTGTTTAAATCCGTGCTGGATAAATTATCTCTGGTGGGTAAATCCGGCGAAGGACTTTACTTTATTGATAAAGAACTTTCCACGCTGGATACGCAGAATTAATTTCAGCGCGGTGCCGAATTCCGGCACCGCGTTTATTTACCTATTTTCCTCATCAACTCCCCCCGCTTTTTCACGGCGTGAAACGTAAACCTTTCATTACACCACTTGTAACGGTGATTTGACGAAATCAGGCTTTTCCCTTACTCTGCGCCGCAGATTTTGTCGCGGTTAAGCATCGTTGTAGAGGAAAGCGTGAAAAACAGAACCCTGGGAAGTATTTTTATCGTCGCCGGAACGACGATTGGCGCAGGAATGCTGGCCATGCCTCTGGCAGCCGCGGGCGTGGGATTTGGCATGACTCTCCTGCTGCTGGGCACGCTCTGGGCGCTGATGTGTTACACCGCCCTGCTGCTGCTTGAGGTTTACCAGCACGTTCCCGCCGACACCGGTCTGGGTTCCCTTGCGGCGCGCTACCTCGGACGCTACGGCCAGTGGATAACCGGCTTCAGCATGATGTTCCTGATGTACGCCCTGACCGCCGCCTATATCAGCGGCGCCGGGGAGCTCATCGCCTCCAGCGTCAACGACTGGTTTGGCTCTGACATTACCCCGGCGACGGGGGCCATCTTCTTTGCGCTCATCGGCGGCGGCGTGGTCTGCGTGGGGACATCGCTGGTCGATCTGTTTAACCGCTTTCTCTTCAGCGCCAAAATTCTGTTCCTGATTGTCATGCTGGTCCTGCTGGCGCCGCACGTGCACAAGGTCAACCTGCTGACGCTGCCGCTGGAAAAAGGGCTGGCGCTTTCCGCAATCCCGGTCATTTTCACCTCGTTTGGCTTCCACGGCAGCGTGCCGAGCATCGTCAGCTATATGAACGGCGATATCCGCAAGCTGCGCCGCGTCTTTGTCATCGGCAGCGCGATCCCGCTGATCGCCTATATTTTCTGGCAGCTGGTGACGCTGGGCAGCATTGATTCATCAACCTTTATTGGGCTCATGGCGCAGCACGCTGGCCTGAACGGTTTTCTGCTGGCACTGCGCGAGGTTGTCACCTCTCCGCACGTCGAGCTGGCGGTGCACCTGTTTGCCGACCTGGCGCTGGCTACCTCATTCCTGGGCGTGGCGCTTGGTCTGTTTGATTACCTGGCGGATCTGTTCCAGCGTCGCAATACCGCGGCGGGCCGCCTGCAGACGGGCGCGATCACCTTCCTGCCGCCGCTGGCATTCGCGCTGTTTTACCCGCGCGAGTTTGTGATGGCGCTGGGGTACGCGGGGGTAGCGCTGTCGATCCTTGCCCTCCTCCTCCCTTCCCTTCTGGCATGGAAGAGCCGCCAGCAGCACCCTCAGCAGGGATACCGCGTGGCGGGCGGAAAACCGCTGCTGTGCGTTGTGTTTGGCTGTGGGGTGGTGATTATTCTGGTGCAGGTGCTGATTGCAGCCGGAATGCTGCCGGAAGTGGGTTAAATAAAAAGGGGCTGTCATCAGCCCTTTAAGATTGATGACAAACCCCTCATTTATAATAATGCCGCCTTTCTTGCCGGGTGGCGCTGCGCTTACCCGGCCTACAAAACCCGTAGGCCCGTGCAAGCGAAGCGCCGCCGGGCGAAACTCACAGCATGCACGTAGTCAGCTTTATCAGTGTAAACAGCAGCTCTTAAACTTCTTCCCGCTGCCGCAAGGACACGGATCGTTACGCCCGACCTTCGTGCCGTTCACCGTCGGCTTCTTCACTTCCGGCTGCTGCGGGTTATTGACCCAGTATTGATACAGACGCAGCGCCGCTGGCTGGATGCTCTCGATGCTGGCGATGTACTCCTCTTCGGACAGTTCATCCAGCTTTTCGCTGCTCTCTTCCGTCCCGTGCAGCGCAATCACCTCAAGATCGCCCTGCAGCGCTTCCGGCAACGCTGACCAGTCCGTCAGCGCCACGCCGCGCATATAGCCATAGCACCACTCTTCCACCACGGTATAGCTCTCACCGTCGACGTCGTTATAGCCGAACATCGGTTCAAACTGATCCGGGTATTCGCTCAGGCGCTCGGCAATATCGTTCATATGCTTAAAGCAGAGATCGATAAAACGGTTCATCTCGCGATCGTTCTTCCAGCGCGGAATGTACTTCTCGCCACCCCACACCGCCACCAGCCAGGCGTCTGGCTCAACGACAACAGGACCGGAAAGCACTGCGGTAAGCATGCCGTCCAGTTCGGACACGTCAATCACGGACGCGTCATCATGACCGTAAGACATTAACGTCTCTTCAAGCCACGCCATTTCGCTTTCATTCAATGGGCCTTCAGTCATCGCTGACACTCCTGCAAAAAAGGAAAAGATCCTATCACATATCTCACGCCTCTCCGGGCTGAAGTTTAGGTCTTTATTGCTGCAAAAGTGTGCAAATCGTGAATCCTGCACAACTTATGGGCTTTGTTGTTAACGATGTGTGATCTCCGCTGTAATTTCTTCTCCTGCCGCAGGGCGGTATAGCGCGGCGCTCTATACTCAAACAGGTCATAACCCCGTCAAGGGGTTACCGTTCTGGCAACGTTTTTGCTTGCTGTTCTTCGCGCGACGCTGCGCATGGAAACCTCGCCGTATCATGCAGGATGCCGTTCGTTTAGTGCATTTTGTTCTTGCTCGTGTTTCGGATTGGCTGCGCCGTCGGGCGTTCGGGTTTACGCCGTGGTGCAAAAACCTCTTTGCTAAGGAACATAATAATGTCGCTGAAATTTATCAGAACTCCGCTCTCTCTAGTCTTGGCCGGTTGTCTGTTGACGGCGTTTTCCGCCCGGGCAGACATTGTGATTGGCGTGGCCGGGCCGTTCACGGGCCCGAATGCCGCCTATGGCGATCAGTACTGGCACGGCGCCACGCAGGCTGCTGAAGACATCAATGCCGCGGGCGGCATTAACGGTGAGAAAATCAAGCTGGTTCAGGGGGATGACGCCTGCGAGCCTAAGCAGGCCGTCGCCGTGGCCAACCGCCTGGTTGACCAGGATAAAGTCAACGCCGTGGTCGGCCATTTCTGCTCCTCTTCCACCATGCCCGCCTCCGAGGTGTATAGCGACGCAGGCATCATTGCGATTACTCCCGGCTCAACCAACCCGCTCATCACCGAACGCGGCATGAGCGATATGTTCCGCATGTGCGGACGCGACGACCAGCAGGGGCAGGTTGCCAGCGACTTCATCATCGACAAGCTGAAAGCCAAACGCGTGGTCATCATTCACGATAAAGACACCTACGGTCAGGGTCTGGCCGACGCCACCAAAGCCGCGCTGGCGAAGCGCGGGGTTCAGGATGTGATGTATGAAGGCCTGTCCCGCGGTGAAAAAGACTTTAACGCGCTGGTGACCAAGATCGGCGCGCAAAAACCGGACGTCGTCTTCTTCGGCGGCTGCCACCCGGAGGCCGGTCCGCTGGTTCGCCAGATGCGTGAACAGGGCGTGCAGGCGAAATTCTTCTCCGGCGACTGCATCGTCAACGAGGAGATGGTCACCGCCGCGGGCGGCCCGCAGTATACCAACGGCATTTACATGACCTTCGGTAAAGATCCGCGCCTGATCCCGGACGGCAAAGCGGTTATCGAGAAGTTCCGCGCGGCCAAATTCGAACCGGAAGGTTACACCCTTTATTCTTACGCCTCCGTTCAGGCCATTGCCGCTGCCTTCAAGGCTACCGGCGGCAAGGACTCCGCCAAAGCCAGCGAGTGGCTGAAAGCCAATTCCGTCGACACGGTGATGGGCAAAAAAGCCTGGGACAGCAAAGGCGATCTCAAAGTGTCTGACTACGTGGTTTACCAGTGGGACGACAAAGGAAAATATAAGGAAGTGCAGTAACGGGACGGAGTCACGCTCAACGTCGGCGGGCCTGCCCGTCGGCGCGTAATAAACATCAGGCTGCGCGGCTCGCGCAGCCTATAATACGAGCGCGCTAAGATGAGTACATTCTTCCTGCAACAGTTAATCAATGGCTTAACGCTGGGCTCTGTCTACGGTTTAATCGCCATCGGCTACACCATGGTGTACGGCATTATCGGGATGATTAATTTCGCCCACGGCGAAGTGTATATGATTTCCGCCTATCTCTGCGCCATCGGCCTGGCGCTGCTCTCGTTCTTTGGCCTGCACTCTTTCCCGCTGCTGATCCTCGGCACGCTGGTGTTCACCATTGTGGTAACCGGGGTGTACGGCTGGACCATCGAGCGGATCGCCTACAGGCCGCTGCGCAACTCCACGCGCCTGGCACCGCTGATCTCCGCCATCGGCATGTCGCTCATCCTGCAAAACTACGCGCAGCTGAGCCAGGGTCCGCGCCAGCAGGGAGTGCCGACCATGCTGGACGGCGTGCTTCGCCTGCACCTGGGCGACGGTTTCGTGCAGATAACCTACACCAAAGTGTTTATCCTGGTCGCCTCGTTTGCCGGCATGCTGGTGCTCACCTGGATAATCAACCGAACCCGGCTGGGGCGGATGTGCCGCGCGGTTCAGCAGGATCGTAAGATGGCCTCCATTCTGGGCATTAACACCGACCGGATTATTTCGCTTGTCTTTGTCATCGGCGCGGCGATGGCCGGGCTGGCGGGCGTGCTCATCACCATGAACTATGGCACCTTTGATTTCTACGTCGGGTTTGTGATCGGCATTAAAGCCTTTACGGCAGCGGTACTCGGCGGCATCGGCTCCCTCCCCGGCGCCATGCTCGGTGGCCTTATTCTGGGCGTGGCGGAAGCGCAGTTCTCGGGCATGGTGAACTCGGACTATAAAGACGTCTTCTCGTTCGGCCTGCTGGTCATGATCCTGATTTTCCGTCCCCAGGGACTGCTCGGGCGCCCGACTGTGGCCAAAGTGTGAAGGAGAGAAGATGACATCACCCGGTATTTCACTTAAGCGCTGCATTCTGGACGCCATTTTTTCCGGGCTGATTGCGCTGATTATCTTCGGCCCCATCGCGGGCGTGGTGCTGGACGGGTATAGCTTTACCTTCGCCGGGCAGCGCCTCGCCTGGATGGTCGGTATCGTCATGCTCGGGCGTTTTCTGCTGAGCGCCTTTTTAGGTACCGCCGCGGGCGCCCGCTTCCAGGCGCGCTTCGAAGCGGATAGCGAGGGCGTCTACGTCCGGCCACCGGAATACAAAAGCCGCATGCGCTGGATTATTCCTCTGGTGATTACGCTGGCCATCTGCTTTCCGTTTGTCGCCACTAAGTATGTGCTGACCGTCGCCATTCTCGGGCTGATTTACGTGCTTCTCGGTCTGGGGCTGAATATCGTCGTGGGGCTCGCCGGTCTGCTGGACCTGGGGTATGTCGCATTCTACGCGATAGGCGCTTACGGCCTGGCGCTGGGATACCAGTATCTCGGCTTAGGCTTCTGGAGCATGCTGCCGCTGGCGGCAATCATGGCCGCCGCCGCAGGCGCCCTGCTCGGTTTCCCGGTGCTGCGCATGCACGGTGACTATCTGGCCATCGTCACCCTCGGGTTCGGGGAGATTATTCGTCTGATCCTGAACAACTGGCTGACCTTCACCGGCGGCCCCAACGGCGTATCGGCCCCTCCCCCTACCTTTTTCGGCCTGGAATTTGGGCGGCGGGCGAAAGAAGGCGGCGTGCCCTTCCATGAATTTTTCCACCTGACCTACAACCCGAATATGAAGTTTATCTTCATCTACGCAGTGCTGTTCCTGGTGGTGATGCTGGTGCTCTACATCAAGCATCGCCTGACGCGAATGCCGATTGGCCGGGCGTGGGAAGCCCTGCGTGAAGACGAAATTGCCTGCCGCTCAATGGGGCTGAATCATGTTCTGGTTAAGCTTTCCGCCTTTACGCTGGGCGCCTCGACAGCGGGCATTGCCGGGGTGTTCTTCGCCACCTATCAGGGATTCGTGAATCCCACCTCCTTTACCTTCTTTGAATCGGCCCTGATCCTCGCCATTGTGGTGCTGGGCGGTATGGGCTCGACGCTGGGCGTGGTGCTGGCCGCCTTTGTGCTCACGGTCACACCGGAACTGCTGCGCAGTTTTGCCGAATACCGCGTTCTGCTGTTTGGCATGCTGATGGTGGTGATGATGATCTGGCGTCCACGCGGTTTGATCCGCATTAACCGCAGCGGGTTTGCCGTGCGTAAGGGCGTCGCGCCATGAACGAAACCATATTACGCGTTGAACATCTGATGATGCACTTCGGCGGGATTAAGGCGCTAAACGACGTCAACCTGGACGTGCAGCGCAGATCTATTACCGCCCTGATTGGGCCAAACGGCGCGGGCAAAACCACCGTGTTTAACTGCCTGACGGGCTTCTACAGAGCCTCCGGCGGCAGCATTTTATTTAATACACGCCATAAAACGACCAACGTTATTCAGATCCTCGGGCAAAAATTTCAGCCGGGCGACTGGATTAACCCCGCGCAGTTCGGGCAGCGTCTGTTCTACAAAATGTTCGGTGGTACGCACCTGGTCAACCGCGCCGGGCTGGCGCGCACGTTTCAAAATATCCGTCTTTTTCGCGAGATGTCGGTGGTGGAAAACCTGCTGGTCGCGCAGCATATGCGCGTTAACCGCAATCTGCTCGCCGGGATCCTTAACACGCCATCCTATCGACGAGCTGAAAGCGACGCCCTGGACAGAGCCTTCTACTGGCTGGAAGTAGTGGATCTGGTGGAGTGCGCCAATCGCCTGGCGGGCGAGATGTCGTACGGCCAGCAGCGGCGTCTGGAAATTGCGCGGGCAATGTGCACCGGGCCGGAAATGATCTGTCTGGATGAACCCGCCGCCGGGCTGAACCCGGTTGAAACGCATAAGCTGAGCAGCATTATTCGCTTTCTGCGGGATCGCCATGACATCACGGTGTTGCTGATTGAGCACGATATGGGGATGGTAATGGAAATTTCGGACGACATTATCGTGCTCGACCACGGCGATGTGATTGCCAGGGGGAAACCCGAGCAGATCCAGCATGATGAAAAGGTCATTGCCGCCTACCTGGGCACGGACGAAAGCGAGGTCACCCTATGAGCGAACCGCTGCTGGCATTTCGCGAGGTGGATGTGTTTTACGGCGTCATTCAGGCGCTGAAGCAGGTCTCCCTTGAGGTGAATAAGGGTGAAACCGTGGCGCTGATTGGCGCCAACGGCGCGGGTAAATCGACATTGCTGATGTCCATCTTTGGCCAGCCCCGTATCCGCAGCGGGCAGATCCTGTTCGGTGGAAAAGACATTAGCCATCAGTCCACCCACTACGTCGCGTCCGGCGGCATTGCGCAGGCCCCGGAAGGCAGACGTATCTTTCCGGATATGACCGTTGAAGAGAACCTGCTGATGGGGACCATTCCCATCGGCAGTCAGTTTGCGGCTGAAGATATGCAAACCATGTTTGACCTGTTCCCACGTCTTAAAGAGCGGCGCAGGCAGCGCGCCATGACCCTGTCCGGCGGAGAACAGCAGATGCTGGCGATCGCCCGGGCGCTGATGAGCCGTCCGAAGCTGCTCCTGCTGGATGAACCGAGTCTGGGCTTAGCGCCAATCGTGGTGAAGCAGATCTTCCAAACGCTGCGCGAGCTGGCCCGCAACGGCATGACGATTTTTCTGGTGGAGCAGAATGCGCACCATGCGCTGAAGCTATCCGATCGCGGGTATGTGATGGTTAACGGACAGATCCGGTTAAGCGGCAGCGGTGAGGAGCTGCTGGGAAATCAGGAGGTGAGGAAGGCGTATTTGGGCGGGGTTTGACTGGCGAAGTTTCAGGAACAAAAAAATCCTTTTCGATGGTTTTATCATGGGTAATGGGAACACTTCTGTCGCGACCATTTACTCCTTTTAAAAAAAATGCCAGTCATCTTAGTGACTGGCATTAACCATAAGGCCTCTTTTTTATCCAGCGTTAACGTCGTTAAATAAAACTGTCGTCATCATTACTGTAATCGTCATCATTAACGTCGTTCAGCCAGTCGTCGTTATTATTGCCGAGCGGATCGTTCTGGTTGAGAAAACGGGTGTCGGAGACATGGTTTACGTCGCCGTATTGATTACCGACAAACGGCTCACCACCGACGGGCATTGTCGGTTCTTCGATGATGTTCACGATCTCTTCCGGCCGCGACTGATGGAACATGCTGGTCAGCATTTCGGCCAGCGCGACGCCACCGGCCACGCCAGCGGCGGTCTGGAGCGCGCCAGCCATAAAACCGCCGCCGCGAGGAGCCGGGGCTGGCGCCCGCGAGTAATCCGGTGCCGGAGGCTGTTGCGGCTGAGCATTCCAGCTGTTGTTTGGCTGCGGGTTGCTTTTCCCGCCACCAAACAGGCCTCCGAGGAAACTGCCGCCCGTCGAGGGTTTGCTTTTTTCCGCCGCTAATTCGCTTTCAAGCTCCTGAACCCGGGCCTGCAGCCGTTTCAGCGCCGCTTCCTGAATCAAGATCGATTGCGCCATATAGTAGGGGGCCGCAGGCTGCTGTTTGACAAACTCAGCGATCTGACGCTCTGCATCTGCATCCCGTTGGCTGTTTTGCTGTCCGGCCTGTTTCAGACGATCGAAAAGGCCGTTGATAAGCTGCTGTTCTTCATATTGCATGACAATAACCTTCCGCTCTCCAGGGTGGATATCATCTAGTTTATCAGCGGCGATAACCTGTGTCTGGCGAGTGAAATGTTTGTTTAAGAATGGTTGCAAGTTAGCGGAAACTCGCTCTGCTTTCGGGGCGAAAAAACTCAAATTGCAGGCAATAAAAAACCACCTTTCGGTGGTTTATCGACACTGCTTATTGCTTTGATTATTCTTTGTTTCCCATGGTAGCCGGAGTGGGACTTGAACCCACACAGCGCGAACGCCGAGGGATTTTAAATCACGCGTGTTATCTAATATAATTAGATACATACGTGTATTTTTCGCCATTAATTCATAATTTTCAGATCAAAATAATCAACAGCTTAGCGTTATAAAAAAGTCACAATGGCGAAAGTTTTTCGTACCGTGAACCGACATTGGCTGAAGGGAGAATGGTGGTTAAACCAATCCTTAAATTGCCGGACAATCATCGTTGCCTACCCGGTTAAGACTATGCGTCAGCACGCCAAAAACCTCAACATCATCCAGCGCGTCGCCTTCTATCGCTTCACCATCTTCAGTTACTAATGCCGATCCGTATAGCTTTGCAAACTCGTTCCTGCTATCCATTCTTATCAGTAGCGTATCCCCCTGCTCTGGCCTCATAGCAACGTTGATGACAGCCCAACCACATGACGTTTCTATTACCCTGCAGTTCCCATCAATGCCGCATAAAAGATCTATGGTTAACCGCTGTTCCTGATAATCCATAGCAGGTGAAGGAAAGCCCATCAGAAAACCCTCCCCATGTTACGCAAGACCCAGTATCGGTTCTCGCTGCCGTTTGTTGTCTTATCGGCGAAGTCAGGCTGGTACCGCTTAATCCATGAATTTGCATCTGCCTGGCTGAAATGCCAGTGCCTCTCCTGCAGTTCAGCGATGAATTTGTCTGTATGCAGGCAGAGATAGCCCTTCGGGTTTTGCTGTATGGCCGCAATAAAAGCAGCACGAATATCCGGTTGACGAAGCATGAACGTACCCTCATTCGCCTGTTGACTGTATACATATACAGTAGTATTTTTAGGTTCACAGATCAAGTCAGCACGAGGATGGAGAGTAATGTTCGTTGAGCTGGTTTATGACAAGCGAAATGTAGAGGGGCTCGAAGGGGCCAGAGAAATTATTCTGGCCGAGCTGACGAAGCGGGTGCACCAGATTTTCCCTGATGCCGAAGTGAAAGTGAAGCC
>NZ_JBJHHG010000039.1:0-26322 GCF_045257065.1 Enterobacter sp. PP-008-ECC_S150 | reverse complement strand
AATCCATGTCACTTTGAGTGCCCACACAGATTGTCTGATAAATTGTTAAAGAGCAGTGCAACGCGGCTTTCGCTCACCGTTGCGAGGTGGCGTATATTACGCTTTCCTCTTTCAGAGTCAACCCGTTATTTCAGGATTTTTTCTCTTCAACCGAACCGGCTGTTTGTGTGAAGTGATTCACATCTGCCGTGTCGATGGAGGCGCATTATAGGGATCCCATTTTTTAGCACAAGTATTTTTTAGATCTTTTTTTCCGACTGCTGATTTTCCGCGCTTTTCGCTGAAATCCCGCCCGATCTGCTTAAAAATTGACGTATTTTGCCTTGCCACGATCCATTAATATGATCAAAGTCTTCTGTATAGCGCCCATTCCTAGAGGTAGATATGCCCGCAGTATTACGTCCTTATAAAGATCTGTTCCCTCAAAAAGGCGATCGCGTGATGATCGATGCCAGCAGCGTGGTCATTGGTGACGTCCGAATGGCCGATGACGTTAGCATCTGGCCGCTCGTTGCCATAAGGGGAGATGTTAACTATGTGTCGATTGGTGCACGTACCAATATTCAGGACGGTAGCGTTCTGCACGTCACGCACAAATCCGCCTATAACCCCGAGGGTAATCCCCTCATCATTGGAGAAGAGGTGACCGTCGGCCATAAGGTGATGCTTCACGGCTGCACGATCGGAAATCGCGTACTTGTTGGTATGGGGTCGATCTTGCTGGATGGCGTCATAGTAGAAGATGACGTAATGATTGGTGCCGGTAGCCTTGTCCCGCAGAACAAACGGCTGGAGAGTGGCTATCTCTATCTGGGAAGCCCGGTAAAACAGATCCGCCCCCTGAAGGAGGCAGAGATCGAAGGGTTAAAATACTCGGCGAACAACTACGTTAACTGGAAGAATGACTACCTGGATCAGGACAACCAGACCCAGCCCTGATCGTCTTCCTGCTGTTCACGGATTAAATCGCTGGCTTCCTCTTCCAGATCCCAGCGATTTTCGCAAAATACGGCTATCGGCTCTGAACCGCCAAAACGACGCAACAGCGCTTCCCCATGAATGGCACAGGTAAGTTGCATGCCGTGCACCAGCACCGGAAAACAGACTGCCTGTTTATGCTCATCCCAGTTTTCTCTGTCCGGGAAATGAATAGCCTGATTCACGCCGAAAGCTCCTGCTTTAACTTTTCAATGACAGGTTCAACCGCAGGCAGTACGCCATGCCAGAGCAGCACCGCATGCGCAGCCTGCCCCACCAGCATTCCCAATCCATCGGCTAACTGTTTGGCGCCGCGCTGTTCACACCAGCTCAGGAATGGCGTCTTCCCTTTCTGATAAAACATGTCATAGAAGTACATATGCGCGCTGACCAGCGAAGCGGGGATCGACGGGATCTCACCGTTGATGCCGCTGGATGTGGCATTAATGACAAGATCGAACTCACGTTCGGCAAGATCGTCAAGCGCTACCGCGCTCACGCTGCCGGTATGCGCAAACAACCCCGCCAGCGCTTCTGCTCGGGAAAAGGTTCTGTTGGTAATGGTCACCGCACAGTCCAGTGAAAGCAGAGGCAGCAGAACGCCCCGCGATGCGCCACCCGCGCCAATCAGCAGGACGCGGTAGCCGGGCTTAATAAACGACAGCCGTTCCAGATCGCTAAGTAAACCAATCCCGTCGGTGTTGTCACCCAGAAGGCGCCCATCCTCAAGCCGTTTTAGGGTATTGACTGCACCAGCCAGCGAAGCGCGCTCGGTCAGCTCATCCGCACGTTCGAAGGCCTCCTCTTTAAAAGGAACCGTCACGTTCGCACCTTTGCCGCCCGCGGCGAAAAAAGCCTCCAGCGTAGGGATAAATGCATCCACCGGTGCCAGTACGCGACCATAGGGATGATTTATCTGCAGCTGCTTCGCAAATTGTTGATGGATCAACGGTGACTTGCTGTGTGCAATCGGATTACCAAAAACAGCATAGGTTTCCATGAGATTACCCCTGGCGAAAACGTTCGCCGGTCAAAGCGTCGCGAATTTCAGACGGATTCAGGCGCCCTCCCGTTTCACCGACAGCGACAGGGAAGTCACTCCCGAACTGCGCCAGCACTTCTTCAGTTGTCCGACAAGGTGGCAGTCCGGTCAGGTTGGCACTGGTTGAGACCAGCGGTTTACCAAATGCCAGGCACAGCTCAACCACCAGCGGATGGTCAGTTACACGAACGGCAAGGGAATCAAAGCGCCCGGTTAACCAGCGCGGTGTTGTCGGCTGCGCCGGGAAGACGAAGGTCACCGGCCCAGGCCACGCGGAGAAGATCGTCTCGCGCTGCGCTGGCGTCAGCATGGAATCATCAATATAGGGTTTAAGCTGCTCGTAATTCGCAGCGATCAAAATCAGCCCTTTCTCGACGGGTCTTTGTTTTAAGGCAAGCAGGCGGCTTACAGCCGTCTCGCTGTCAGGATCGCAACCGACCCCAAATACAGCTTCAGTTGGATAGGCGATGACTTCTTCATTTTTCAGTACGTCCACTGCATGCGCAATGGAGCCTGATGGCAGGTTTTTATTCACTATTTTGATCCGCCGTAACCGGCTTTCCACATTGTTTACTGGCGCAGAAGCGTTTCAAACCTTGCGCGGTTTTCTTCTCTATCAGTAGCGGATAATTGCAATGAGGGCAGGTACCCGCTACCGGTTTAAAATTGATAACGAACTGGCATTCAGGATAGCGATCGCACGAATGGAAGGTCTTGCCATAACGGGAGCGGCGCTGTACCAACTGACCGCGCTGACACTGAGGACAGGCAATTGCCGTTTCATCAGGCTTATCAATTTGTTCCGTATGCTCACATTCCGGGTAGCGGCTACATCCAATAAACATGCCGAAACGCCCCTGCCGCAGGGCCAATTCACCCTCGCAGAGTGGACAATGCTGCCCCTCCAGAACTTTAACGATATGTCCATCCGCCTGGCTTTTCAGGGGACGGACATAATCACATTCCGGATACTGTGAACAACCGAGAAACGGGCCGTGTTTGCCGGACCGAATAACAAGTTCAGCCCCGCACTGCGGGCAGGGCTCATTTTTATGCACCGTGAATAGTGCTGATTTGGCCATAACAACTCTTGGTGCTGCACATTGAATTAATGCAGCATACCTTCATTCACTTCAAAGAGTAATTCTTCCATTTGCTGATAGGCGTTTTCACAGCCCGGGATATTAAACAGAACCATCAGGATCACCCACTTGAGATCTTCCAGTTCAAATTCTGCTGTATCCAGCGCCATGACGCGCTCTATCACCATTTCTCTCGTTTCGAGGTTCAGCACCTGAATCTGCTCAAGGAATAAGATGAATCCCCGGCAGCTGGCGTCCAGCCTTTCACACTCTTCTGCGGTATAAATGCGTACTGACAATGGGTCAGAAGCAAGCTGCATCGGTTCGGCGAGGCCTTCCTGATAATCAGCCAGTTTTTCCAGCCACATCAACGCGTTATAGATATCTTCCCGCTCAAACCCCGCATCGGTAAGATCCCGTGTCAATTTGTCCTGATCCACTCGCATTTCTGCTTCGTTATGGATGTAAGTCTCAAACAAATACATCAGTACGTCGAACATGGCATGCCCTCCTTAATCGGACATAGCCGCCGGGTACAGCTGCGATCCACCCTGCTAACTCCAGTTCGAGTAGCTGTGCTACCGTTACTGGCACAGGTTGGCCGGCACGTTCAGCGACAACGTCAACAGGTGTTACCTCATCTCCTACGTTAGCCAGGAGCTTGGGAAATGGCAATGCCACCTTTCCCTGATCTGATGAATATTGTCGCTTTTCGGGATCTTCCTGCAGCCATTGCAGCCCAAATTGCAAATTTTCAAGAATATCCCCTACTTCCGTTACGGGTGTTGCCCCTTGCTTAATCAGCCAGTGGGGGCCCTCACATCCGGGGTTACCTATCGGACCGGGCAAGGCAAAGACTTCTCTCCCCTGTTCGAGCGCACACCGCGCCGTGACCAGCGAACCGCTTCTCAGCGCCGCTTCAACCACCAGTACGCCTTTGCTAAGCCCGCTGATAATTCGATTCCGACGCGGAAAGTTTGCGGGCCTGGGCTGAGCGGAAAGAGGAAACTCAGACACAACTGCACCGCCAGATTCGACAAGCCGCATCGCTAATGCCTGATGTCGCCGTGGATAAACGCTAAAAAGACCGTTCCCCAGCACAGCGACGCTTCGTCCTTTAGCCGACAGCGCCGCGCTGTGGGCCACGCCGTCAATACCGCAGGCCAGCCCGCTGGTGATCGTGAAACCGCTTTGTGACAGCTGTTCGCACAGGATTTTTCCCCATCGCTCGCCGTACCATGACGGCGCGCGACTGCCTACCACCGCCAGCTGAATGGTATTTAGCGTCTCAGGATTACCTTTCAGGAATAATGCTCCGGGATAATCCGGAATCATCCGGAGTAAAGGGGGATAAAGGGGATGGTTGGCCGTCAACAAGTGGTTTCCCGGCTGCTCAAGCCACATCAGGCTACGTTCCAGCTCGCTCTCGTCTGGCGCAAAAAACCGTTCAGCCTGCTTTGCTGTCAATCCGACGCTTCTGGCGACGAGCGCGTCGATGTTTTCCAGCTTCTCCAGTCGTGCAGCCGCTTCCATCATTACATCACCACACAGAGACCCTGTGTGTATTAGCCGTAGCCATATCTCGGTAGACGTCATCCTTTCCCCTGCCATAAGCGGCCTCCGCAATCATTGCGATTGGTCACTGATGCTGTCAATCGATGGGGGATTTGTCTAGAATAGAGGGAGTATTCTTATCAACTCCTGAACACGACTCTGGAAATTTATGGCAGTTTTGCAAGTGTTACATATTCCGGACGAGCGCCTTCGCATCGTCGCTGAACCGGTCAAAGAAGTGAATGCAGAAATCCAGCGTATCGTTGATGATATGTTCGATACCATGTATGCCGAAGAAGGCATTGGCCTGGCGGCGACGCAGGTGGACATTCACAAGCGTATTATCGTGATCGATGTGTCTGAAAATCGCGATGGTCGTCTGGTGCTGATCAACCCCGAGTTGCTCGAAAAGAGCGGCGAAACCGGTATTGAGGAAGGCTGTCTGTCCATTCCTGAACAGCGTGCTTTAGTGCCGCGTGCCGAAAAGGTGAAAATTCGCGCGCTGGATCGTGACGGTAACCCGTTCGAGCTGGAAGCAGACGACCTGCTGGCGATTTGTATTCAGCATGAGATGGATCACCTGGTCGGTAAACTGTTTATCGATTATCTCTCGCCGCTGAAACAGCAGCGCATTCGTCAGAAAGTAGAGAAACTGGATCGTTTGCGTTCTCGCGCATAACGTCCCCCCGGATACAAGGATCATCGTGTCTAAATCACTACGAATTATCTTCGCGGGAACCCCTGATTTTGCAGCGCGTCATCTTGACGCGCTGTTATCGTCTGGTCATCAGGTCGTTGGCGTCTTTACCCAGCCGGACCGCCCGGCGGGTCGCGGTAAAAAACTGATGCCGAGCCCGGTCAAGGTGCTGGCAGAAGAGCATGGGCTACCCGTTTTCCAGCCTGCATCGTTACGCCCGCAGGAAAATCAGCAGCTGGTTGCTGACCTGAATGCCGACGTAATGGTGGTGGTGGCGTACGGTTTAATTCTGCCAAAAGCTGTACTTGATATGCCTCGCCTGGGGTGCATCAACGTGCATGGTTCTCTGCTCCCGCGCTGGCGAGGTGCAGCACCTATCCAGCGCTCGCTGTGGGCAGGCGATGCCGAAACGGGCGTTACCATCATGAAGATGGACGTAGGTTTAGACACCGGCGATATGCTGTATAAGCTGGCTTGCTCCATTACGTCAGACGATACCAGCGCCACGCTGTATGACAAGCTGGCAGACCTTGGCCCACAAGGGCTTATCGAGACGCTCCAGCAGCTTGCTGACAATACGGCGAAACCGGAAGTTCAGGATGAAGCACAGGTCACGTATGCCGAAAAGCTGAGCAAAGAGGAAGCGCGGATCGACTGGTCCCTGTCTGCCGCTCAGCTTGAGCGCTGCATTCGCGCTTTTAACCCATGGCCAATGAGCTGGTTAGAAATTGACGATCAGCCGGTGAAGGTCTGGAAAGCCTCCGTTATTAGCGGCACGACCACCGCTGAACCCGGTACGATTATTGATGCCAGCAAGAACGGTATCCAGGTCGCGACAGCAGAAGGCATCCTGAATCTTGAATCGCTACAGCCGGCCGGTAAGAAGGCCATGAGCGCTCAGGATTTGTTAAATTCCCGTCGCGAATGGTTTATTCCGGGCAATCGTCTTGCCTGAGCAAATTCATTCTTAAGGCCCGGTGTTTCCGGGCATTTTTATTTTTACGGTTATGAAAAAACAAAATCTACGCAGTATGGCGGCTCAGGCCGTTGAGCAGGTTATCGAGCAGGGCCAGTCATTAAGTAACGTCCTGCCTTCCCTGCAACAAAAAGTCTCTGATAAAGATAAAGCCCTGCTTCAGGAGCTCTGCTTTGGCGTTCTGCGCACGCTTTCTCAGCTTGAGTGGTTGATAAACAAGCTCATGTCGCGCCCAATGACAGGCAAGCAGCGCACCGTGCACTATTTGATTATGGTGGGTTTTTATCAGCTTCTTCATACCCGCATCCCACCTCATGCCGCGCTGGCAGAGACGGTGGAAGGAGCCGTTGCGATTAAACGCCCTCAGCTGAAAGGGCTTATCAACGGCGTACTGCGTCAGTTCCAGAGGCAGCAGGAAGAGCTGCTGGCTGAATTTGCCCAGAGCGAAGCACGTTTCCTGCACCCGGACTGGCTGTTGAAGCGCCTGAAAAAAGCTTATCCACAGCAGTGGCAGGAGATTGCCGATGCCAACAATCAGCGTCCGCCAATGTGGTTGCGTGTGAATCGTAATCACCACTCTCGTGACGCATGGCTGGCATTACTGGAAGAGGCTGGAATGAGCGGATTCCCGCATGAAGCCTATCCGGATGCTGTACGCTTAGCTTCACCGGCACCGGTACATGCTTTACCCGGTTTTGATGAAGGCTGGGTGACCGTACAGGATGCCTCGGCTCAGGGCTGCATGACCTGGCTTGAACCTAAAAACGGTGAGCAGATCCTCGATCTGTGCGCCGCGCCCGGGGGCAAAACAACGCATATCCTTGAAGTGGCTCCGCAGGCCAGCGTGATGGCGGTGGACGTCGATGAACAGCGTCTTTCACGCGTCTACGACAACCTCAAGCGTCTGGGCATGAAGGCTCAGGTTAAGCAAGGCGATGGTCGCAAACCCGCCGAATGGTGTGGTGAAACACAATTCGATCGCATTTTGCTGGATGCCCCCTGCTCTGCAACCGGTGTTATTCGCCGTCATCCGGACATTAAATGGCTGCGGCGCGATCGTGATATTAAGGAACTTGCCCAGCTGCAATCCGACATACTCGACGCTATCTGGCCGCAACTAAAAACGGGCGGAACGCTGGTCTATGCAACCTGCTCCATACTGCCGGAAGAAAACAGCCAGCAAATCGCGGCCTTCCTTAAACGTACCCCGGACGCTACGCTGCGCTATACGGGAACGCCTGAATCCCCGGGTCTGCAGAACCTGCCGGGTGCACAAGAGGGTGATGGCTTCTTTTACGCTAAGCTAATCAAAGAGTGATGTTGAGAACAGGTCACGAGATATGAAGATTATCATTCTGGGTGCAGGACAGGTTGGCGGAACGCTGGCAGAAAACCTGGTAGGCGAAAACAACGACATCACAATCGTTGATACCAACGGCGATCGTCTGCGCGTTTTGCAGGACAAGTTTGACCTGCGCGTGGTGCAGGGTCATGGTTCGCACCCACGCGTTCTTCGTGAGGCAGGTGCCGACGATGCCGACATGCTGGTTGCGGTAACCAGTTCTGACGAAACCAATATGGTGGCCTGTCAGGTGGCCTACTCGCTTTTCAACACGCCAAACCGAATCGCACGTATTCGCTCTCCGGACTACGTTCGTGATGCGGAGAAACTGTTCAATTCAGAAGCGGTCCCGATTGACCATCTCATCGCACCTGAGCAGCTGGTTATCGACAATATCTATCGCCTGATCGAATATCCTGGCGCCCTGCAGGTGGTGAATTTTGCCGAGGGCAAAGTGAGCCTGGCAGTGGTGAAGGCCTATTACGGTGGACCATTGATCGGCAATGCGCTTTCCACTATGCGTGAGCACATGCCGCATATCGATACGCGCGTCGCCGCCATTTTCCGTCACGACAGGCCAATCCGCCCACAGGGCTCCACGATTGTCGAAGCGGGTGATGAGGTGTTCTTTATTGCGGCCTCGCAGCATATTCGTGCTGTGATGAGTGAACTTCAGCGTCTCGAAAAACCCTACAAACGCATTATGCTGGTCGGCGGCGGCAATATCGGTGCAGGTCTGGCTCACCGGCTGGAAAAAGATTACAGCGTAAAATTGATCGAGCGCGATCAGCAGCGTGCTGCTGAGCTGGCGGAAAAACTGCAAAATACGATCGTATTTTATGGTGATGCGTCAGATCAGGAGCTGCTGGCTGAAGAGCATATTGATCAAGTTGATCTCTTTATTGCCGTCACCAACGACGACGAGGCAAATATAATGTCCGCCATGCTCGCCAAGCGTATGGGGGCAAAGAAGGTCATGGTGCTTATCCAGCGCAAGGCGTATGTCGATCTGGTCCAGGGCAGCGTGATTGATATTGCCATTTCGCCGCAGCAGGCGACAATTTCCGCGCTCCTGAGCCATGTTCGTAAAGCGGATATCGTTGGCGTGTCATCGCTACGCCGCGGTGTTGCGGAAGCCATTGAAGCCGTAGCGCATGGAGATGAAACCACGTCACGCGTCGTGGGCCGTTCGATTGATGAAATTAAGCTGCCACCTGGCACGATTATCGGCGCCGTTGTCCGCGGGAATGATGTCATGATTGCCAATGATAATTTACGTATCGAGCAAGGCGATCACGTTATTATGTTCCTTACCGATAAAAAGTTTATTACCGACGTCGAACGTTTATTCCAGCCCAGTCCATTCTTCCTTTAAAGAGTTGGGTGTTCGATTAAGAACACCCATACGTTATCCTTTTCATTTCTGTGCCTTTTATTTTTCATAACGTTTAATTATCCCGAATGGCAATTGGCTAATCATTTGTTAAACTTATACTCGTCAGCTGGCACAAGGAGAGAACAATGAGTTTTATTAAAGAATTTCGCGAATTTGCGATGCGCGGGAACGTGGTGGATTTGGCAGTCGGTGTCATTATTGGTGCAGCATTCGGCAAGATTGTTTCATCATTAGTGGCCGACATTATCATGCCACCTTTAGGATTGTTAATCGGGGGCATCGATTTCAAACAATTCGCGTTCACGCTGCGTGAAGCGCAGGGCGATGTCCCGGCAGTCGTAATGCACTACGGCGTATTTATCCAGAACGTATTTGATTTTGTGATCGTGGCGTTTGCCATTTTTATGGCTATCAAGCTGATCAACAGGCTCAACCGTAAAAAAGAAGAGCCGGCTGCAGCGCCTGCGCCTACGAAAGAAGAAGTGCTGCTGAGTGAAATCCGCGATCTGTTAAAAGAGCAGAATAACCGCGTTTAATCACCAGATAAAAGCAGGAAGGCCAGTGGTAAATAAGCGATTCGCTTGCTTGCCACTGGCCTCCCAGTTACCCCGTTTTTCATGTTTGTCTTTACGCAGATAACTTCCTTTCCCTTTTTTATTCTTCTCAACGCGCTGTCTGAATAACGGGTCGTGAAGTAACGCCTCAATGGCATTGTCCTTTATTTGTCCTTTCGTGTGCTGATAGCGGCTCATAATGTCTCCAGAGCAGGGTTTATGACGACGGGAGTCTAGACCCGGATGAACTAAAAATCAACAGCCCTGTTTTTCTCCACTCGCTCCCTGTTCAAGGGCTTCGAGAATTGAACAGTAGATACTGCTGTGGGCCGTGCCGCAGCAGGCATCATTCAGTCTTTGCAGAGAGCGCTGCATGGTTTGCAGCTCCTGAATGCGCGCTTCAACCTCATCCAGCCTGGCCTGTACAATGCTTTTAGATTCCTGGCAGGTGTGATGTTCCGGATCGATGCGGATCGACAGCAATTCGCGGATCGAATCCAGCGTGAAGCCGAGCTGACGCGCGTAACGTATAAACCGCAGCCGCTGCAGATCGTTATCGGTGTAAAGGCGAAAACCGCCTTCAGTGCGAACTTCATGATCGATCATCTGCTGCTTTTCGTAATACCGGATGGTATCCGGCGTGACGTTCGCGAGCTTCGCAAGTTCACCAATACGGTACATAGCTACTCCTCATTTATTTTCTGCATCAATCTTCCACCGTATTCACCGTGTAGAAACTCAGTGTTCATGCCTGCCTGGCGCAGCTTAAGTTCAAGGAGGGCGAGGCGGCGGCTAAGTTCGCAATGTCGCGGATCGTCCTGACGGATCCCTTTAAGCAGATCGGCCAGTTCAATAGCCTCTCTACGTTGCTCAAGTTCCGGAGGGAGACAGCCTGCATTTTTCAGTAAACGGTATCCAGCCCGCAGTTCAGGCGCAATGTGCGAGTCATCGTCAAGCGCAATGGGTTCGCCGCTGCCCGGAAGATCGTCGAATTCACCTTTTTGTTGGGCATCGCGTATATGGCGTTCTGCCCACTGGTCAAGCAACCACATTACCGGCTCCTGGGGATGAACAGAATTGATACAGACATTGTAGAGAAGTGGGGATATCGCGGATATAAAAAAACCCGCCGAAGCGGGTTTTTTTACGTTACTGCAGATTACTCTGCAGCAGCTTCTGCTTTCTCTGAACGATCAACCAGCTCGATGTAAGCCATCGGCGCGTTGTCGCCTGCACGGAAACCACACTTCAGAATGCGAGTGTAACCACCGGCACGGCTCGCGAAACGCGGGCCCAGTTCGTTAAACAGTTTTGCCACGATCTCGTTATCACGAGTACGGGCGAATGCCAGACGACGATTAGCAACGCTGTCAGTCTTGGCAAGAGTAATCAGCGGCTCAACTACGCGACGCAGCTCTTTCGCTTTAGGCAGGGTCGTCTTGATGATCTCATGACGAACCAGTGAACCTGCCATGTTGCGGAACATAGCCTGGCGATGGCTGCTGTTGCGGTTCAGTTGACGACCACTCTTACGATGGCGCATGACCTTATCCTTCTCAGTAAAACCTTAACCTGTGATCCGGTTACTCGTCAGCAATGCTTGCCGGTGGCCAGTTTTCCAGGCGCATGCCCAGAGACAGACCACGTGAAGCCAGCACGTCTTTAATCTCAGTAAGAGATTTTTTACCCAGGTTCGGCGTTTTCAGCAACTCAACCTCGGTACGCTGTACCAGATCACCGATATAGTGGATAGCTTCTGCCTTGAGGCAGTTAGCAGAGCGGACAGTCAATTCGAGATCGTCAACAGGGCGCAGCAGGATCGGATCGAATTCTGGTTTCTCTTCTTTCACTTCCGGCTGACGTACATCACGTAAGTCAACGAAAGCTTCCAGTTGTTCTGCCAGGATGGTTGCCGCACGACGAATCGCCTCTTCAGGATCGATTGTGCCGTTGGTTTCCATTTCGATGACCAGCTTGTCCAGGTCGGTACGCTGTTCTACACGCGCTGCTTCAACATTGTAGGCAATACGCTCTACAGGGCTGTAGCATGCGTCGACCAGCAGACGGCCGATTGGGCGCTCATCTTCTTCCGAATGAATTCGGGCAGAAGCCGGCACATAACCACGACCGCGCTGAACTTTGATACGCATGCTAATCGCTGCGTTCTCATCGGTCAGGTGGCAGATCACGTGCTGCGGCTTGACGATTTCAACATCACCGTCGTGGGTGATGTCGGCTGCAGTCACAGGGCCAATGCCAGATTTATTCAGAGTAAGAATAACTTCATCTTTACCCTGAACTCTCACCGCCAGCCCTTTCAGGTTGAGCAGGATTTCAAGGATATCTTCCTGAACGCCTTCTTTGGTGCTGTACTCATGAAGTACACCATCAATCTCAACCTCGGTCACCGCGCAACCCGGCATCGATGAGAGCAGAATACGGCGCAGTGCGTTACCCAGAGTATGGCCAAAGCCACGCTCTAAAGGCTCAAGGGTCACCTTGGCGTGCGTCGAACTCACTTGCTCGATATCTACCAGGCGCGGTTTTAGAAACTCTGTCACAGAACCCTGCATTGTGTCCTCTCTTTGGTACTAAGCTTTACTTGGAGTAAAGCTCGACGATCAGGTGTTCGTTAATGTCCGCAGACAGATCAGAACGTTCTGGCTGACGCTTGAACGTACCTTCCATCTTGCCAGCATCAACTTCCAGCCAGGTTGGCTTTTCACGCTGCTCAGCCAGCTCCAGAGCGGCCTTCACGCGAGATTGCTTTTTCGCTTTCTCACGAATGCTAACAACGTCATTCGCTTTAACCTGATAAGAAGCGATGTTAACAACACGACCGTTTACCATGATTGCTTTGTGGCTAACCAGCTGACGTGATTCAGCACGAGTAGCGCCGAAGCCCATACGGTATACAACGTTGTCCAGACGACCTTCCAGCAGAGCCAGCAGGTTTTCACCCGTGTTGCCTTTCAGACGTGCTGCTTCTTTATAGTAGTTACGGAACTGACGCTCCAGCACACCGTACATACGGCGAACTTTTTGCTTTTCACGCAACTGCACACCATAGTCAGACAGACGCGGTTTACGCGCACCGTGCTGGCCAGGAGCTTGTTCAATTTTACACTTGGTATCGATCGCGCGAACGCCAGACTTAAGGAATAAGTCGGTGCCCTCACGACGGCTCAGCTTGAGCTTAGGACCCAAATATCTTGCCATTTTCTATCTCCAACTAACCTAAAAAACGGAGCGTTATACGCGACGTTTTTTCGGCGGACGACAACCGTTATGAGGGATCGGAGTCACATCAGTAATATTCGTGATGCGGAAACCAGCGGCGTTCAGAGCGCGAACAGTAGATTCACGACCCGGACCCGGACCTTTAACCATAACTTCCAGATTCTTGATGCCGTATTCTTTTACGGCTTCTGCGCAACGCTCTGCTGCAACCTGAGCTGCGAACGGAGTGGATTTGCGAGAACCACGGAAACCGGAACCACCGGCTGTTGCCCAACCCAATGCGTTACCCTGACGATCAGTAATAGTAACGATGGTGTTGTTGAAAGAAGCATGGATATGAGCCACGCCGTCAGAGACTTGTTTTCTTACACGTTTACGTGCACGAACTGGTGCCTTTGCCATTATTCAATCACCCCGATTATTTCTTGATCGGTTTGCGCGGACCCTTACGGGTACGTGCGTTGGTCTTAGTACGCTGACCGCGCACTGGCAGACCACGACGATGACGCAAACCGCGATAGCAACCAAGATCCATCAGGCGCTTGATGCTCATGCTGATTTCACGGCGCAGATCACCTTCAACGACAAATTTGGCAACTTCGTCACGCAGCGTGTCGATTTGTTCTTCAGACAGCTCACTGATCTTAACATCTTCAGCGATACCCGCTGCAGCCAGAATGGCTTTAGAACGGGTCTTGCCGACGCCGTAGATCGAAGTTAATGCGATCACAGCATGTTTCTGATCAGGAATGTTAATGCCTGCTATACGGGCCACTATGCACTCCTACTATTTAATATGTACGCACCATGCTGAAAAGCCCGTTTTCAGGATACTCAAATGGAAACGTACAGACATACAAAAGATTGGCTGGCTAATCTAGCCAGCTCAACCCAACTTTGCAAGAAAAATATGCGAAATAATCAGCCTTGGCGCTGTTTATGCTTCGGCTCGGCACTGCAAATCACACGGATGACACCATCACGCTTAACGATTTTGCAGTTACGGCATAATTTCTTGACGGAAGCACGAACTTTCATTTTTACTCTCCGTAACTTCTCAGGCGACCATTTAGCGGCCGTAGCCTTTCAGGTTCGCCTTCTTCAATGCAGACTCGTACTGACTCGACATCATCAGAGTTTGCACTTGAGCCATAAAGTCCATAATCACGACAACAACGATAAGCAGTGAGGTCCCACCGAAGTAGAACGGTACTTTCATTGCATCACGCATGAACTCCGGGATCAGGCAGATAAAAGTAATATAAAGCGCACCAACCAAAGTCAGGCGAGTCATTACTTTATCGATATACTTCGCCGTTTGCTCTCCCGGACGAATTCCTGGTACAAATGCACCGGACTTCTTCAGGTTATCTGCTGTTTCACGCGGGTTGAAGACCAACGCCGTGTAGAAGAAACAGAAGAAGATGATCGCAGACGCATAGAGTAACACATAAAGTGGTTGCCCAGGCTGCAAATACAGCGAAATTGTTGTCAGCCAGTTCCAACCAGTACCGCCCCCGAACCATGACGCGATGGTTGCCGGGAACAGAATAATACTGGAAGCGAAGATAGCCGGGATAACCCCCGCCATGTTCACTTTCAGCGGTAAATGTGTGCTCTGTGCAGCATAGACACGACGACCCTGCTGACGTTTAGCGTAGTTCACCACAATGCGGCGTTGACCACGTTCAACGAAGACAACAAAGAACGTCACTGCAAATACTAATACTGCAACCAACAGCAACAGGAGGAAGTGCAGGTCGCCTTGACGCGCTTGCTCGATAGTATGGGCGATGGCTGGCGGGAGGCCCGCAACAATACCGGCGAAGATAATGATTGAGATACCGTTACCGATACCACGTTCAGTAATCTGTTCGCCGAGCCACATCAGGAACATTGTCCCTGTGACCAGACTTACAACAGCGGTGAAGTAGAATGCAAAGCCTGGGTTTAACACCAGGCCCTGCATACCAGGCATATTCGGCAGACCGGTAGCAATACCGATCGACTGGAATATTGCCAGCACCAGAGTACCGTAACGGGTGTACTGACTAATCTTACGACGTCCAGACTCCCCTTCTTTCTTCAACTCTGCCAGGGCCGGATGAACGACCGTCAGCAGCTGGATAATAATAGATGCCGAAATGTACGGCATAATACCCAATGCGAAGATAGAAGCACGGCTGAGAGCACCACCAGAGAACATGTTGAACATTTCAATGATGGTGCCTCGCTGTTGCTCAAGCAGTTTGGCAAGTACAGCGGCATCGATACCAGGGATCGGAATAAAAGAGCCAATACGGAACACAATCAGCGCGCCGATAACAAACAGCAGTCTGCGTTTCAGCTCGCCAAATCCACCTTTGGCACTTTGAAAATCTAATCCCGGTTGCTTAGCCATCTGCTACTTATTCCTCAATTTTACCGCCAGCAGCTTCGATAGCAGCACGAGCACCTTTAGTAACACGCAGGCCACGAACAGTTACCGGAGTAGAAACTTCACCAGCCAGGATCACTTTCGCGAACTCGATCTGGATACCGATAATGTTTGCTGCTTTCAGCGTGTTCAGGTCTACAACGCCGCCTTCAACTTTCGCCAGGTCAGACAGACGGATTTCCGCTGTGATCGCTGCTTTGCGAGAGGTGAAGCCGAACTTCGGCAGACGACGGTACAGTGGCATCTGGCCACCCTCGAAACCGCGACGTACGCCACCGCCAGAACGAGAGTTCTGACCTTTGTGACCACGACCACCGGTTTTGCCGAGGCCAGAACCGATACCACGACCCAGGCGTTTACCCGCCTTTTTAGAGCCTTCGGCCGGAGACAGAGTATTTAAACGCATCTCTTACTCCTCAACTTTAACCATGAAGTAAACCGCGTTGACCATACCACGAACAGCAGGAGTATCCTCGCGCTCAACGGTATGACCAATACGACGCAGACCCAGGCCAAGCAGCGTTGCCTTGTGTTTCGGCAGACGACCGATTGCACTGCGGGTTTGAGTGATTTTAATAGTCTTTGCCATGGTCAATTACCCCAGAATTTCTTCAACGGATTTACCACGCTTGGCAGCGACCATTTCTGGAGAATTCATATTTTCCAGGCCATCAATAGTTGCACGAACCACGTTGATCGGGTTGGTGGAACCATATGCTTTGGCCAGAACGTTATGAACCCCAGCAACTTCCAGAACGGCGCGCATTGCACCACCGGCGATGATACCGGTACCTTCTGAAGCTGGCTGCATGAATACACGAGAACCCGTGTGAACACCTTTAACTGGGTGCTGCAGGGTGCCGTTGTTCAGCGCGACGTTAATCATATTGCGACGGGCTTTTTCCATCGCTTTCTGGATCGCTGCTGGAACTTCACGCGCTTTACCGTAACCAAAACCAACGCGACCGTTACCATCGCCTACTACAGTCAGAGCTGTGAAGGAGAAAATACGACCACCTTTAACGGTTTTAGATACGCGGTTTACCGCGATCAGCTTTTCCTGCAGTTCGCCAGCCTGTTTTTCGATGTGAGCCATCTTACACCTCTACCTTAGAACTGAAGGCCAGCTTCACGGGCAGCATCTGCCAGTGCCTGGACACGACCATGATATTGGAACCCGGAACGGTCAAAGGAAACATTGCTGATGCCTTTTTCCAGAGCGCGTTCAGCAACAGCTTTACCTACAGCTGCAGCGGCGTCTTTGTTACCGGTGTACTTCAATTGTTCTGAGATAGCTTTTTCTACAGTAGAAGCAGCTACCAGAACTTCAGAACCGTTCGGTGCAATTACCTGTGCGTAAATATGACGCGGGGTACGATGTACCACCAGGCGAGTTGCACCCAGCTCTTTGAGCTTGCGGCGTGCGCGGGTCGCACGACGGATACGAGCAGATTTCTTATCCATAGTGTTACCTTACTTCTTCTTAGCCTCTTTGGTACGCACGACTTCGTCGGCGTAACGAACACCCTTGCCTTTGTAAGGCTCAGGACGACGGTAGGCGCGCAGATCTGCTGCAACCTGGCCGATCAGCTGTTTATCAGCGCCTTTCAGCACGATTTCAGTTTGAGTCGGACATTCTGCAGTGATACCGGCCGGCAGCGGATGCTCAACAGGGTGTGAGAAGCCCAGAGACAGGCCTACTGCATTCCCTTTGATAGCTGCACGATAACCTACACCAACCAGCTGAAGCTTTTTAGTGAAGCCTTCGGTAACACCAACAACCATTGAGTTCAGCAGGGCACGCGCGGTACCAGCCTGAGCCCATCCATCCACGAAACCATCACGTGGACCGAAGGTCAGAGCGTTATCTGCATGTTTAACTTCAACAGCTTTGTTGAGGGTACGAGTCAGCTCGCCGTTTTTACCTTTGATCGTAATAACCTGACCGTCGATTTTTACATCAACGCCGGCAGGAATAACGACCGGTGCTTTAGCAACACGAGACATTCTTTCCTCCGATTAGGCTACGTAGCAGATAATTTCGCCACCAAGACCAGCCTGGCGCGCTGCACGATCAGTCATAACACCTTTAGAGGTAGAAACAACTGCGATACCAAGGCCAGCCATAACTTTTGGCAGCTCATCTTTTTTCTTATAGATGCGCAGGCCTGGGCGGCTGACACGCTGAATGCTTTCTACAACAGCTTTACCCTGGAAATACTTGAGAGTAAGTTCCAGTTCCGGCTTGGTGTCGCCTTCAACTTTAAAATCTTCGATAAAACCTTCTTCCTTCAGCACGTTGGCAATTGCCACTTTCAGCTTGGCGGAAGGCATGGTGACCGCAACTTTGTTCGCGGCCTGACCGTTACGGATACGGGTCAGCATATCCGCGATCGGATCTTGCATGCTCATCTGTCTTTACTCCCGTGATTCAATTGGTAATTACCAGCTAGCCTTTTTCAAGCCTGGCACTTCACCGCGCATGGCGGCTTCACGCAGTTTGATACGGCTCAACCCAAACTTGCCCACATAACCATGTGGACGACCTGTTTGACGACAGCGGTTACGCTGACGAGACGGGCTGGAATCACGCGGCAGAGACTGCAGCTTGAGAACCGCATTCCAACGATCTTCGTCGGAAGCGTTCACATCAGAAATGATCGCTTTCAGTTCAGCGCGTTTAGCGAAGAATTTATCAGCTAAAGCTACGCGCTTTACTTCGCGTGCTTTCATTGATTGCTTAGCCATTCAGTAACCCTACCTTACTTGCGGAACGGGAAGTCAAAGGCAGCCAGCAGAGCACGGCCTTCTTCGTCAGATTTCGCAGTAGTGGTAATGGTAATATCCAAACCACGCACGCGGTCGACTTTATCGTAGTCGATTTCTGGGAAGATGATCTGCTCACGGACACCCATGCTGTAGTTACCACGACCGTCGAAAGACTTAGCGGACAAGCCACGGAAGTCACGGATACGTGGAACAGCAATAGTGATCAGGCGCTCAAAGAACTCCCACATGCGTTCGCCACGCAGAGTTACTTTACAGCCGATCGGATAGCCCTGACGGATTTTGAAGCCTGCAACAGATTTGCGTGCTTTGGTGATCAGCGGTTTTTGACCGGAGATTGCTGTCAGGTCAGCTGCTGCGTTATCCAGCAGTTTCTTGTCAGCGATCGCTTCACCAACACCCATGTTCAGGGTGATCTTCTCGACCCGAGGGACTTGCATGACAGAATTGTAGTTAAACTCGGTCATGAGTTTCTTAACTACTTCGTCTTTGTAGTAATCATGCAGTTTCGCCATCGTACTACTCCAAATTACTTGATAGTTTCGCTGTTAGACTTGAAGAAACGGACTTTTTTGCCGTCTTCGAATCTAAAGCCTACACGGTCAGCCTTGCCGGTAGCCGCATTGAAGATTGCAACGTTAGAAACCTGAATAGCAGCTTCTTTTTCAACGATGCCACCTGGTTGGTTCAGGGCCGGAACCGGCTTCTGATGTTTCTTAACCAGGTTGATACCTTCAACGACAAGTTTGCCGGAAGACAGAACATTTTTTACTTTACCGCGTTTACCTTTATCTTTACCGGTTAACACGATAACTTCGTCATCACGACGGATTTTCGCTGCCATGATTCGCTCCTTAGAGTACTTCTGGTGCCAGAGAGATAATTTTCATGAACTTCTCAGTACGAAGTTCACGAGTTACCGGCCCAAAGATACGCGTGCCGATAGGCTGCTCGCTGTTATTGTTTAAAATAACGCATGCATTACCATCGAAGCGAATGACAGAACCGTCAGGGCGACGAACACCCTTCTTGGTGCGCACCACTACCGCCTTCAGCACATCACCTTTTTTGACCTTACCACGTGGAATTGCTTCCTTGATGGTGATCTTGATGATGTCGCCTACGCCTGCGTAGCGACGGTGCGAGCCACCCAGAACCTTGATACACATTACGCGACGTGCACCGGAGTTGTCGGCGACGTTCAGCATAGTCTGTTCTTGGATCATTTTAGTGCTCCGCTAATGTCAACTACTACCTGAGACTCTAAAATCAGAGCCGTTAAAAAGCCCCATATCGAGGGCGCGGCATTATAACACCGCTTCTGCAATATGGGTAGAAAAAATAAACGGCTCATCGCTGAGCCGTTTATTCGTATTGAGAAGGCGTACTGTATTACAGAACCGCTTTCTCTACAACGCGAACCAGCGTCCAGGACTTAGTCTTGGACAGTGGACGGCATTCACGGATTTCAACCTTGTCGCCGATACCACATTCGTTGTTCTCGTCATGTACGTGCAGTTTGGTCGTACGCTTGATGAATTTACCGTAGATCGGGTGTTTCACAATACGTTCGATAGCTACAACAATGGATTTCTCCATTTTGTCGCTAACAACACGACCTTGCAGAGTACGGATTTTATCGGTCATTACGCACCCGCCTTCTGAGTCAGTAAAGTCTTAACGCGTGCAACATTGCGACGCACTTGCTTCAGCAGGTGAGTCTGTTGCAGCTGGCCACTTGCAGCCTGCATACGCAGGTTGAACTGCTCACGCAGCAGGTTCAGCAGCTCAGCGTTCAGCTCTTCAACGCTTTTTTCACGCAGCTCTTTTGCTTTCATTACATCACCGTCTTAGTTACAAAGGTGGTTTTGATAGGCAGTTTCGCTGCTGCCAGGCCGAAGGCTTCACGGGCCAGCTCTTCCGGAACACCGTCCATTTCATAAAGGACTTTGCCCGGTTGGATCAAGGCAACCCAGTACTCCACGTTACCTTTACCTTTACCCATACGAACTTCCAGCGGCTTCTCGGTAATTGGTTTGTCCGGGAATACACGGATCCAAATTTTACCTTGACGCTTAACTGCACGGGTCATTGCACGACGTGCTGCTTCGATCTGACGTGCAGTCAGACGACCACGGCCAACAGCTTTCAGACCGAAAGTGCCGAAGCTAACATCCGTACCCTGCGCCAGACCACGGTTGCGGCCTTTGTGCACTTTACGGAATTTTGTACGCTTTGGTTGTAACATCAGCGACGCTCCTTATTTACGGCCTTTACGCTGCTGCTTTTTAGGTTGAGCAGCCGGTTTTTCCGGTTGTTCAACAGCAGCCATACCACCCAGGATCTCACCTTTGAAGATCCATACCTTAACGCCGATTACACCGTAAGTGGTGTGCGCTTCAGAGGTGTTGTAGTCGATGTCAGCACGCAGAGTGTGCAGCGGTACGCGACCTTCACGGTACCATTCGGTACGTGCGATTTCCGCGCCGCCCAGACGGCCGCTAACTTCAACTTTGATACCTTTAGCGCCCAGACGCATTGCGTTCTGTACAGCACGCTTCATAGCACGACGGAACATAACACGACGTTCCAGCTGAGAAGTGATGCTGTCAGCAACCAATTTAGCGTCCAGTTCAGGCTTACGAACTTCAGCGATATTGATCTGTGCAGGAACGCCAGCGATATCCGCTACGACCTTGCGCAGTTTTTCTACGTCTTCGCCTTTCTTACCGATAACGATGCCAGGACGAGCAGTGTGAATAGTCACACGGATGCTCTTCGCTGGACGCTCGATAACGATACGAGATACAGACGCTTTAGCCAGTTCCTTAGTCAGGTACTGACGTACTTTAAAATCGCTGTCCAGGTTGTCAGCGAATTCTTTGGTGTTCGCAAACCAGGTAGAGTTCCATGGTTTTACAATACCCAGGCGAATACCATTAGGATGTACTTTCTGACCCATTGCTAGTCTCCAGAGTCTCAGCGATCGGACACAACCACAGTAATGTGGCTGGTGCGCTTCAGGATGCGATCTGCACGACCTTTCGCACGCGGCATAATGCGCTTCATGCTTGGGCCTTCATCTACGAAAATTTTCGCGACTTTCAGATCGTCGATGTCAGCGCCATCGTTGTGTTCAGCGTTAGCAATGGCAGATTCCAGTACTTTCTTGACCAATACCGCAGCTTTCTTGTTGGTATAGGTCAGGATGTCCAGGGCCTGCGACACTTTCTTACCGCGAATCAGGTCAGCAACAAGGCGAACCTTCTGTGCAGAAGAACGAGCATGGCGATGTTGAGCTAAAGTTTCCATCTCTTCCTCCTACCTTATTTCTTCTTCGCTTTTTTATCAGCAGCGTGGCCGCGATAAGTACGAGTCGGTGCGAATTCACCCAGTTTGTGACCAACCATTTCGTCGGTAACAAAGACTGGAACGTGCTGACGACCATTATGGACAGCGATGGTCAAACCGATCATGTTAGGAAAGATCGTTGAACGACGGGACCAAGTGCGCAGGGGCTTCTTGTCTCCGCTTTCCACCGCTTTCTCTACCTTCTTCAGCAAGTGCAGGTCAATAAAAGGACCTTTCTTGAGAGAACGTGGCATGGCTTATCCTCTAAAATTATTTGCTACGGCGACGTACGATAAATTTATCAGTACGCTTGTTGCTGCGGGTCTTCTTACCTTTGGTCTGAACGCCCCACGGAGATACCGGGTGCTTACCAAAGTTACGACCTTCACCACCACCATGTGGGTGGTCGACTGGGTTCATCGCAGTACCGCGAACGGTAGGACGAACACCACGCCAGCGTGCAGCACCTGCTTTACCCAGAACGCGCAGCATATGCTCAGCATTGCCAACTTCGCCCAGAGTAGCGCGGCAGTCTGCTTCGACTTTACGCATTTCACCAGAACGCAGACGCAGGGTGACATAAGCACCATCACGCGCAACGATCTGAACGTAAGTACCCGCGGAACGCGCCAGCTGACCGCCTTTACCTGGTTTCATTTCTACGTTATGAACGGTAGAACCAACCGGGATATTGCGCATCGGCAGGGTGTTGCCTGCTTTGATTGCAGCATCAACGCCAGACTGAATCTGGTCGCCAGCTTTCAGGCCTTTAGGGGCCAGGATGTAACGGCGTTCGCCGTCTTTGTACAGAACCAGCGCGATGTTCGCGGAACGGTTCGGATCGTACTCAAGACGTTCAACAACTGCTGGGATACCGTCTTTGTTGCGTTTGAAGTCAACAATACGATAAGCCTGCTTGTGGCCACCACCGATGTGACGAGTGGTGATACGGCCATTGTTGTTACGACCACCGGATTTGCTGTTTTTTTCCAGCAACGGAGCAAAAGGTTTGCCCTTGTGCAGCTCAGGGTTAACCACTTTAACTACGTGGCGACGACCCGGAGATGTCGGTTTACATTTAACAACTGCCATTGTATTACTCCTCCGACTTACTCAGCGCCGCCAACGAAGTCCAGATTCTGGCCTTCTTTCAGGGTGACGTAAGCTTTTTTCCAGTCGCTACGACGACCGATACGCTGTCCGTGACGTTTAACTTTCCCTTTAACGACCAGGGTGTTAACGACTTCGACTTCGACTTCAAACAGTTTCTGCACAGCAGCTTTGATCTCTGCTTTGGTCGCGTCTTTAGCAACTTTGAGAACGATGGTGTTTGTTTTTTCCATCGCAGTAGACGCTTTTTCAGAAACGTGCGGTGCGCGAAGCACCTTCAGCAGACGTTCTTCACGAATCATGCCAGCATCTCCTCAACTTGCTTAACAGCATCAGCAGTCATTACGACTTTGTCGAAGGCGATCAGGCTAACCGGGTCGATACCAGTCGCATCGCGTACGTCAACCTTGTGCAGGTTACGTGCGGCCAGGAACAGGTTCTCGTCCAGCTCACCGGTGATGATCAGCACATCTTCCAGAGCCATGTCTTTCAGTTTCTGTGCCAGCAGCTTAGTTTTAGGCGCTTCAACAGAGAACTTCTCGACAACGATCAGACGATCCTGACGTACCAGTTCGGACAGGATGCTTTTCAGCGCGCCGCGGTACATCTTTTTGTTAACTTTTTGACTGTGGTCCTGTGGACGCGCAGCGAAGGTCACGCCACCTGAACGCCAGATCGGGCTCTTGATAGAACCTGAACGCGCACGGCCGGTACCTTTCTGGCGCCATGGCTTTTTGCCAGAACCAGTTACTTCAGCACGAGTCTTCTGAGCACGAGTACCCTGACGAGCACCAGCTGCATAAGCAACAACAACCTGGTGAACCAGCGCTTCGTTGAAATCACGACCGAAGGTAGTTTCGGAAACAGTCAGCGCGCTCTGCGCGTCTTTCAATACTAATTCCATTGCTATCCCCTTACGCCTTCACAGCTGGTTTAACGATCAGGTCGCTACCGGTTGCACCCGGAACTGCACCTTTAACCAGCAGCAGGTTGCGCTCAGCGTCAACACGTACTACGTCCAGGCTCTGAACGGTTACACGTTCGTTACCCAGCTGACCTGCCATTTTCTTGCCTTTGAACACTTTGCCCGGAGTCTGGTTCTGACCGATAGAACCCGGAACGCGGTGAGACAAGGAGTTACCGTGGGTAGCGTCCTGGGTACGGAAGTTCCAGCGCTTAACGGTACCAGCAAAACCTTTACCTTTAGAGGTACCGGTTACGTCAACTTTTTTAACGTCAGCAAACAGCTCAACGCTAATGTCCTGACCTACGGTGAACTCTTCGCCTTCAGCAAGACGGAATTCCCACAGACCACGGCCAGCTTCTACGCCAGCTTTAGCGAAGTGACCCGCTTCTGGTTTGGTTACACGGTTAGCTTTTTTAGCACCAGTGGTAACCTGAATAGCGCGGTAGCCATCGTTAGCCAGATCTTTAACCTGAGTAACGCGGTTTGCTTCAACTTCGATTACGGTTACTGGGATAGAAACGCCATCTTCAGTGAAGATGCGGGTCATACCCACTTTTTTACCGACTAAACCAATCATTGTTTCAACCTCTCAATCGCTCGATGACCTGATTAACCCAGGCTGATCTGCACGTCTACACCGGCAGCCAGATCCAGACGCATCAGAGCATCAACGGTTTTCTCAGTTGGCTCAACGATGTCAACCAGACGCTTGTGAGTGCGGATTTCGTACTGATCGCGCGCGTCTTTGTTAACGTGCGGAGAGATCAGAACGGTGAAGCGCTCTTTGCGGGTCGGCAGCGGGATCGGACCACGGACTTGCGCACCAGTGCGCTTAGCAGTCTCGACGATTTCCGCGGTTGATTGATCGATCAGACGATGATCAAACGCTTTAAGGCGGATACGGATTCTTTGGTTCTGCATGAGACCAGAGCTCCAATTATTTTATAAACGAAAATGATTACTCCTCAAACCCATTACGATTGATGGGAGAGTGTAACCGTTCTTACGTAGCTCCCCAATTGGGAGCATTGTTGAGTAACAAAATGAGCTACTCTGGTTCTGATTGAACCCGCCGTCAATTACGACAAGCCCGCGCATTATACGTAAATCTGCGCAAGACGCAAGTGCCGTTTAGAAATTAAGCGCTATAGACGCCGGATGCGCAGGCGTGCGCAACGTGTTATGCAATTTTTCATGGATCAGTTCTTTGTTTCGAGCCGCTACGCAACTGCGGCTTTTGCATATTGCCGGGCAGGCCGATTAGAACGAGTATCCGCTCAAACCCGTTTGAGGCCTTCTTCATGCTAGCCACCCTCCCCTTTCTGCTGCTCTATCTTTTACTGACTGCCTTACTGGTGCATGCCGATATTCGCTCCGGTCTGCTTCCCGATAAATTTCTTTGCCCGCTGCTATGGGCGGGACTGCTCTTTCAGCTCTGTATCCAACCTGATTTTTTGCCGAGTGCGGTGGCGGGTGCGATGGCCGGATATGTTGGCTTTGCGGTTATTTATTGGGGGTATTGGTGTATCTGCCGGCGTGAAGGGATGGGATATGGCGATGTGAAATACCTGGCAACGCTTGGTGCATGGCATGGCTGGTGCGTACTGCCCTCGCTGGCATTGCTCGCGGCGCTTATGGCGCTTCTATGTTTCCTTGTTTTTTCGTTAATCCGCCCTGATAAAAACGCATTAAAAAACCCGCTGCCTTTTGGGCCATTTCTGGCAGCAGCGGGTTTATGCGTAGGCTGGAAGACGTGGGCTACTCTTCCACTTTAATCTGCGACTGAAGATAGTTTTGCAGGCCGATTTTAGCAATGAGATCCAGCTCTGTTTCCAGCCAGTCAATATGCCCTTCTTCATCGGCCAGGATCTGGATCATCATATCGCGGCTGACGTAGTCATGTACGCTGTCAGCATAGGCGATCGCTTCACGGAGATCTTTAGCGCCTTCAAGTTCCAGCCTGAGGTCGGAGCGCAGCATCTCTTCGACGTCTTCTCCGATGCCAAGCTTACCGAGATCCTGCAGGTTCGGAATGCCTTCCAGAAATAAAATACGCTCGATATATTTATCAGCGTGTTTCATCTCATCTATAGATTCATGGTACTCAACGTCGTTTAAACGTTTGAGTCCCCAGTTTTTAAACATTCTTGCGTGAAGAAAGTACTGGTTGATTGCGACAAGCTCATTTCCCAATAATTTATTGAGATAACTTATGATTTTAACATCACCTTTCATTATATAGTCCCTCCGCTTCCACTCATTGAAGCGTAGATCGGGCTACAGGGATGTCAAAAAAAAGATGGGCGCTTAGGCGATCTCTTTGTATTCCGGGATCTGCATCAGTTCGTCCTGCATGATCTCTCGCGCAGCACGTACACATTTACCGCATTGATTTCCCACCGGAACAAATTTGCGAAGCTGCTGGAATGACTGGGGCTGAAACTGGCGAACGGCCTGACGTATTTTTTTGTCGCTTACACCATTACATAAACAAACGTACATAGAGACTCCCGTTCAAATTATGCGCAAAGTGTAAGTGAGAATGGTTATGATTACAATAGCACAAGCGCCAGAATACGGTGCGGGAGGAGGCAAAAAATGCGAAATTTTGTCACCAAACTTGAATAGCAGAAAACAAAAAAGGACGCCGAAGCGTCCTTTTTTTATTCAGGGATAATTAATTAGCCCAGAACTTTAGCAACAACGCCCGCGCCAACGGTACGGCCGCCTTCACGGATTGCGAAACGCAGACCGTCGTCCATCGCGATTGGGTGGATCAGCGTCACAACCATCTTGATGTTGTCGCCTG
>NZ_JBJHHG010000038.1:0-28417 GCF_045257065.1 Enterobacter sp. PP-008-ECC_S150 | reverse complement strand
TCGGTCTGGTCTTTATTTCTGTTTTTCTGGGCTGGCTGACCACACGTATTGGTCTGAAACCGCTACGGGAAATGACCAGTCTGGCTTCCTCCATGACCGTACACAGCCTGGATCAGCGTCTTAATCCCGATTTGGCTCCGCCGGAAATTTCTGAGACCATGCAGGAGTTCAATAACATGTTCGATCGCCTGGAGGGGTCATTCCGGAAACTGTCAGATTTCTCGTCTGACATCGCGCATGAGCTGCGCACAGCGGTCAGTAATCTGATGATGCAGACGCAGTTTGCACTGGCTAAGGAAAGGGATGTTTCGCATTACCGCGAAATCTTATTCGCTTACCTGGAAGAACTGAAAAGGTTGTCACGAATGACCAGTGATATGCTTTTTCTGGCACGTTCAGAGCATGGTCTGCTGCAGCTGGATAAACATGATGTGGATCTGGCCGCCGAACTGAATGAATTACGTGAGCTGTTCGAGCCTCTGGCAGACGAAACAGGAAAGACAATCACCGTTGAAGGAGAGGGCGTTGTTGCCGGAGACAGCGATATGCTGCGACGTGCTTTCAGTAACCTGCTTTCCAATGCAATCAAGTATTCTCCCGATAACACCTGTACAGCGATACACCTTGAGCGTGACAGTGACTGTGTGAACGTGATGATTACGAATACGATGTCCGGCCAGGTTCCCGCTAATCTGGAACGTTTGTTTGATCGGTTCTATCGAGCTGATTCATCAAGGGTCCACAACACGGAAGGCGCGGGGCTGGGATTATCAATTACAAGGTCGATCATTCATGCTCATGGCGGCGAGCTGTCAGCAGAACAGCAGGGGCGGGAAATTGTGTTCAGTGTGCGCCTGTTAATGGATTAATCCCGTTCTTCAGGAGAAACCTGGAAGGTGACAAAATTGTCATCATTCAGTCACGCGATAAACAGAGGCGGTTTTTTATAATCATACATAAATCAGGAGCAGAGTGATAACGCAATCGCCTGGTTCCTGGAGTGATGAATAACCCGCCCTGAGATCAAATGCTTTCTCTGTTATAAGCCGTTGATTGTTTGGGTATGAAAACACCGGAGACCCAACCATGAAAAAGATCCTTGTATCATTTGTTGCCATTATGGCTGTCGCTTCATCCGCCATGGCTGCAGAGACAATGAACATGCATGACCAGGTAAATAATGCCCAGGCACCCGCCCATCAGATGCAGTCAACCTCTGAAAAAAGCGCTGTTCAGGGAGACAGTATGACAATGATGGATATGAGCGGACACGATCAGGCTGCAATGTCCCATGAAATGATGCAAAACGGCAACGCTTCTGCCCACCAGGACATGGCGGAGATGCATAAAAAAATGATGAAAGGCAAACCAGGGGCCACCAACGAATCAGCAACGTCATTTTCAGAAATGAACGAGCATGAAAAAGCCGCTGTTGTGCACGAGAAGGCGAATAATGGTCAGTCTTCCGTTATTCATCAGCAGCAGGCTGAAAAGCATCGCAGCCAGATCACCCAGAATTAACCCGCAGCTCCACTTGTTAGACCCTCATTTGACGCCGAAGTCACTGGCTTACGCTCCCGTCCGGGAGCGTTTTTTTTATTCTTTCATTTATCATTGAGTCTTATGGGAATGGATTTAATCAGTTACTTAATCCCTGCCTCAGCAACAAGTCCCGGAAAGAGCAGCTTTATATTCCGGGTTTTTCTGCTCATAACCTCAACGGTGGCGCTTAGGATGTACTTTGTAAGTACCCAGAGTGTGTGTCATCAGTACCGGTGTTAATGCACCAGCCCATTCCAGCCATGTATACCCATGTAAATCCCAACAGCAGCAATCAGGGCGCTTGAAATATAGGGGGCTCTTCTGGCGATGGTATTGAAGCCACTCCAGCGTTTGGCGACCTGACGAACGCTGATCGCCGCACCCACTCCAACCGTTACGAGGGTCAATGCCAGGCCGATACTGAAACAAACAACCAGTGTGGCACCCAGCGTAAGCGCTTTAAGCTGAAGGCAGATCAACAATACAGTTATAGCTGCCGGGCAAGGGATAAGCCCTCCTGTCAGTCCAAATATCAGGATTTGCCCGTTGGTTACTTCTTTCCCGTCGAAGCGGCGTTTTATGTCATTGGCATGAGCCAGTTCGTGAGCGTCCTGATACTCTTTCGAATTCACATCCAGCCCATCAAGCTCAGAGTGGTCATGGTCATGGTCGTGTTCAGCGAACGCCACATCATAGTCATGGACATGACCACGATGTCCCAGAGACAGACGTACGTTGAAACTGTGAGGCTCAGGGATGGGAGATGTTGACTCCAGATAATCACCATGATCAACAAATTCAAAAGTCTGAGAGATCGTACTGTTTTCCCGAAGTGTGGTTAATGAGATATCTTCAGAAGCCCATCTTTGGCCACTAAGAGTGCGTAGCCGCCAGTGGGGAAGTTGTCCTTCTTCAAAAATGGACAGTTCAACTTTTCCATGGCCAGTATCGATCAACCTTGTTTCGTCATGGTGATGATGTTCATTCTCCTGCATTCCCTCCAGCCAGTTTTTCTCACCGCTCCAGGTTCGCCAGAACATCCAAAAAGCCGTACCAAGGATGATCACTGAAGAGACCATCTGTAGCCAGGGTTCGGCTGATTCTGCGGTAAATTTATTACTGATATACATCCCTCCAAAAGCAATCAGCCATACGACTGCAGTGTGCGACAATGTTGCCGCGACACCCAGCATCACGGCCTGACGTACGGTGCCTTTTATAGCAATGATGAATGCTGCCATCATTGTTTTGGAGTGCCCGGGCTCCAGTCCATGAAGCGCGCCAAGCAGAATGGCGCTGGGGATGAAAAACCATGCGTTGCCTTGCTGAAGAAGTGTCGTAAATTCGTTCATGAGAATCATTCTTGGTTATTAAGTGTAGGCCGGATTCTACTCCCCCCCAGTAAAATATACTACCCCCCAGTAGAATAACGCTGGTATAGTTACATAAAATATCCAGGAGAGTGAGAGCCCACATGTCACATACCATCCGCGATAAACAAAAACTGAAAGCACGTACAAGCAAGATCCAGGGGCAGGTTGCTGCGCTGAAAAAAATGCTTGATGAACCTCACGAATGTGCCGCTGTACTGCAACAAATAGCCGCCATACGTGGTGCCGTGAATGGTTTATTGCGTGAAGTGATTAAAGGACATTTGACTGAACATATTGTTCATGAAAGTGAAGAACAGAAACGAGAAGAAGACCTGGACGTTGTGCTGAAGGTTCTGGATTCTTACATCAAGTGACAGTTTGGCTAAAAGCCCTGAGCATTAATTTATCTAAATAACACGTTATCAAGTGACGGTTTTGGGCTGTTTGTAGCGGCATAGTGAGTTTGTTTAATCAATGAGCTTTAAGATGCCCCCCTTCATGCAAGGCAACGCGTACATTTCTGGTACATCTACTTCCCTTACTTTGCTCAGGGCAACCCACATTGTTAAAGCCTCTACTCGCTGACCATCAAAATCACCCAACGTCAGATAATGGAAAAAAATTTTGGATGACATTTTGAAACGTGTCCTCTGCTGTGAACGTCGAGAGATGCTACGCGAGAAAGGAGATGACCTACTTAGTATCCTGTTAAGTAGGTCTATCTGAAGAAGTAGACAACTTTAAAGTCTTTTTCATGTTAAAGGAGACAACTTTAATGTCTGTGTACACCTACCTTTGCTCAAATCAAAATGTTCTGACATACCAAAATGGAGTGTAAAATGACTCAAAACCAGGGTTCTGAGCCAGTACCGGCGAGCCGGACAGGGCAGCTCATCAGCGCCCGGGATATGGCCATGCAGAAATTCGAAGAAGGGATGCGGTTAATCTCGGAAGCGTCGGAACTGTGCGGTCTCTCTCTCTTCACCAGCAGAATTATGCAGCCCAACGCATTTGGTCTTCCGTCGTCACTGGATCGCACCATCGAGGAGGGGCGTAAGGAAATTGACCGTAAAACGTGGAAAAGGCTCTTTGAAGAAACAGGTATGGACCGGTACTGGAACCATAAGCAAAAAGAAGCCTTTAACGAATCCCTTCGTACGGATCCGCCCGTCGCTTCCCTGGAGATTGTTAAGGGAACATTACAGCATGCACTGGCTAACAGACGAGACACCCTTGCAGAAGGTTTCGTTGATGTTCTCAACAAGCTTGACCGAAGTTTCAAAAGCAATGCCAGGCAATATACAATGCCAAAAAAGCTTGTTCTTCGGGGGATTTTTCCTGGTGTGAACGTGCTGAGGTACAACGGTTTCTCGCAGGACAATCACTTTTGTTTACGCGACTTTGAGAATATTGTATGCATCTGTTCTGATACTCCAACACCTGCAACCGGCGGTGGGCTGAGTATGGTCGACAGGCTGACGGCCATGAGAAATACAGAATTCACAGGCGAGGTCAGTGATGAGAATGGCTGGCGGTGTCGCCTGTTTGAGAATGGAAACGTTCATATTTGCATCGACAGTATCTCGCTTCTGAATGCTCTGAACGATCTTATCAGCATATATTTTGCAAACCAGCTTCCGGCCGCAGGAAAAAAATGATGATTGAAAATGATAAAGAAAAAAGCCTGAACGATGCTACCCCGCCAGAGGTGCAGAATGACATCCGCAGCGAATCCACTGAAAAATCAAAGGAAATGGGTCGTTCAAGGTACTCATCTATCGCGATGATCGATTACTTCAATGCAATCGAACGTCTGTGCAAAGAGAAAGAAATTAACCCGGAAAATATCGATCTGAGCTTCAAAGTTCACTGGCTCAGAAACGCTGTTGGCGGCTCGTTTGCAAGGTCACAGGAGATGTTCGCGGAGTACCAGAAGTATGTTAAAGAGGTTCCTGAAGAGGCCCGTTACCTGGATATACCCGATGAGGTAAAGGTTGCACTCGGCGATATTATCTCGTACATCACCTGGCACTACCGTAGAAGCTATACCGCAATACAGAATGATAGTGTTAAAAAAGCTGAAGCACGTAGCATGCAGCTGGAGGAGGAGGTAACGCAGCTGTTACAGCGGCTTGAGCAAAGCGCTACCGATATGGATGAGCTGAAACTTGAGAATCAGGCACTACAGGGTCGATTAGAGATCCGGGACAGTACCGTCAAGGAGTTAGAAACAAGGCTGAATGTTGCCGAAGCAGAACTCGAAACCTGCCATCACCAGTTAGATAGCACACGGCATGAATTGAGCCTCGCACAGCAGTCAAATGACTCACTCTCCCAGCAACTGGCTGAACGTAAAACAGAGATCGCTGGTCACCTTGAATATCAAAAAAAGCTGAACGAAGAGATCAACACGCAGCGTTCTGATAACGCCGGTCTTTCCAGACAATGCGACCAGTTAAGTCAGACTGTGTCAGATACAAAGGCAGAGAGGGACAGGTTTGAACAGGAATTGATTGCTGCACAGAACCTTTGTACTGAGCTGAAAAGTGCACTGTCCGGGAAAGAGGGTGACCTGGTGGCGGTGAATGCCGAACTTACTGAACTCCATAAACTAAACGAGTCGCTGAGCGCCGACCTGAATAAAGTAACTTTGGTCAGCCAGGGCTATGAAGCGGAAGTGGCTGAACAAAGCAATGAACTCAAAACGCTCCAGGCCAAAGTAATGAAGCTGGAAGCTACCCTGGAGGCGGAGAAAACAATCTCAGAATCCCTGAAAGGCACCATTGATACATTAACTGGTGCAATGGCAGGGGGAGGTACTGGAAAGTCAAAACAGCCGCGTAGCAGAAAAACATCATGATAAATGAAGCCAGGTTGATACACTTCTCTGCATCCCCTGGCACATAAGAACTTCTGCGGACATTCAGCCCGTCCGCAGGAGTTTTCGTCCTTCAGTCAACAAATGCACTACCTTTTTTGAGTCTCCACTTTCCAGAGCAGAAAACACGTTACCGATTCTACCAACAGCTTGTATCTGAGTGATAACCCCAGTCTTGTAATCATCTAGGATCCCTGACAGGAAAGCGTTCAGTTTTGTCTGTTCGCTTAGCGAAAGCATGTAGGACATTTTTTCTCCATTTTAAGCAGGTGTGTCAGTTGAAAGAGGTTTGCGTGATTCTGGAAAATGAGGCAGCACCATAGTTTCAGATGCTGTGGTCGCATCCCAGTGCCACCATCCATAAGGCCCATATTCACGGTTGTAATAATCTTTTTTGAGTTGCTTTCGGGCCAGATAAGCAGGAGTGGCCATACCAAATACTTCCATCGGGAACGGCTTATCGCTTTTTGTGTCGAGCAGGTAGAAGTCAGGGAACACCTCACTAATACTCGCATCATAACGCATGGGCTTAACGTACTGCCGGTGCTCTGCATCCAGCTTTTCTGCAACAACCGCCTCATAGGAGGAGTCCAGAGGTATCCAGTTCTCGCTAACGTGCATCAGCACAATTTGATGAGCTCTTACAGAAGGGCCTCTGCCGGTTACCGCAGCTGGTGACGTCAACGCAAAGACAACTATTTTCGCCCCGGATTTCCATGCTGCGTACTCCGATGAAAATCGTTTCTTTACGCTATCCCAATGGACTTCTGAATTGAAAAAAATCAGCGGTAGCCCCCCAAAATTCCGCAGGGGTAAAAATTTAAGTGGCTTCTCATGCTTTTCAGCATCGTAGCGAGGTAAAACTGACAGGAGCATGAGACGTTTATCACTCATCGCCTGTGATGAAAGACGCTGAATTTGCGACTGAGCGACAGGTTGTTTCGGGTCAGGTACACCAATGAATAAATGGTCACCTATGCAGGCTCTGCCGGTACGAATTTGTTTAGCGGTTTCAAGCAGACGATACCGTACCAGTGAATCGTTACGTTTCCCTGCCATTTTCGGGTACCAGACATTCAGACCAGACTCTGTCCACAAAAGACTAAGCAAGCCCAGGAGGGTCATTGAGGCCTGACCTCCTTCTGGTCGCTGAACATGGGGCAGGGGAGGCACTTCTGATTTTTCAGGAGGATCTTTCTCTGTCATACCGATACCGAGCCTTACAGCCATATCACCTTCGGTTGTAATCCGGACCACACCACTCGCATATCCTTTCAGGCCGGTATGCCGGGCATCAAGGGAGAAGAATACACAGGAAGGATCATGCTCAATGCCCGTGTTAGCGGCTTTGACGAGAATAAAGGCATCACCGTTCGGTAAAGCACGAACATAAAGTCGCTTTTCTCCTTTTCCACGACATCCGCAGGTGATGACTGATTTTTGACCTGAGGTGTGGTGTGCCTTTTTAAGAGCCGACTGCCACCCTTTAGCAAACTCATCCTGCGTTTGAAAGTCAGGTGAATACCTTTTGACGTTTGGATCGTCGTCGTAAGCAATCATCACTGCGAATTTTTGGCTCATAGTAGTCTCCTAAACAGGAAGTTTAATATCCCAACCAGAGCAACACTTCCTGAGCGTCATACTGTTCCTTTACGCCCATGTCGCTAAAGAATTCTTCGAAATCTGTTTCGGGAACGCAATGCCTGGACAGTTCTTGTAATGCTCGTTCTTTAGATACCGTCTCACCTTCAGCTGATTCGAAATACGTCATGGTTGACCTCTGACATTATTACAACAATCTTAAGCATTTAAATTGATGAAGGAGCTCAGGTCAGCTGACTTCGTCGTAAAACTGCCGCAAGCGCTGGGAGGCTGCAAATTCAATTCGTGACTTCAGCAGTTTGGCGACGGCCGCAAAGACATCAACGACCACGGAGTTCCCAAACTGTCTGTAAGCCTGTGTATTGGACACAGGGATACGGAAAACACTTTCCCCGGGTTTATCGAAGCCCATTAGCCTGCTGCATTCACGTGGCGTTAGCATGCGTGGCCGACGGTCCATGTTGTATGTGTTATGGAAATCAGTTTCTCCCAGTTCATGAGACCAGCCCCGATCAATAAGAATTTCAGATCCGTCTTTCATATAGCGGCTTGAGAGGGTTCTGGTGACACTATTAACATTGGAAGGATCTACTAGTCCAAAACCAAAACCATTGCCTTTTGCCGCATGTTTCTTTGCATAGTTGTATAAGTACTCCCAGAGTTTAGGGGAGAGGATGTATTTACTATCTACGCTCGGATCCAGTAAATCTGAGAGAGAAGGGCGCTTGTCCGGATAAAAGTCTTTAATGTCTCTCAGAGTAAAACCGTCTTTCAGACGTAGGTCGCGGCGAAAACCAATAAGGACGATACGTTCACGGTGCTGGGGTCGGAAATGACGGCCATCGATGACTTTAGGATCATCCGCGCCCGTGCTTTCGCTGTTTGCGACGTCGTAGCCAAGCTCATCGAGCGTTTTCATGATGATGTTAAAGGTATTACCCTTATCGTGACTCTTCAGATTTTTTACGTTTTCCAGAACAAAAATTGCAGGTTGTTTTGCCCGGATGATCCTGGCCACATCAAAGAAGAGCGTACCCTGAGTGTCGCACTCGAAACCGTGTTTGCGACCCATAGAGTTCTTTTTACTGACACCGGCGATGCTGAATGGCTGGCATGGAAATCCCGCAAGAAGAACATCATGATCCGGGATAGAGGCATCGATAAATTTGTATGCCTCGTCATCAGTAACCTCGGGCCGGTTGCTAAGAGTGATGTCACGGATGTCTGAATTGAAGCGGTGCTCGTTCTCATCGCAATACCAGTTCGCCCGGTAAGTACGGCTGGAATAAGTATTCCATTCGCTCGTGAAAAGACATTTACCACCGATGGCATCAAATCCGCTTCGCAGTCCACCTATCCCTGCAAACAGATCGATAAAGCTAAAGTGCCTGTCCTCATAATCAGCAGGTCGTGAAGGTATTAAAGTCTGTAGATAGCGTCCATCTGCGATACTCAGCTCACAATGCTCAGGTATGCATGTAACCTGACGTTTAAGGGATGCACGGGACCAATTACTGCCATTTTCATCATTTAATACCTGAGCCAGATATTTCAGGTCATAAATGGTCGAAGCTGTTAACAAAGTTTTGTGGATCAGAGATGGTGTTTTATCCACATCATTCAGGTCTGTCTCAAGATCATGAGTGTAACGTTTCATCCAAACTCTCTCAGGAATAATATCTTTGAGATAGATTAACACGCTTAATTTGGATTATTTTTTGGTTCAGGTTCTAAATTTATTGTGATTATTCTGCCTTTAAGTTGCAAAAAGATTGGTTTTAAGCCCGCCCATGAAATAATGACTTGTTAAAATACTGCCTGTAAATAGGCTTGTGGATACATGTCTGTACTCAACAAATCAAGGTGAAATGATGTTTTTTTTAACAAAGTTACTTTTGCCCATCATGATTGTTGTATTCCCAGTGGCGTCCTGGGGGAACTCAACAACTTTTGAGGCAAAGGTGGTTAAGATTGTTGACGGTGACACCATAACTGCGTTGGATGCTCAAAACACAACCATCAAAATACGGATGTATGGTATAGACGCTCCTGAATCTAAACAGGCTTTTGGCCAAAAAGCAAAACAGGCCTTAACCACAGCTATAGCAACTAAAATCGTTACCGTGATAGACCATGGTACGGATATCTATGGCCGTATGTTAGGTACCATCTGGTTAGATGGATATGATATCAATGCCTCTATGGTGGACAGTGGATATGCGTGGGTTTATCGGTTCGAAGATAACGCCATTGTCCCTGGCTATATCAAATATGAATCCGCAGCACAAAAGGAGGCAAAAGGGTTATGGGCAGACACCAACCCTGTCCCACCATGGCAGTGGAGACAGGCAAACGAAAAGCCCAGAAAGGTGAAAGGGAAGAAATAACCATGATGAAAGAGCCTCATCCGTTACTTCAGTTGGTACTAAACGATTCCGGTCGTCTAACCATGCCTGTTTATTATAGAGATCAACAGTATTGCCCGACTTGCCTTACAAAGGTGTTGAAGAGTGAGGATGGAAGTTTGGCGCACCTCGGGGAAATAAATCAAAATACATGTAGACCTTCTATTTCAGTAGTTGTGACAAAAGCAATTATTGAAATGTTATGTGACGGGGAAAAAATATTTGTAAATCCAATACGATACCGAGGCCGGGTGCTGGCACCCTCAGTAATTTTTTCTCCCGACACTCACACTTTCAAACCGTTTATAAATACAGACTATCAGCCTGTGGGAGCAAACTGGAAAAGTGAAAAGGGATATAAACTCGGTCTGTTTTATCTCAAAGATCGAGCCAACTCTATCAATAAAGAGGAATTTGATTTCATTGCCGTTATAGACCCTAAGGCAATGCAGAAAGAATTTATTTCGGCCTGGTCTGAGGTTGATGAAAAAAATCCATTGGAAACGCTGAAGCAGATCTTACGATCTAAAAACAACTCTTCTTTATGGGTAAAATGGCCTGGCAAAATTGAGCATGCGCAAAAAGGAAATTGCAACGAAAATTACTGGTTCGATTATCAATCTGATAATCAGGAAGTGAACTGTACGGTCTCTGTTGTAGGTATCGAAGGTAACAGTTCCGGTGAGACAATTTATAGATTGCAAACTTTGCTAAAGCGTAAGCTCAATGAATATCAACTGGTTCGGTCTTTAGGGACTATTATGCTTCTTGATAATACCGGGAATATGATTCCATCAAACCATCCTTATTTTGAAGTCATCTCAAAAGCATGTATAAATGGAGTGCGTGACTTTGTTCGTCAAAACCCGTGGGTAGTCTGACGGTCAACTATAAAGCATAATATAATTAGTAATAACAAGGAACAGACATGAATGAAAACTCAGTAATCTTAATAAGTTTATTTTGGTTTTTTTTTGGATCGAGTGTTGTAGCTGGTTTTATGGATGCATCATTATATTGCTGGATTTTTGCAGCCATAAGCGCATTGTTTCTTCTTTCGGTGATACAAACACCAAAGGAGTTAACGGTATCTATTCTTCTTGCGGTACTTATGGCAAGCTCCGCAGGTGTTTTCATTCTGGCTTATAAAGTCAAAACGAATGTCGTTTCACCAATCTATCTCTTAAAAAAGCCTACTGCATACATGGCTGAAATAGATAACCGAAGGATTCATGGTTACTAAATATTTTGCAATTGCATCATTTGACGGTCCGGGTTTATTTACCCACAGCATCGACTAATTCAAGAGGTTACATATGATAGTTTCAGAAGCAATTTTTTATTCTTCTATTATTTCCTGGGTTCTTTATTGGTGGTTTATTGGAAATATTACTAAAAAGGTAGGGATGCTTGTTGTTCCACTCACGCTTACCTTCGGATGTTACATTTATGCAATTCATTTGGATGATTCCGAACAGCAAACCAATTTACGTTGGGAGCAGATCGGTTTTATTACCTTTATAATTGTGATAATGTGGGCAGGAAAGTTTGTGATGAAAAGACTATCTGAATGATGATCTAATCCACACTTTTCGATATCTTAGAAAAGTAACTTTGTGAGCAAACAGTCATATGACATGCAAAACGCTGATCTCAAAGACAGATGATGGATACACATTTAGCATTTCACCTTACGAAGACGGGTACCGCTTATCAGTCTCGCCTGAAAATCGTCACAATGGTACCCAAAGCTTTGACGGCTGGTTCCCACGTTTTTTTTCCGAACCACAGTATGCCAAATCATCTTTAACTAAGTTTCTCGGTGAGTCCTTAGTATGGGAAGAAGATTCAAGTAATGCTCTATGAGATTACTTATTATAAATTTTTCTATTAATCTCCATGGAGTGATATATGAATTTGGCCTATTTTTTATTTTTGTCTATAACTGTTATGCTTACGAGCTTTATTATTAAATCACTTGTCGTATTGGTAAAGTTCAAATTACTTCGTGATGAACGTCTCGAATATACCAGCAATAAAAATATTGATGAGATGTACGATTTAATGAATGCGAAGGAAGAAATCCTCATAAGGCATCATAAGCAGATGTTGGCATTGCATCTTTCACTATTAATATTCGTTCTATTTATTGCTTACATTTACTAAAAATAATTTTATTCAACATTTCAACAAAGGGTTTTCAATGGAAAGCTTCGAAACTGAACAAATGATTCAATATGCTTTCTACATAAATATCGTAATAACGACTGGTTTGGCATGGTTTTGCTTGCGGTCAGGATTGCATTACAATTTTTTCAGAAAAGCAGAGAGTGCCAGAACAAAAGGGCTGAGTAGTACCTCTACTGAACACGGTCCAGCAATTGTGAGAATAAAGAAGCTACAAGCATTAGTAGATTTTATTAGTAACTGTGCTTTTCTAATCCTTTCAATTGGCACAGCTTATATTTTGTATTTTTGGATCCACAGTTAACTCATACAAGGTAACTTCGGCAAATAACAACTTCTAATGCAGGACTTTAATAACTATAACGGATGCTACATGAAAAACGACAGTTTAATTACGCGGTATAAAATACTTAAAGGCGAACGCGATGAGTCTATCTTCACCATAATAATCGCGCTAGTAGTAAAGCTGGGGCTGGTAGCCCTGGCATTCTATCTGTTGCTTGGTTCCACGATTGATTGGTCAAGCTGGAAAACCTATGCCGCCATGTTGATCTTTGGAGCATTTCTCTAAAAGGATGACCACGGCAATACCAGGTCAGACAACAAGGTCGTTAGCATGATCGTTGGAAGCAACGGAAGCACCTTGAAAAAGGTCGGCAGCACTATAAAATCCATCAGCAATGCACACAAATAAACTACTGGTATCTTAAAATGAAAGTGAAAGAGTTGATCGCCATGCTGAACGAAAGAGACCCTGAGGCAATTGTTCTGATTTCCGGCTATGAAACGATCGGCGGCACGGAAGTCGCAGAAGCTGATTTGCTCATTGATATGCAGTCAATATGCTTAGAACAGGCTGATAATCTCACAGGAAACCGTAAAGTTGTTTCTTCCGGTGGTGAAGATTCAGTTTGGTTAGGCTGGAAAGATGATTACCGTACAAAGGTGTTTTTAGAAGATGCCCAAATTCCTGATCAAGATGAATGACGGTCAGCGTTGGCTTCAAAGGCAATCTATCAGTACGTGAAACGTAAATGTTAAAAAATAACCACATATGAATCAATAACTTATGTCAAAGCTAAGTAGAGATGTCCGGGGTGGGGCAAAGTTCAAATGTCCTTTGATAATATTGAATTCCTGGATAAAAATCGCATCTTAACCTCTTCGTTTGAGTACCTTGTTGGGTTGACCCCGTATTCGCTTTATTTGTAGTATTGGGCTGCTTTGAAGTGTTTCATGTTCAAACGCGACGTGTTCTGTAAGTTCTTCCTGACAACAGAGCCGACAATATATACACATCCGCTATGGAGAATCTGACAACCGCTATGCGTATTACGCCACCCTGAGTTTTTCCTTCCTCTGTCGTACTGAGCAAGCCTCAGCACGCACTCAATAACATCCCGTCTGCGGATGTGCTTTACCGTACGTAAAAATGTAGCCCTCCAGGGCTGACTGTATCTAAAAACTGAGAAATTACTATGTTGCTGTCCTCGACGCGTAAGGACTGGCTGGGTAACGTCCGTGGTGACGTTCTGGCCGGTATTGTTGTCGCGCTCGCACTCATTCCAGAAGCGATCGCCTTTTCCATTATCGCCGGTGTTGATCCCCAGGTGGGCCTCTACTCGGCGTTCTGTATTCCTCTCGTTATGGCCTTCTTTGGCGGACGTCCGGCGATGATTTCGTCCTCCACCGGTGCAATGGCTCTCCTGATGGTGACGCTGGTGAAAGATCATGGCTTACAGTATTTACTGGCTGCCTCCATACTGACCGGGGTATTCCAGCTGATAGCCGGATATCTGAAGCTTGGCGGGCTGATGCGTTTTGTTTCACGCTCAGTGGTCACGGGGTTTGTTAATGCACTGGCAATACTGATTTTTATGGCCCAGTTGCCTGAGCTGACCAATGTGACATGGCATGTTTATGCCATGACTGCGGCAGGGCTGGGGATCATCTATCTCTTCCCTTATATCAACAAAACCATTCCTTCACCGCTTGTGTGCATCGTGGTGCTGACTGGGATTGCCATGTGGCTGCATCTGGATGTGCGAACCGTCGGGGATATGGGGAAACTTCCCGACAGTCTGCCGGTCTTCCTGCTCCCGGACGTGCCTTTAAATCTTCAGACGCTGCTCATCATCCTGCCATATTCTGCGGGGCTTGCGGTGGTTGGCCTGCTTGAGTCGATGATGACCGCCACTATCGTGGATGACATGACCGACACGCCAAGCGACAAAAACAGGGAGTGCAAAGCTCAGGGCATCGCGAACATCTGCACATCCTTTATCGGAGGAATGGCAGGCTGCGCGATGATTGGGCAATCTGTTATCAACGTAAAATCCGGTGGACGCGGACGACTTTCAACCCTCACGGCGGGCGTGGTGCTGCTTTGCCTGATTGTGTTCCTGCGCAACTGGGTCTCCCAAATTCCGATGGCAGCGCTGGTCGCGGTGATGATTATGGTTTCCATCGGGACATTCTCCTGGCGCTCCATTGCCAACCTGCGGACACACCCCCTTTCAACCAGCGTGGTCATGCTTGCCACCGTCGCGGTTGTGGTGGCAACACATAATCTGGCCTTCGGTGTGCTGACCGGTGTACTGATTGCTTCGCTCAATTTTGCCACTAAAGTATCCCGGTTCATGCGTGTAACCTCAGTTCTGGAGGGGACGAGCCGGACGTATACCGTCACCGGCCAGGTATTCTTTGCATCAGCAGACCGCTTTACGAGCCACTTTGATTTCCGTGAAGCGATTGAGAATGTGGTGATAGACGTTTCACATGCCCATTTCTGGGACATCACGTCCGTCAGCGCCCTGGATAAGGTGGTCATTAAGTTCCGTAGAGAGGGCGCCGGGGTTGAAATACGTGGGATGAATGAAGCCACCCGCACCATCGTTGACCGGTTTGGTGTTCACGATAAACCTGAAGAAGTCGAAAAACTGATGGGCGGTCATTAACAGACTGGAGGGAAAACTATGAATAATACTGTTACAGCCTGTGTGGACGGTTCACTTTCAACGCGGTCAGTGTGTGAATATGCGGCGTGGGCAGCCCGCACTTTGCAATCACAGCTAGCACTGTTGCACGTTATCGAAAAAGACAGCACCCCGGTAGTGTCAGACCTGACCGGCACTCTCGGCATAGACAGTCAGCAATTGCTGACCGATGAGCTGGTAGAAATTGAAGGGCAACGTAATCGCCTGCTGATGGCCCAGGGGAAAGCAATACTGGAAAGTTGTGCTGAACTGCTTCAAAAACAGGGAAGCCCGGATGTGCTTTTGATGCAAAAACACGGTACACCGGATGAAGTTCTGGCAGAGCTGAGCGACCTTCGTCTCATGGTGCTGGGGCGTCGGGGTAGCCAGCATCCGGTAGGCTCTCATCTGGAAAGCGTTATTCGTCTGCAAAAGAAACCCCTACTGGTTGTTCCGGAGAACTACTCAGTGCCTTCCAGAGTCATGCTGGCTTATGATGGCAGTGAAGAAAGCAGGAGTAACCTGGAACGTCTGACGATGAGTCCCTTACTCAGGGGGCTGGAGTGCCACCTTGTCATGGTAAACGGTAAGAAGGAAGAGCTGCTGACCGCACAGCAAATTTTACGTGACGCGGATATAGAAAACAGCACAACACATCTTACCGGGCAATCAGTCGGGGACGCGCTTATTCGTTACGCCGAGGAAAATGCTGTCGATCTGATAGTGATGGGGGCCTACGGTCATTCCAGGTTGCGGCAGTTCTTTATCGGTAGTCATACCTCCGAAATGCTGCAAAAGACGCAACAACCGCTTCTTATCCTCCGTTAGCACTGATTATCTTAAATAAAAAAGGGCGAGTTCTCTCGCCCTTCGTCACAAGAACACGTTTAGTTCAGCCGGTTACCTTTTTCATCAACTACCTTCTCACCGTCCTCTTTCGTGAACGCGCTTTTCTGCGCATCGGGAAGAATATCCAGCACGACTTCAGAAGGGCGGCATAGCCGGGTACCCAGCGGCGTTACCACGATAGGGCGATTGATCAGAACAGGGTGCTGCAACATAAAATCGATTAACTGCTCGTCAGTAAAGCGGTCTTCCGCCAGCCCTAACGCTTCAAAAGGTTCGACATTCTTACGCAGCAGCGCTCGTACCGTGATCCCCATATCCGCAATGAGTTTTACCAGCTCAGCTCGTGATGGTGGGGTTTCAAGATAATGAATAACGGTCGGCTCTGTACCGCTGTTGCGGATCATTTCAAGGGTATTGCGTGACGTGCCGCAGGCCGGGTTGTGATAAATGGTAATGTTGCTCATATCAGTATCTCATTACAAAGTGAAAGACAGACGAAGCGCCAGTGCTGCAAGCGTGACAAACAGCACGGGGATTGTCATGACAATGCCCACCCGGAAGTAATATCCCCAGGTAATTTTGATATTTTTCTGCGACAGAACGTGCAGCCACAGTAACGTTGCCAGACTGCCGATAGGGGTAATTTTTGGCCCCAGGTCGCTGCCGATGACGTTGGCGTAAATCATCGCTTCTTTGATAACACCGGTCGCTGTGCTGCCATCAATCGACAGCGCCCCGACCAGCACGGTCGGCATATTGTTCATCACTGATGACAGGAAGGCCGTCAGGAAGCCCGTACCCAGCGTTGCCGCCCACAATCCCTGCTCTGCCAGCTGATTCAGCAAGGAAGAGAGATAGTGGGTCAGACCGGCATTTCGTAAGCCGTAGACCACCAGGTACATCCCCAGCGAGAAGATAACGATTTGCCAGGGCGCACCACGCAGCACCTTACCGGTGTTAATGGCATGCCCTTTTTTCGCAACAGCAAACAGAAGCAATGCACCAGCGGCTGCGACCAAACTGACCGGTACGCCCAGCGGCTCCAGTCCGAAGAATCCCACCAGAAGCAACACCAGAACCAGCCAGCCGGTTTTAAAGGTATTCACATCACGTATAGCGTCTTTCGGTTCTTTCAACAGAGAAACGTCGTAAACGGCGGGAATGTCCTTACGGAAAAACAGATGCAGCATCACCAGCGTAGCCGCAATCGCGGCCAGGTTAACCGGGACCATCACGGCGGCATATTCTGAGAAACCAAGCTTAAAGAAATCCGCCGAGACGATATTCACCAGGTTTGAGACAATCAGTGGCAGGCTTGCCGTGTCAGCGATAAACCCTGCGGCCATGATAAACGCTAAGGTTGCTCCCCGGCTGAATCCCAGCGCCAGCAGCATCGCGATAACGATAGGTGTCAGGATCAGTGCCGCACCGTCGTTGGCAAACAGTGCCGCAACCATCGCACCAAGCAGGACGATCCAGGTGAAGAGCAGCCGCCCCCGGCCATTCCCCCAACGGGCAACGTGCAGCGCGGCCCATTCAAAGAAGCCGGATTCGTCGAGCAGAAGACTGATGATGATCACGGCGATAAAGGTGGCGGTCGCATTCCACACTATCTGCCAGACCACCGGAATATCCCCCAGATGAACGACGCCAGTCAGCAATGCCAGAATTGCGCCCAGTGAGGCACTCCAGCCAATCCCCAGCCCTCTGGGTTGCCAGATAACCAGGACGAGCGTGAATAAAAAGATAGCACCAGCCAGTAACATCAGAAACTCCATTCACATTTGTTTATTCGGATATATATATCGCCATCAGCAGGAGACAGATGCCACGCTACTGAGCTTGTTGCGTATGTTTTCTCGTTCACAGTTCCAGGCTGTATCAATAATACCCGCAGCCCATGCTGGCATGTGTGGCGACAGTCGGTAATGCACCCATTTTCCTTCGCGACGGTCGATGACCAGCTCGGCTTCACGTAAAAGGGCCATATGGCGAGAAATTTTTGGCTGAGACTCTGCGGTTGCCGCACAGATGTCACAGACGCACATTTCACCGGACTCCCTGAGAAGCATCACGATAGTTGAACGGGTCTCGTCGGCGAGCAGTTTAAAAAGCTGAACAGGCTGTAGCATGCTTAACCTCGTAAAAAAATAACAATACATATGGTATTTCATATGTGATAACTTTTAAAGCATAGCTTATGAAATGGAGATTTTTTATGACCGACTTACCAGCAATCGAACCGGCTTATTTTGATGATGCGCTTGCCAGCAAACTTACGGGCAACAACGAAACCATGCCGCGAATTCTCATCCTGTACGGTTCAGTACGAGAGCGGTCCTACAGTCGTTTTGCAGCGGAAGAGGCCGGGCGGTTGCTGGCAAAGATGGGGGCTGAGGTGAAAATATTTAACCCATCCGGTCTGCCGTTACCCGATGATGCGCCCGAAAGTCACCCCAAAGTGCTTGAACTCCGCGAGCTGGTCAGGTGGTGTGACGGAATGGTCTGGAGTTCTCCGGAAAGACATGGCGCCATGAGCTCGGTGATGAAGGCCCAGATTGACTGGATACCCCTGAGTGAAGGTGCTGTTCGTCCTTCCCAGGGTAAAACGCTGGCCGTCATGCAGGTTTGTGGTGGTTCACAGTCGTTTAACACGGTCAATCAGATGCGGATACTTGGCCGCTGGATGCGGATGTTCACCATCCCCAATCAGTCGTCAGTGCCAAAGGCATGGCAGGAATTTGATGATGAAGGGCGCATGAAACCCTCACCCTGGTATGACAGGATTGTCGACGTTACCGAAGAGTTGTTCAAAATGACGTTACTCCTGAAAGGGCACACAGCCTACCTGTCCGACCGCTACAGCGAAAGGAAAGAGAGTCATCAGGAGCTCGCGGCACGGGTCAATCAGGCCAAAATCTGACAGCCAGGCATGCCCGGATGGATTACCGGGCTTTAAATCGGTTTCTTCCCAAATATCTCTTCAGAGCGTGACTGAAGTTTCACCAGGGCATTGAACATATCGTCCTGATCCAGGGAACGCTGGGATTTCTTCGTCGTGGGAGCTTTACGCCTGCGAGAAGGGCCGTCTCCGGATGGTACGGATTGCGACCGGTTATTATCCCGCTCGGCCTGGACCAGCTGCGCCATTTCCAGGGCCCGCCCCAGACGTTTGTTATCCACAATGGCCCCCTGATCGATTTCAGAAAGCTTGTCATAGGTGGAGTAGGGAAGTGATACGCCATTAAGCCGGAGCTCTTTATGTCCATCCGGGTAATGCCAGACATCGATGTATTTACCAATCGCCCGACGACTGAATTCGCTGTCTTCAATCAGATAAAGGACTTTGTCGTATTGCACTGTGAGTGATTTCGACACTTTACGAGCTTCACGCCAGTTAAATACCATATCAAGATCGTCATCGACATCCAGTTCCCGATGAACATCAAACGCCTGGCGAGGCGCTTTTGCGAAACGACGGTTGTAATCGTTCATGAACTCTTCGGCAAATGCGTTCGCAGCTTCCATGGAACTGATGCCCTGGAGCCTGAGCTCCTTGACCAGTCGGTCCTGAAGCGTCAGGTGCGCCCGTTCAACGCGGCCTTTGGCAGCACTGGTTTCTGCACAAATGGTCTGAATGTTCAGTTCATGCATCGCACGGCCAAACTGGGTATCGCCGTCGCCGCCGGTTGCATTTTTATTGTTGATCCTGAATACGCTGGCTTTGTCGCTGTACAGCGCAAGCGGTTTGCCATGTTTTTCAATATAGCCCCGGGTCGCTTCAAAATAGGTGAAAGTAGACTCAGATTTCACGAAAAGAAGCTGCATTAAACGACTGGTTGCGTCATCAACGTAAACCAGTGCCGTACACTTAGGTCCCCGATTTTCAAACCAGTGGTGGTCGCAGCCGTCGATTTGTATGAGTTCACCGGCACAGGCACGGCGGTAACGAGGTTGCTGAATTTTTGGCGCACGTTGCTTACGTGGGACCCACAGACTGGCCTGAGTCATCAGCTTACGGACGGTTTCTTTGGAAAGATGAACACCGTGCACCTCAGACAGTTTTTCACAGGCCAGCGTCGGACCGAAATCGTTATAGCGTTCGCGAATAATGTTCAGCGCGTATGCGGCCAGTCCCTGAGGCAACTGGTTGTTACTGGATTTACCACGACGGCGGCTGGTCATGCCAATCGGACCATCTTCACGATAACGCGCAAGCAGACGACGGCACTGACGGTCGGAGATACCAAGCCGCTGAGCTGCCATTTGTGTTGTCAGACGCCGGTCGATGACATCCTGAATGATTTTGAGTCGGTTAACTTCATCCAATGTGAAAAACTCCGCTGCGAGAGCCGTCATGGTAATCCTTACTTGATTATACACGCCGGACATCTTAACTTAGCCATTATCGGACATTACAACTTTGCTACTACAACTTATGTCAAAGCAAGTTTAAAATGTCACCTCTTTGTGCAAGATAGAAAGGGCACTTTCAGCCTATGTAATCATATTAATGTGACTGCTGCGTTATCTCACTCAACCAATTAATAAAGCAAAAGTTAAATATGAAAGACTGGAATAAAAATATAACGAAAACATCTTAATATGGAAATATCTGTGTCAACGGGATCTTTAGTTATTGAATATCTGGTTCTAAATAGGTTCTACATTCAACGGGAAGGGAAACCAAATATCTATATGTTTTTTATAAATACCATTACGTGGCAAACAACAATCTGCATATTTTTTTAAAGAATCTCCACATGGACAAATATTTTCTGGCGATAATACTCCATCATGTTCTTTCGCCTTAAATCTCCAGGTCGTAATATTGAAAATTTGATGTGGGGATTGTATGTATTTGACAACACTAATTAAAGTTGAATAGTTATAATGATCACCATCATTGGAGAAAAAAACACTACATTTGTTAACGGGATTACTAACTATGTCATAAGTAATTAATTCAAAATCGATCACTTCATCAAAGCAAAGAACTCCATTATAAAGTTTATTTTTAACATGACCACAATCATTAATAAAACTACGGGTTGTATTACATACTGAACATTTCACTTCTTTTATTATTTCACGAGAACTACCGAAGATTTTATATGGGAATAACGCCTGCCAATTACATACCATTCTCGCTAAGAAGTTAACACCATAGAAATTAACCTCAGGCAGAAACTCATTATTTTCTTTAATATGTATTAAATCTATTTCTATCCTTTCAAGTTCTACCCATGCTTCATAAAAATCACCTCTTGTAAGTAAATTAATGACTTGAATATATTTTAAATGGGCTAGTAAAATTGTTTTGTATAAAAACAATCTGTTTGATTCATTATTCAAGCTCAAGGATTGAGCTTTTTTTAACTCAGCATTAAGATAATCAAGAATAGCACTATCTTCTTGAGTAATACACATCCAACGCTTTAACTTTTCGTGAATATTCATAATATCTATATAGATTTTTATTTGATTTTGTTAATTACTTTTAAAACATCGTCTACTTTTCCAGAAACAGTGTATTTCACATGTTTTCCTGATTTATTTTTTTTAATTATAGAGACTTTAACGTCTATATCTCTAGTTCCAAAGTTATCAATTTTTTTCTGAATATAATTTGAAACAAGATTTACTAAAAAAGGTATCATTACTGATGTGGCAAAGAAAGTGCCTAACGCTAACGTTATACTGTTTAATTGCAGGTACGAAACACCATTAGAATCTCCGTACACTTTAACATTAGAATGTGATTGCTTGGTGAACTGGAAAAAATCCAGTGCATTACCTCCAGTAATTTTTGAACTATCAAAAACGATCGCAATCTCATCATCTTGAGGTTCATATGAAGAAATGATTTTTACCTCTTCATCTTCATCACTCATTTCACTCAAAGTAATGGGGTTCATTCTCAACTCCTTGTTTTATATTTTTACATTCAAATTTTACTATACGACTGGTTAATTGCTCCTGTCCAACACACACCAGAGTTCATATGCTTAGCATACAAGGGACCAATGCCAGTAGCGACAGGCTAGTGTGTCAAAAAACCACATGAAGATCAATCTCCTGCGGAAAATTTGGCCGCAATTAGTTTCATTGTCCTTTCCATGCCTTGATAAACTGTCGCATCTGTAATGTTTAACCTTGCGAGTTCCTTAAGTATTCTAGCTTTGTTTCTGATCACTATTTTTTCTACTTTAAACTCTTGCATAGCATCATCAGGGTTTGAAACTAAATCGGGATAAACAGCATTATTCCCAAATAATAAGAATGCACCTGACTGTGATGACATCCTTTCATTATTATTTCTTCCTTTAACGAAAATTAACCTTTCCAAATCTGATGGTATAATTACATCTTTAAAATAAGGTTTTTCATCTTTAATGTAATGTATGAGTTTTTGACAAGCTTCAGTTTTATTGAAAGCCTCCTTGTCCATTTTACAATCCAGCTGATCTTTCAGTGTTTGACTTAGCATTGATATATTTGATATGCAACTTACTGTATCAGAGTCAAAGAATTTTATACGATCCCTTTTTGTTTTGAAAATAATAACATGTCCATCAACCTCATTTGTATTTTCATTATTACTAATGTCGCAACAAGCGAAATACAGAGCGATTAGTGGATTTGATGTTATATCCAACAAACGAGTTGGTAGTCCGTAGTGTTGCATCCTTACTAACTTGTCTAGCATTGTTTTATCATCAACAAACTCAGTTGGCCTTGCTGTTAGGGCTTCACGGACTAAATTTGATTCACTGTGCAAATGCTTGAAGTTACCTTTTTTGTTTTTCCTGAAAACTGATGGAGCCAACTCGTAAGATACATCAGAATGTCCACGATAAAATATTTCTGCATCTTCTTCATGATCTTGTTCTAAAACACGCGCCATGAAACTTTGAACATTATCTATTATTGGGTAGTTATCAACTTCATCAGGAAGTGCTTCAGTAGGAGGAAGTGGTGTACTTCTTGTCGTTATATTTAGAAGTGCTAATGTTTGATTTAAATCACGTGCTTTTATTCCCCAGTGAGTCCGTTTCAGCCCATATGCACCTAATTCTAAAGCTGTTTGATATAACTCTTTGTTTATCACTACGACATCATCTTGTGAGTGAGTGATTCTGAAATCAAACTCAACATTTTTGTTAACTGTTCGTAGATTTGAAATTACACCAAGTCGCAAAGTAATGTATTCAACATTGTCTCGGGAATAAAGTTCTGACATAAAAAGCGTAGGTAATTTCTCAATATAAGATAATGCTTTATCATTCAAAGGCGTTAACTTCAACCGGATGTCATCAGAGGTGCCTTCTAACATACGTGATATAGGAAAATCACAACTCCCACTAACCCGTTCATACATGGGCCAATGTTCAAAATAGTCAGGTTCTCCGCCCATAATTAGATTAAACATTAAAACTAAATCCTTATATTTTACTTAATGAATTATTTACAATCCAATCAATTGCGCCAGAGGTGCGAATCCAAGGCTTTATATTATGATTCACATAATAAATGGCTTCATCCATTCCACCTAACGTGATATATCCACTGTTAGACTTGATCTGTAATCTGCACTTCGATAACAAGCCGGGGATGTGTCTATTAGAATCAATCGCAGCTTTAGCGATATCATCGGCATCCGGGGATGACTGTCGGTAGGCGAGTAGGGCGCGTGTATACTGAAAAAACGAACGCATATCCCCAGGATAATCGTCCAGTAGCAAGGCCAGATCATCCACCATTTCAAGCTCAAGGTAATAGTTCGCTAATAAATGACGAATCCCCTGGTTATCGTTCGGGTTGAGCTTCAGCATTTCGCGGCTATGAGCCATAGCCGGATAAAAATTACCAGACTCCCATAAGGCCTCAGCCAAAGCTGCTTTTGCTCTCATATATGGACGTGTTTCGACAAATCCCCAGAAACGTCCTGCGAACTCCTGAAAATCCTCGCCAAGTGCAATGCTGGCTGCGTACAAAGCAGTCTCCAGCTTCCCGATTTTTGACTCAGGAGGTTCTTGAGATATCTCGCAGTAGAATGAGTATGCGTCAGCACAGAGCGGGGATTTCTTGATAGCTTTTCTGATGAGTTTCAGCACAACTTCCAGGTCATCATTTTCCCAGGCATCGAACATGAACTCCTGAGCCGCAACCAGATCTAGATGTAATTGCTCAGAGCTGACAGCAGTTTTATACAAATCAACGCGCTTTGTAGTCGGGAATTTAATCATCTCAAGTATCCTTTTGGGGACTCACTGTTCCGGTACTTTGCAGCACTGATGGTCGATTCTATCGCTTTGAACTTGCCACAAACAAGCTCGGGTCTGCCAGAACGGGATTGATAGCCCGGAGCTGTTCCTGGATGCGCACCTGAGCCTTACGGCTGGGCGATTTTTTGCTTCGTTCCCGTTTGCCTTCGCTTTCCCGCTCATCCTGTTTTACCTGAGCCAGTCGGAGTACAGTCCCGAGACGTTTGTTATCAACAATCTGCCCCTGGTCGACACAGGCCAGCTTATCAAATGCCTGGCACTTAAGGCTCCGGTGCCCATAGAGGAAGGCGAGGGTGCCATCGGGATAATCCAGTACTTTAATTTTTTCACCGGCAAGACGGCTATTTTCTTCTGTGGTGTCCATGAGATAAAGGATCTTATCGTACTGGAAGGTCAGTGATTTCGACACGGTACGAACATCATGCCAGGCAAAGATGTCTCTTAATTCATCGGGGCTTTCCTGCACCGGACGATGCAAATCTTTGGGGAACTTAGCCGGTCGTGAAAACCGGCTGTTAAAGTCAGCGATGAAAGTGGCAAGCCAGGCATTTGCGGCCTCAATGCCGGTTATACCTTCCAGACGCATTTCTTTGATCAGCCGATCCTGAAGTGTCTGATTCGCACGTTCCACGCGGCCTTTAGCTTCAGAGCTGTTGGCACAAATAAGCTCGATTGCCAGGTCATAAAGCACACGTCCGAACTGGGTAACGGTGGTATTGCGTTTCTCCGGACCACTGACGCGAAATATTGCGTGTTTGTCACTGTACAGCGATACCGGCTTCCCATGCTGCTCGATGTATTCCCGGGTTGCCAGCATGTAGTCAAAGGCTGTTTCTGACTCGCTGAACCGCAAATGCATCAGACGCCCGGTGGCATCATCGATAAAGACCAGCAGGCAGCATTTTGGCGCACGGCCTTCAAACCAGTCATGGTGGGAGCCGTCGATCTGGATAAGTTCACCCAGACAATCACGCCGATGTCGGGGTTGATAAACCCGTGACTTACGGCGAGCATGCGGGACCCAGAGTCCGTCAGACGTCATCCAGTTGCGGACGGTCTCGATTGAAAGCCGGATATTATGGCGCTCTCTGAGTTTTTCTGCGGCCAGTGTGGGCCCAAAGTCACTGTAGTTTTCACGTATCAGCGTGAGTACTCGTAGTTTGAGAGATTCGGTCAACCGGCGGTTGCTGGGCTGGCCGCGTTTGCGGCTGACAAGTCCTTCAGCACCAGAAACTCGGTAACGATTGATAAGTCGTTGCGCCTGACGTTCTGAAATGCCAAGCTGTGATGCTGCATCACGACGGCGTAGACGCTTTTCACAAACTGCCTGTATCACCGGTAGGCGGTGGATCTCTTTATCTGACATGGTCACCAACATGCGTTGAGCCCCTTAGAATTGCATTCAGTTTAGCTTACTCTAAGGTGACGTTTCTATCTGGATAAAAAGTGACATTACTAAATGGTTCTAACAACTTAAGTGCGCATAATCAGGATTATGTAAGATCAGCGTTAAGTAGTCGATTTATTTGAAAGTGACGTCGTCTTTAAGTTAAAATCACCTATAATCAATACCTACTGGAGCAGCTCATGGCTGACACCTACCTCCCCCCGGGCTTTAAAAAATGCAAATCATGTCAGCAAGTTAAACCCTTTGAACAGTTTGGAAAAGAGCTCAAGGGCAAGTTTGGCCTCAAGAGTAAATGCCGAGCGTGTATTAGCGAGAAAAACAAAACGTACGCAGCAGGCCCAGGGGCCGAAGTAAAGACGCAAAATAATAGGACCTACCAGGCAGAAAACAAGACTGAGCTCGCGGAGAAAATGCGCGTTAAGCGTGCGAAAGAAAAATTTGGTGATCGCTATAATTCCTACCTCGCTTCTTTAGAGTCCATGAAAAAACTCAAATAATGTAATCGCCAACGGAGGAATAATGAATGTACATCTGAAATATGATACGATAAAGCACTATCACTTTGATTGGCTAACGCCTGCTGGCGACTATCCTAATTCAGCGGTTATGCTCGTAGGTTTCCGTGATGGGCGCTGGATTATTGTTCAAGAGTTCGGAAATGATTATAGCTGCTTCGAGGGCGTTCTGAAGAATGGTGATGATCTTAATACGGAGCCTAAATTCTATTCCGACTTAGAAAGCGTAGCGGTTGCTGCTTTTGGCATGATGAAGCAGATATATCCCCAGTACCAAGATAGCACGTTAGAAGAATTCCTCGCTGGATAAAATATTCTAGAAACCAAACTCGCCTTATTCGAAGGAAACTGACTATGTATAGAAAGGTTTTAGCTCTTTCAGCCTTACTGATTTCTGCTTGTTCCACCGATAATCCTCATAAACAAAGTATGCACCACAATGATTTTGAGCTTTCGGACTCAGCTGTAAAAATTCAAATCAAGTCTGGAAATAAGACAATCTCCGGCTCAGGTACTTGGATCGATGAACAACATATTCTTACAGCTTCACATTTATGGCTTGATGCAAGCAAGGATTATAGTCTAAGTATAATAACAAGGAATGGGAGCCAACCAGCAACAGTTATCAATATTGATGATCCTAAGAACCGGGACCTCGCTCTTTTAAAAGTAGAAAAAAATACTATTGTCAAAGCCCCACCTAATTGGAAGCTTCCAGTATGTGATAATGTTCTAGCTCCAGGTGAGTCTGTTTGGGTTCTATCGGGAATGTATAATACGCTTTCAAATACGTATGCTTCCCCCGACTCAACCTACTATTATAAAGGAATAGTTGGTTCTGATGGTTTGACTGCTTTTTATCAAAATGGAGTTAGTGGAAGCGCTGTGTTAAACCAATCTAAGAGTTGCTTATATGGTGTTGTGAGTCAACAAGACATTAAAAAGATCAATGTCTATCAGATATATATTACGAAGATTACTACAAATGAAATTATACGCGGATTCATAGGTTATAAAAATAATTAAATGAGCGTAATCTTACAACAGGCAATTCCGACGTTATCTGCGTTGGTCTACCTATCTGAACCTTTAAAAGGAACGTCTATCATGTATAAACTTTTACCCGCAATACTAGTCTTTCTTTCGGTGTTCCTTGGACTAATCGCTCTACTCAGTGCTATCAAAAATGGTTCTGATGAATTGGCGGTATTCCTCATTACACTTTCGGCGTGGTTCGCTGCTTTAAGTAAGTTTTATTCACTTAAACTGTATAAAAATAGTTAGCCTGTGAATCCAAATACAGTTGACAAGTATCCAGCACTGCCCCCGTGATTTATTCAGGTTAGAAGCATTCCCGGAGTGCAGGCTGGGATTAGAAAAGTTACTTTTCTTACGATGTACCAACCAATAGGGCACGACTTATCGTAATGCCTAATTACATATTACCTGTTTAAGTCGATCTAATAATTTCATTGGAGCAGACATGTCCCCGGAATTGGTATCAGGCATTGCACGAGTGGCGCATGAAAAGCTACTTTCAGTTTTGACGGAGTGCGGCACAAAGAAGACGAAAGGCACATGCCTTTTTGCAAGCTATCTTGTATGTTATTTAGCAAAAACTAAAGGTCTAGATGCTGTTGTTCGTGGGGGTAACGGTGCAGATGATGGCGGTATATTTACAGAGAGTGGTGGCTTTGGCCATTATTGGTGTGAATTGAACTTCGAAGAAGTGCAATATTATATTGACATCACTTCCGAGCAGTTTGGGTTTCATCCATACATAGTGAAACGCGTCAACGATATAACAGGATGGCCACGATATATTCCTGGTGATCAGGAAACGGTCGATAGTCATTTAGAACAATTATTACGCGACGGCTATACAGAATAGGCTGCGTATACACTATCGCAGCCTTTCAGGCTCTTAACCCTTGTGACCAGTTAACGGAACCACTCAGGATGACGCTGCCGATCAACGTTGATAACCTGCGAATTAAATTCAACGACATCCGCTGGAGTAAGCATTAATTCATCAGGATTTACAATAAATGGTCTTAAAACCACTTCGCCACCGTCTTCTTTTGCACCGTAGATATTAATAAGAAAGTGCAGTCGTTGATTTCCGTCAGCATTGCGTTGCCATTCTCTAAAAGTCAAAGTCTGTTTAATATAGTTTGTTAAAAGAAATGCGAATTCAGATTCTTCCGTTTGTGAGATACCGTTTTTGTTAGACATTTTTTTTAGTATCTTTCCGAGCATGGATACACAGGCATCTAGGGAAGGTGCGAATAAGCAGGTCATTTCTTCCCAAGCTGACTCGCTGATTAAAATTTCGCGGATCTGGGCCGATTTTTTTCCCGCAAACACATCGAATCAGCCTATTTAGGCTATTTTT
>NZ_JBJHHG010000037.1:0-29619 GCF_045257065.1 Enterobacter sp. PP-008-ECC_S150 | reverse complement strand
CAGGCGACAACATCAAGATGGTTGTGACGCTGATCCACCCAATCGCGATGGACGACGGTCTGCGTTTCGCAATCCGTGAAGGCGGCCGTACCGTTGGCGCGGGCGTTGTTGCTAAAGTTCTCGGCTAATCGCTGATAACATTTGACGCAATGCGCATGAAAAGGGCATCATTTGATGCCCTTTTTGCACGCTTTCACATCAGAACCTGGCTCATCAGTGATTCTTTTTGTCATAATCATTGCTGAGACAGGCTCTGCAGAGAGCGTATAATCCATAAAGGGATTAGCGTTTCGATTTGGCTCGCCTCGCACTCGCGGGGTGAAATTATTTGTAGAATTCTTCTGACAGGTTGGTTTATGAGTGCGAATACCGAAGCTCAAGGGAGCGGGCGCGGCCTGGAAGCGATGAAGTGGGTCGCTGTTGCCGTGCTGCTGATTGTGGCAATCGTTGGCAACTATCTTTATCGTGACATGATGCTGCCGCTCCGCGCGCTGGCAGTGGTGATTCTGATTGCTGCAGCGGGCGGTGTCGCGCTGTTGACGACTAAAGGTAAAGCAACCGTTGCTTTCGCTCGCGAAGCACGTACCGAAGTCCGCAAGGTCATTTGGCCGACTCGCCAGGAAACATTGCACACCACGCTGATCGTAGCGGCGGTGACTGCTGTAATGTCACTGATCCTGTGGGGACTGGATGGTATTCTGGTTCGCCTGGTTTCCTTTATTACTGGCCTGAGGTTCTAAGATGTCTGAAGCCCCTAAAAAGCGTTGGTACGTCGTTCAGGCGTTTTCCGGTTTTGAAGGCCGCGTAGCAACGTCGCTGCGTGAGCATATCAAATTACACAATATGGAAGAGTTATTTGGTGAAGTTATGGTTCCGACCGAAGAAGTGGTTGAGATCCGTGGCGGCCAACGTCGCAAAAGCGAGCGTAAATTCTTCCCGGGTTACGTGCTGGTTCAGATGGTGATGAACGACGCGAGCTGGCACCTGGTGCGCAGCGTACCGCGCGTGATGGGCTTTATCGGCGGCACGTCTGACCGTCCGGCGCCAATCAGCGACAAAGAAGTTGATGCGATTATGAACCGCCTGCAGCAGGTCGGTGATAAGCCGCGTCCGAAAACGCTGTTTGAACCGGGTGAAATGGTTCGTGTTAGCGACGGTCCGTTTGCTGACTTTAACGGTGTGGTTGAAGAAGTGGACTACGAGAAGTCCCGCCTGAAAGTTTCTGTTTCTATCTTCGGTCGTGCGACCCCGGTAGAGCTGGACTTTGCGCAGGTCGAAAAAGCCTAAGTAGCGATCAAAAAAGCGACGATTTAATCGTTGCACAGGGCGCGAGATTGGAATACAATTTCGCGCCTTTTGTTTTTATGGGCCCCGCCCGTAAAACGAATTTTATTCACGGGGAGCCTCCCTGAGGCGCTATTACCCAATCAGAGGATTTTAGAATGGCTAAGAAAGTACAAGCCTACGTCAAGCTGCAGGTTGCAGCTGGTATGGCGAACCCAAGTCCACCAGTTGGTCCAGCTCTGGGTCAGCAGGGTGTGAACATCATGGAATTCTGTAAAGCGTTCAACGCCAAAACCGAATCCCTGGAAAAAGGTCTGCCAATCCCAGTCGTCATCACTGTTTACGCTGACCGTTCTTTCACTTTCGTTACCAAAACCCCTCCAGCAGCAGTTCTGCTGAAGAAAGCGGCTGGTATCAAGTCTGGTTCCGGTAAGCCGAACAAAGACAAAGTGGGTAAAATTTCCCGCGCTCAGCTGCAGGAAATCGCGCAGACCAAAGCTGCCGACATGACTGGTGCCGACATTGAAGCGATGACTCGCTCAATCGAAGGTACTGCACGTTCCATGGGCCTGGTAGTGGAGGACTAAGAAATGGCTAAACTGACCAAGCGCATGTCCGTGATCCGTGACAAAGTTGATGCGACCAAACAGTACGACATCAACGAAGCTATCGCTCTGCTGAAAGAACTGGCAACTGCTAAGTTCGTTGAAAGCGTTGACGTTGCCGTTAACCTCGGCATCGACGCGCGTAAATCCGATCAGAACGTTCGTGGCGCAACTGTACTGCCACACGGTACTGGCCGTTCCGTTCGCGTAGCTGTATTTGCTCAGGGTGCAAACGCTGAAGCTGCTAAAGCTGCCGGCGCTGAACTGGTAGGTATGGAAGATCTGGCTGATCAGATCAAGAAAGGCGAAATGAACTTTGACGTTGTTATTGCTTCTCCAGATGCAATGCGCGTTGTTGGCCAGCTGGGCCAGGTTCTGGGTCCACGCGGCCTGATGCCAAACCCGAAAGTGGGTACTGTAACCCCTAACGTTGCTGAAGCGGTTAAGAACGCTAAAGCGGGTCAGGTTCGTTATCGTAACGACAAAAACGGCATCATCCACACCACCATCGGTAAAGTGGACTTTGACGCTGACAAACTGAAAGAAAACCTGGAAGCTCTGCTGGTTGCGCTGAAAAAAGCAAAACCAACTCAGGCGAAAGGCGTGTACATCAAGAAAGTTAGCATCTCCACCACCATGGGTGCAGGTGTTGCAGTTGACCAGGCTGGCCTGAGCGCTGCTGCAAACTAATGCCTTTACGTGGGCGGTGATTTTGTCTACAATCTTACCCCCACGTTTGCTAACAAAAGTTAGCGGCTAAAAGATTTGTTCGTTGGAGCCTGGCCTAATCCAGGCCTCCGTCGAAGACCGCAGGTGTTTCGTAAGAGACTTAATCCCCTGCGTAGACGGTGACAGAACGCTAAGATTATTTTTTGAATATTCTGGCTTGTTTCTGCTCACCGTATTAAGACGCTCTTCCCGTTGGGTTGAGTGAAGTGAGTTCCGGAACATGAGTTCCGGCAAACATCCAGGAGCAAAGCTAATGGCTTTAAATCTTCAAGACAAACAAGCGATTGTTGCTGAAGTCAGCGAAGTAGCCAAAGGCGCGCTGTCTGCAGTAGTTGCGGATTCCCGTGGCGTTACTGTAGACAAAATGACTGAACTGCGTAAAGCAGGTCGTGAAGCTGGCGTATACATGCGTGTTGTTCGTAACACCCTGCTGCGCCGCGTAGTTGAAGGTACTCAGTTCGAGTGCCTGAAAGACACGTTTGTTGGTCCGACCCTGATTGCATACTCTATGGAACACCCGGGCGCTGCTGCTCGTCTGTTCAAAGAGTTCGCGAAAGCGAATGCAAAATTTGAGGTCAAAGCTGCAGCCTTTGAAGGTGAGTTGATCCCGGCATCGCAAATCGATCGCCTGGCAACCCTGCCGACCTACGAAGAAGCAATTGCACGCCTGATGGCAACCATGAAAGAAGCTGCGGCTGGCAAACTGGTTCGCACTCTGGCTGCTGTACGCGATGCGAAAGAAGCTGCTTAATCGCGGTTATCTTTATAAAGCATTTGCTTACGTATAAACTTTATTCTGATTTTCAGGAACAATTTAAATGTCTATCACTAAAGATCAAATCATTGAAGCAGTAGCAGCTATGTCCGTAATGGACGTTGTAGAGCTGGTTTCTGCAATGGAAGAAAAATTCGGTGTTTCTGCTGCTGCTGCTGTAGCTGTAGCTGCGGGCCCGGCTGAAGCTGCTGAAGAAAAAACTGAATTCGACGTAATTCTGAAAGCTGCTGGCGCGAACAAAGTTGCTGTTATCAAAGCAGTACGTGGCGCAACTGGCCTGGGTCTGAAAGAAGCTAAAGACCTGGTAGAATCTGCTCCAGCTGCGCTGAAAGAAGGCGTGAGCAAAGACGACGCAGAAGCACTGAAAAAATCTCTGGAAGAAGCTGGCGCTGAAGTTGAAGTTAAATAAGCCAACTTTTCTGGTTGCAGCCTAAGCAATTAGGCTGATGGCTGGTGACTTTTTAGTCACCAGCCTTTTTGCGCTGTAAGGCATCAGTAGCATTTCACACTGTTTGACTGCTGATTGTCCTGACAATGCATGTTTCTATCGACGACTTAATATATTGCGACAGGGTGCTCGCTCTGTGTAAATCGCGACGAAATGATTTAAGCGTGATAGCAACAGGTATTGCGGAAAGTATTCAATTTTCCGGTCCACAAAATGGTGTTGCACAAACTGTCCCTTCGTCGGACAGATGGGTCGACTTGTCAGCGAGCTGAGGAACCCTATGGTTTACTCCTATACCGAGAAAAAACGTATTCGTAAGGATTTTGGTAAACGTCCACAAGTTCTGGACATTCCATATCTCCTTTCTATCCAGCTTGACTCGTTCCAGAAGTTTATCGAGCAAGATCCTGAAGGGCAGTACGGTCTGGAAGCAGCCTTCCGCTCCGTGTTCCCGATTCAGAGCTACAGCGGTAACTCCGAGCTGCAGTACGTCAGCTACCGCCTTGGCGAACCGGTGTTTGACGTTCAGGAATGTCAGATCCGTGGCGTGACCTATTCCGCACCGCTGCGCGTAAAACTGCGTCTGGTGATCTACGAGCGCGAAGCGCCGGAAGGCACCGTAAAAGACATTAAAGAACAAGAAGTCTACATGGGTGAAATTCCACTCATGACAGACAACGGTACTTTCGTAATCAACGGTACTGAGCGTGTTATCGTTTCCCAGCTGCATCGTAGCCCGGGCGTCTTCTTCGACAGCGATAAAGGTAAAACACACTCTTCCGGTAAAGTACTGTATAACGCACGCATCATTCCTTACCGTGGTTCATGGCTGGACTTCGAGTTCGATCCGAAAGACAACCTGTTTGTCCGTATCGACCGTCGTCGTAAGCTGCCTGCAACCATCATTCTGCGTGCGCTGCAATACACCACTGAACAGATCCTGGACCTGTTCTTTGAGAAAGTGATCTTTGAAATCCGCGACAACAAGCTGCAGATGGAGCTGGTGCCGGAACGTCTGCGTGGTGAGACCGCGTCGTTCGACATCGAAGCCGACGGCAAAGTGTATGTGGAAAAAGGTCGCCGTATCACCGCGCGCCACATCCGCCAGCTGGAAAAAGATGATATCAAACTCATCGAAGTTCCGGTTGAGTACATTGCAGGAAAAGTAGCCGCGAAAGATTACGTTGATGAATCAACTGGCGAGCTGATCTGCCCGGCGAACATGGAGCTGAGCCTGGATCTGCTGGCTAAGCTGAGCCAGTCTGGCCACAAACGTATCGAAACGCTGTTCACCAACGATCTGGATCACGGTGCGTACATCTCTGAGACGCTTCGTGTCGACCCAACCACCGATCGTCTGAGCGCGCTGGTAGAAATCTACCGCATGATGCGCCCTGGTGAGCCACCAACTCGTGAAGCGGCTGAAAGCCTGTTCGAGAACCTGTTCTTCTCCGAAGACCGCTACGATCTGTCCGCGGTTGGTCGTATGAAGTTCAACCGTTCTCTGCTGCGCGACGAAATCGAAGGTTCCGGTATCCTGAGCAAAGACGACATCATCGAAGTGATGAAGAAGCTCATTGATATCCGTAACGGCAAAGGCGAAGTGGACGATATCGACCACCTCGGCAACCGTCGTATCCGTTCCGTAGGCGAAATGGCGGAAAACCAGTTCCGCGTTGGCCTGGTACGTGTAGAGCGTGCGGTGAAAGAGCGTCTGTCTCTGGGCGATCTGGATACCCTGATGCCTCAGGATATGATCAACGCCAAGCCGATTTCTGCAGCAGTGAAAGAGTTCTTCGGTTCCAGCCAGCTGTCTCAGTTCATGGACCAGAACAACCCGCTGTCTGAGATTACGCACAAACGTCGTATCTCTGCACTCGGCCCAGGCGGTCTGACCCGTGAACGCGCAGGCTTTGAAGTTCGAGACGTACACCCGACGCACTACGGTCGCGTATGTCCAATCGAAACGCCTGAAGGTCCAAACATCGGTCTGATCAACTCCCTGTCCGTGTACGCACAGACGAACGAATACGGTTTCCTCGAGACACCGTACCGTAAAGTGACTGACGGTGTTGTAACCGACGAAATTCACTACCTGTCTGCTATCGAAGAAGGCAACTACGTTATCGCTCAGGCGAACTCCAACCTGGATGACGAAGGCCACTTTGTAGAAGATCTGGTTACCTGCCGTAGCAAAGGCGAATCCAGCTTGTTCAGCCGCGACCAGGTTGACTACATGGACGTATCCACCCAGCAGGTGGTATCCGTCGGTGCGTCCCTGATCCCGTTCCTGGAACACGATGACGCCAACCGTGCATTGATGGGTGCGAACATGCAACGTCAGGCCGTTCCAACTCTGCGCGCTGATAAGCCGCTGGTTGGTACCGGTATGGAACGTGCTGTTGCCGTTGACTCCGGTGTTACTGCGGTTGCTAAACGTGGCGGTACTGTTCAGTACGTCGACGCATCCCGTATCGTTATCAAAGTTAACGAAGACGAGATGTATCCGGGCGAAGCAGGTATCGACATCTATAACCTGACCAAATACACCCGTTCTAACCAGAACACCTGTATCAACCAGATGCCATGTGTGTCTCTGGGTGAGCCAGTTGAGCGCGGCGACGTGCTGGCAGACGGTCCGTCCACCGACCTCGGTGAACTGGCGCTCGGTCAGAACATGCGCGTAGCGTTCATGCCGTGGAACGGTTACAACTTCGAAGACTCCATCCTCGTCTCCGAACGTGTGGTTCAGGAAGATCGTTTCACCACTATCCACATTCAGGAACTGGCATGTGTGTCCCGTGACACCAAGCTGGGGCCGGAAGAGATCACCGCTGACATCCCTAACGTGGGTGAAGCTGCGCTCTCCAAACTGGATGAATCCGGTATCGTTTATATCGGTGCGGAAGTGACTGGCGGCGACATTCTGGTTGGTAAGGTGACGCCGAAAGGTGAAACCCAGCTGACGCCAGAAGAGAAACTGCTGCGTGCTATCTTCGGTGAGAAAGCGTCTGACGTTAAAGACTCTTCTCTGCGCGTACCAAACGGTGTTTCCGGTACGGTTATCGACGTTCAGGTCTTCACTCGTGACGGCGTTGAGAAAGATAAGCGTGCGCTGGAAATCGAAGAGATGCAGCTCAAACAGGCTAAGAAAGACCTGTCTGAAGAACTGCAGATCCTCGAAGCGGGTCTGTTCAGCCGTATCTATGCGGTGCTGGTTGCCGGTGGCGTTGAAGCTGAGAAGCTCGACAAACTGCCACGCGATCGCTGGCTGGAACTGGGCCTGACCGACGAAGAGAAACAGAATCAGCTGGAACAGCTGGCTGAGCAGTACGACGAACTGAAACACGAGTTCGAGAAAAAACTCGAAGCGAAACGCCGCAAAATCACTCAGGGCGACGATCTGGCACCAGGCGTGCTGAAGATTGTTAAGGTGTATCTGGCTGTTAAACGTCAGATCCAGCCTGGTGATAAGATGGCGGGTCGTCACGGTAACAAGGGTGTTATCTCTAAGATCAACCCGATCGAAGATATGCCGCACGATGCTAACGGTACGCCGGTAGATATCGTACTGAACCCGCTGGGCGTACCGTCTCGTATGAACATTGGTCAGATCCTGGAAACTCACCTGGGTATGGCTGCGAAAGGTATCGGCGACAAGATTAACGCCATGCTGAAACAGCAGCAGGAAGTCGCGAAACTGCGCGAATTCATCCAGCGTGCCTACGATCTGGGTACCGACGTGCGTCAGAAAGTCGACCTGAACACCTTCAGCGATGAAGAAGTGCTGCGTCTGGCAGAGAACCTGCGCAAAGGTATGCCAATTGCAACGCCGGTATTCGACGGTGCAAAAGAAGCTGAAATTAAAGAGCTGCTGCAACTGGGTGGTCTGCCAACGTCTGGTCAGATTACGCTGTTTGACGGCCGTACCGGTGAACAGTTCGAGCGTCCGGTAACCGTAGGTTACATGTACATGCTGAAACTGAACCACCTGGTCGACGACAAGATGCACGCTCGTTCTACCGGTTCTTATAGCCTGGTTACTCAGCAGCCGCTGGGTGGTAAGGCACAGTTCGGTGGTCAGCGCTTCGGGGAGATGGAAGTGTGGGCGCTGGAAGCATACGGCGCGGCATACACCCTGCAGGAAATGCTCACCGTTAAGTCTGATGACGTGAACGGTCGTACCAAGATGTATAAAAACATCGTGGACGGCAACCATCAGATGGAGCCGGGCATGCCAGAATCCTTCAACGTACTGTTGAAAGAGATTCGTTCGCTGGGTATCAACATCGAACTGGAAGACGAGTAATTCTCGCTCAAACAGGTCACTGGTGCCGGGTTAACCCCCGGCACCAGATTGTGCTAACTCCGACGGGAGCAAATCCGTGAAAGATTTATTAAAGTTTCTGAAAGCGCAGACTAAAACCGAAGAGTTTGATGCGATCAAAATTGCTCTGGCTTCGCCAGACATGATCCGTTCATGGTCTTTCGGTGAAGTTAAAAAGCCGGAAACCATCAACTACCGTACGTTCAAGCCTGAGCGTGACGGCCTTTTCTGTGCGCGCATTTTCGGGCCAGTAAAAGATTACGAGTGCCTGTGCGGTAAGTACAAGCGCCTGAAACACCGTGGTGTGATCTGTGAGAAGTGCGGCGTTGAAGTGACCCAGACCAAAGTGCGTCGTGAGCGCATGGGCCACATCGAGCTGGCGTCTCCGACTGCTCATATCTGGTTCCTGAAATCTCTGCCGTCCCGTATCGGTCTGCTGCTGGATATGCCGCTGCGCGATATCGAACGTGTTCTGTACTTCGAATCTTATGTGGTTATCGAAGGCGGGATGACGAACCTGGAACGTCATCAGATCCTGACTGAAGAGCAGTATCTGGACGCGCTGGAAGAGTTCGGTGACGAATTCGACGCGAAGATGGGTGCGGAAGCTATTCAGGCCCTGCTGAAGAGCATGGATCTGGAGCAAGAGTGCGAGCAGCTGCGTGAAGAGCTGAACGAGACCAACTCCGAAACCAAACGTAAAAAGCTGACCAAGCGTATCAAACTGCTGGAAGCGTTCGTTCAGTCTGGTAACAAGCCAGAGTGGATGATCCTGACCGTTCTGCCGGTTCTGCCGCCAGATCTGCGTCCACTGGTTCCGCTGGATGGTGGTCGTTTCGCAACGTCGGATCTGAACGATCTGTATCGTCGCGTGATCAACCGTAACAACCGTCTGAAACGTCTGCTGGATCTGGCTGCGCCGGACATCATCGTACGCAACGAAAAACGTATGCTGCAGGAAGCGGTAGATGCCCTGCTGGATAACGGTCGTCGCGGTCGTGCGATCACCGGTTCTAACAAACGTCCTCTGAAATCTTTGGCCGACATGATCAAAGGTAAACAGGGTCGTTTCCGTCAGAACCTGCTCGGTAAGCGTGTTGACTACTCCGGTCGTTCTGTAATCACCGTAGGTCCATACCTGCGTCTGCATCAGTGCGGTCTGCCGAAGAAAATGGCACTGGAGCTGTTCAAACCGTTCATCTACGGCAAGCTGGAACTGCGTGGCCTGGCCACCACCATCAAAGCCGCGAAGAAAATGGTTGAGCGTGAAGAAGCTGTCGTTTGGGATATCCTGGACGAAGTTATCCGCGAACACCCGGTACTGCTGAACCGTGCGCCAACCCTGCACCGTTTGGGTATCCAGGCATTTGAGCCAGTCCTGATCGAAGGTAAAGCTATCCAGCTGCACCCGCTGGTTTGTGCGGCCTATAACGCCGACTTCGATGGTGACCAGATGGCTGTTCACGTACCGCTGACGCTGGAAGCCCAGCTCGAAGCGCGTGCGCTGATGATGTCTACCAACAACATCCTGTCTCCAGCGAACGGTGAGCCAATCATCGTTCCTTCTCAGGACGTTGTATTGGGTCTGTACTACATGACCCGTGACTGTGTTAACGCCAAAGGCGAAGGCATGGTGCTGACTGGCCCGAAAGAAGCTGAGCGTATTTATCGCGCCGGCCTGGCCTCTCTGCATGCGCGCGTTAAAGTGCGTATCACCGAATACGAAAAAGATGAAAACGGCGAGTTCGTTGCGAAAACCAGCCTGAAAGACACGACCGTTGGCCGTGCGATTCTGTGGATGATCGTACCGAAAGGTCTGCCTTTCTCCATCGTCAACCAGGCGCTGGGCAAGAAAGCGATCTCCAAAATGCTGAACACCTGTTACCGCATTCTGGGCCTGAAGCCGACCGTTATCTTCGCTGACCAGACCATGTACACCGGTTTTGCTTACGCTGCGCGCTCAGGTGCGTCCGTAGGTATCGACGACATGGTTATCCCAGAGAAGAAACACGAGATCATCTCTGAAGCGGAAGCTGAAGTTGCCGAGATCCAGGAGCAGTTCCAGTCTGGTCTGGTTACCGCGGGCGAACGCTATAACAAAGTTATCGATATCTGGGCCGCGGCGAACGATCGTGTATCCAAAGCGATGATGGATAACCTGCAGACCGAAACCGTGATTAACCGTGACGGCGTCGAAGAGCAGCAGGTTTCCTTCAACAGCATCTACATGATGGCCGACTCCGGTGCGCGTGGTTCCGCAGCACAGATTCGTCAGCTGGCAGGTATGCGTGGTCTGATGGCGAAGCCAGATGGCTCCATCATCGAAACGCCAATCACCGCGAACTTCCGTGAAGGTCTGAACGTACTCCAGTACTTCATCTCCACGCACGGTGCGCGTAAAGGTCTGGCGGATACCGCACTGAAAACAGCGAACTCCGGTTATCTGACGCGTCGTCTGGTTGACGTTGCGCAGGATCTGGTTGTGACCGAAGACGACTGCGGCACGCTGGAAGGTCTGGTGATGACCCCGGTTATCGAAGGTGGCGATGTTAAAGAGCCACTGCGCGACCGCGTTCTGGGTCGTGTGACCGCGGAAGACATTCTGAAGCCGGGTACGGCAGACATTCTGGTTCCACGCAACACGCTGCTGCACGAGCACTGGTGTGACCTGCTGGAAGCGAACTCTGTTGACTCTGTGAAAGTGCGTTCCGTTGTATCCTGTGACACCGACTTTGGTGTGTGTGCGCACTGCTATGGTCGTGACCTGGCGCGTGGCCACATCATCAACAAAGGTGAAGCCATCGGCGTTATCGCGGCACAGTCCATCGGTGAGCCGGGTACACAGCTGACGATGCGTACGTTCCACATCGGTGGTGCGGCATCTCGTGCGGCTGCTGAATCCAGCATCCAGGTGAAAAACAAAGGTAGCATCAAGCTCAGCAACGCGAAGTCTGTTGTTAACTCCGCAGGCAAGCTGGTTGTGACCTCTCGTAACACCGAGCTGAAGCTGATCGACGAATTCGGCCGTACCAAAGAGAGCTATAAAGTGCCTTACGGTGCGGTTATGGCGAAAGGTGATGGCGAGCAGGTTGCCGGCGGTGAAACCGTTGCAAACTGGGATCCGCACACCATGCCGGTTATCACCGAAGTAAGTGGTTTCATCCGCTTCACTGACATGATCGACGGCCAGACCATTACTCGTCAGACCGACGAGCTGACCGGTCTGTCATCTCTGGTGGTTCTGGATTCTGCTGAACGTACTACTGGCGGTAAAGATCTGCGTCCTGCACTGAAAATCGTTGATGCTCAGGGTAACGACGTTCTGATCCCGGGTACCGACATGCCTGCTCAGTACTTCCTGCCGGGTAAAGCGATCGTTCAGCTGGAAGATGGTGTTCAGATCGGTGCGGGTGATGCTCTGGCGCGTATTCCTCAGGAATCCAGCGGTACCAAGGACATCACCGGTGGTCTGCCACGCGTTGCGGACCTGTTCGAAGCACGTCGTCCGAAAGAGCCTGCAATCCTGGCTGAAATCAGCGGTATCATTTCCTTCGGTAAAGAGACCAAAGGTAAACGCCGTCTGGTTATCACCCCAGTAGATGGCAGCGAGCCGTACGAAGAGATGATTCCTAAGTGGCGTCAGCTCAACGTGTTCGAAGGTGAACGTGTAGAACGTGGTGACGTGGTTTCCGATGGTCCAGAAGCGCCGCACGACATTCTGCGTCTTCGTGGCGTACACGCGGTAACGCGTTACATCACCAACGAAGTGCAGGACGTTTACCGTCTGCAGGGCGTTAAGATTAACGATAAGCACATCGAAGTTATCGTTCGTCAGATGCTGCGTAAAGCAACCATCGAAAACGCGGGCAGCTCCGAGTTCCTGGAAGGCGAGCAGGTTGAATACTCACGCGTCAAGATCGCTAACCGCGAACTGGAAGCGAACGGCAAAATCGGTGCGACCTTCTCGCGCGATCTGCTGGGTATCACCAAAGCGTCTCTGGCAACCGAGTCCTTCATCTCTGCAGCATCGTTCCAGGAAACGACTCGTGTCCTGACCGAAGCCGCTGTTGCAGGTAAACGTGATGAACTGCGCGGTCTGAAAGAGAACGTCATCGTGGGTCGTCTGATCCCAGCCGGTACCGGTTATGCGTACCATCAGGATCGTATGCGTCGTCGTGCTGCGGGCGAACTGCCAGCTGCACCGCAGGTCACTGCTGAAGATGCATCCGCGAGCCTGGCAGAACTGCTGAACGCAGGTCTGGGCGGTTCCGACAACGAGTAATCGTTGATGCCCGGTGATGAAAATTACCGGGCATATGAATCGTAGTTTGGGTAAGCGTAGTGCCACCCGACAATAAAAAACCCGCCTCGGCGGGTTTTTTTACATCTGAATGTTTTCAATTCACCAGCGGGATCCGGCGATAAAGCTCAATCATATCCCCCGCCAGGTCCTGAATGACCATCGCGTTCATCAGGTGATCCTGTGAATGAACGGTGATCAGGTTAACCGGAAGTTTGCCGGTCCCTTCGTCAAGACCAATCAGCTGCGTCTGGATCGTGTGCGCATGCTTCACATATTCGCGCGACTCTTCCATTGCTTTTTCTGCTTCGTCAAACTCGCCTTTACGTGCCATCTGTAATGCCGTCAGGGCCGCACTGCGCGCCGCGCCTGCGTTGACCAGCAGTTCCATAATCGTGGTTTCTAAGTCTTCCATTATGACTCCAGAAGTTTGAGCGCTTTTTCCAGTACGGCATCGCCTTTCATCATGCCGTAATCCATCATGTCGATAACCGCGACCTTTTTACCCAACGGATCGGCCTGCGCCTGTAATTTAGCCTGCTCGTATTTCACCTGTGGCCCCAGCAATACGATGTCGGCCGTCGCGATGTTGTCTTTAAACTCCGCAACCGGAACGGCTTTAATGGTGACTTCAACCCCTTTTTTCTGCGCGGCATCTTTCATACGTTGAACCAGCATGCTGGTTGACATTCCCGCTGCACAGCATAAAACGATGTTCTTCATAATCAGCCTCGATCTACATGTGTTTATTGATAATTATCCCGTGCAGACCGCTTCAACAACCGGTTTACCGCGATTGTGTGTCAGGCATCACAAAGAAACCGGCGATTTTCTGAAACCGGTTACAATTTTGCCTTATCAGGTACCCGGCCCATCAAAACGGGCCGGGGGAAAGAGAGAGGATTAGCTGATGGAGGTTCGATTAATGCGGTTTTTGCCCTGCTGTTTGGCGCTGTAGAGGGCGTTATCCACGCTTCCGACAAATTGCTCCAGCGGTTCAAAATGCCACTCCCCAAGACCGCCGCTGAACGTCACCCGCAGGTTCTCTTCCCGCCAGACGCGTTTTTCAACGGCGGTACGCCACGCTTCCAGCAATGAGAGCGCGGAAGCTATCTGTTCAGCCTGGAAGATGACCGCAAACTCTTCGCCGCCGTAACGGTAAACCGAGACGTGATGTGGCTGCATGATCTGAATCCCTTCCCGGGCAACGTTGCGCAGAACGATATCGCCGGTCAGGTGGCCCAGCGTGTCGTTGATGGACTTGAAGTTATCAATGTCCACCAGCGCCATCGCGAAAGGCTGCTGGGCATTCAGCAGCTCCGCAACATCGCTATCGAACGCGCGGCGGTTTTTACAGCCCGTCAGCGCATCGTGGGTGGCCTGCCGCACATAGGCCATCTCACGCTCTTTATTGGACTGGATGGTGTGGCTCAGCATCGCTTCCAGTCGCGGCGCCTCGCTGACGTCGCCGGTTTTGATGGCATTGATAATGTGCATCAGTACGCTACGCGAGGCGTGGCGGAGGTATAAGCCAAAGAGGATGATGATGATGGCCGCCAGCGCAAACCCCCAGCCAACGATCGTCGTTTCGTGGCGGGTGATATCGGTGAGCGTCTCACCGGATACCCGGTAGATCACAAACCAGTCCGGGTTAGTAAACGAGTAGTAGTAATACCAGGCGTTGGTTTTCTTGTCGTAAAGATGACCTTCGCCGCTGGTCATTTTGTCCATCAGCGCTTCGCTTACGTACTGCTTGAAGAGCGCGCCGGTATCCGGGTGAAGCACAACGGCGCCGTCGCGTTCGACGATGAAGAACTCCCCCTGAACGGGCGCCACCATCTGGCGCAGGGTATAGCCCATTGAAGTGAGATCGAGATGGAACGCGAGCGTGCCCTTTAGCCTGCCTTCTGGCGAAATCACTGGCTTATAAAGCGTAACCGTGGGGTGGCCCGTAAAGTAATCCATGTAAGGATGGGTATAGTGGCTGAAGATACTGGCTTCCGCCTGAGCGACAAACCACGGGCGCGCCCGGGGATCGAAGGTTTTGCTCTTCTCCGTAGGGAGCACTTCCGGTGCGCGGAGATAATGTCCCTGCGTGTCCGCCAGCGAAATGGAGGAGACGGTCGGCATCAGGTTCTGCAGATGCATCATCATCTGCAGCCCCTGCGACGGATTGACGTTAAGCGTCTCGTTTAGCCTGTCGTTACGCGCAAAGTACATCGTGGATCGGCCCAGGATATAGTCGTTTTCACGCAGAATAGACTCGGTGTAGTTCACCGCCAGGTTGTGCGTAAAATTACTATTGATCTTATGATAATCCGCAAGGAAATCCTTCTGTTGCGAAAGCGTCACCGCGACCGCGATCACCGCAAAACTGCAGAGTATCCCCGCGAAGCTGAGCATAATGGGCCGGGTAAAAGAGAGCTTTTTGCTGTGAAGTGCCATGAGCTGTACATCGTTCCTGATGGTGAATACATGTCGTCTGCCGATATCCTCTCAGCATAGTCGCTGTCCTGCGGTTAGCGGTGAATTATACGACCCCCGATTTCTGGCGAGATGATTTATCTTAAGAACCATTAAGAAAATACTTATTCATCCGGCTGAGGTCGATGTGCAGTGAGCAGGAGGCAGGGCGAAACGAGGAAGAAGCTTTTCGCCCTGGTCAGCATCCGTTGCTGACGGTGTGACAATAAAAAACCGGACGATCGCAGGCAATCATCCGGTTTTGCCTTTCCATAGCGCCTCGACAATTTTTCTAGGGTGTTGCAGTGCGTTTCAGCGTCACTGCGAGGCTCTTCCCAGCCAGCTGTCCCAGTCTTTCCAGACCGGCTGAAGCCCCTGCGCCGTCAGGGCGGCGGCGACCGCTTCCGGGCGTCGTCCGTCATGCGGCGCAAACTGCTCCAGCTCCGGATGGTCGTCGGCGTAGCCGCCAGGCTGCGTCTTAGAAAACGCGCTGACGTTGTTAATCGCCAGCGGGATGACGCGATCGCGAAACGCCGGAGATTCGCGCGTTGAGAGCGATAATTCCACCTCCGGGGCGAGCAGGCGAAACGCGCAGATGGTTTGCACCAGCTGGCGTTCATCCATCAGTGAAGCCGGTTCAATCCCACCCGCGCAGGGCCTCAGGCGCGGGAAGGAGATGGAATAACGGCTCTGCCAGTAGTGCTGCTGGAGCCACAGCAGATGTTCCGCCACCATGTAGCAATCCACCCGCCAGCTGTCGGAGAGCCCGATCAGCGCCCCGAGACCGATTTTGTCGATGCCCGCGCGGCCCAGCCTGTCCGGCGTTTCCAGGCGGAAAAAGAAATCCTGTTTCTTGCCCTTCAGGTGATGCCGGGCGTACGTGGCCTCGTGGTAGGTTTCCTGGTAGACCATGACGCCGTCCAGCCCGAGGGTTTTCAGCTCCGCGTACTCCTCCTGCAGCAGAGGCTGCACTTCCATCTGCAGCGACGCAAACCGGCGGCGAATGGCGGGAAGGTGCTGACGGAAATAGTCCATTCCCACTTTTCCCTGATGTTCGCCGGTGACCAGCAGAAGATGTTCAAAACCCATTTCACGAATGGCCGCACACTCACGGGCAATTTCACCTTCATCGAGCGTTTTCCGCCTGATGCGATTGCTCATGGAAAAACCGCAGTAGGTGCAGTCATTGGCGCACAGGTTTGAGAGATAAAGCGGCACGTAGAAGCTCACGGTGTTGCCAAAACGCTGCCGGGTGAGCCGCTGCGCCCGCTGGGCCATCGGTTCGAGGTACGCGCTGGCCGCCGGGGAGAGCAGGGCCATCAGATCTTCGCGGGTCAGATGGCGGGCATGCAGCGCGCGCTCCACGTCAGCCGCCGTCTTGCTGTTGATGCGCAGGGCAATGTCGTCCCAGCTAAGCTGCCGCCAGCGCTCGGTAAACGTGCTCATGAGATCGCCTCCAGAAAACCGGTCAGCGGGCTGGTGGCCTGCGCCTGAAAGCTGCGCGAGCCGGGGCCGGAGCCTCTTGCCAGCAGGCCAGCCTCGACGGCCAGACGGAACGCACGCGCCATCATGACCGGATCGTCGGCCACCGCGATGGCCGTGTTGACCAGCACCGCGTCGGCGCCCATCTCCAGCGCCTGCGCGGCGTGGCTGGGCACGCCAATCCCTGCATCAACCACCACCGGTACGGTCGCCTGCTCGATGATGATCTCCAGCATCGCGCGGGTTTCCAGCCCCTGGTTGGAGCCGATGGGGGCGCCCAGCGGCATGACGGCGGCGCAGCCGACCTCTTCCAGCCGTTTGCACAGCACGGGGTCTGCCCCGCAGTACGGCAGGACGGTAAACCCTTGCTGCACCAGCTTTTCAGCCGCTCTCAGCGTTTCGATCGGGTCCGGCAGCAGCCAGCGGGCGTCAGGATGAATTTCCAGCTTCAGCCAGCGCGTGCCGAGCGCCTCACGCGCCAGCTGCGCGGCAAAAATTGCCTCTTCGGCCGTTTTGGCGCCGGAGGTGTTGGGCAACAGCGTGACGCCTGCCTCCAGCAGCGGCGCCAGAATAGCGTCGCTGTGGTGGCGCAGATCCACGCGCTTGAGCGCCAGCGTCACCAGCTGGCTGCCGCTTTCACGAATGGCCTCCACCATCAGCTGCGGCGAGGCGAATTTTCCGGTTCCGGTAAACAGATGTGAATCAAAGACTTTGTCGGCAATACGTAACATCTCAGCCCCCTGCGATAACCTGAAACAGCAGGATCTGGTCGCCTTCATTGACCTGCTGATGTTCCCACTGCTCGCGCGGCAGGATCTGTTGATTGAGCGCCAGCGCCGTTCCCGGCTTGAGCTGGCGCAGCTTGTCGAGCAGTACCGCAACGGTCAACCCGTCGTCGCATTTCATCGGCTCATCGTTAAACAGAATGCGCATCGCGGCCTCCGCATACCGGGCAGCGGCTGGCAGGGTGCAGCGCCAGATGGCGCCAGCCATTGGAGCGGGCATCAAACAGCCGCAGCGTGTTACGTTCCGTCTCCATGCCGCTGAGCAGCTTGATGGCCTCCAGCGCCTGCAGGGTGCCCATCACGCCGACTACCGGACCCAGAACGCCCGCCGTGCGGCAGTTGCGCGCCGGTTCGGCATCATCCGGCCACAGGCAGCGATAGCAGCCCTGCGTCCACGGCGGGGTGAGGACCATCATCTGCCCGCCGAACCCCACCGCGCTGGCGGTGATAAGCGGCGTATTCGTTGCCACGCAGGCGGCGTTAACCGCCTGGCGCGTCGCCATGTTGTCCGTGCAGTCCAGCACCACGTCGGCCAGAGCGACCTCACGGTGCAGGCTTTCACCGCTGAGCCGCTCCTGCAGGGCAATCAGCGCGATATCCGGGTTGAGCTGGTTCAGACGCTGCCGGGTGATTTCCGCCTTCGGCCGGTTGATATCCTCGGTGGTAAAGAGAATTTGTCGCTGCAGGTTGCTGAGGTGAACCTCGTCGTCGTCGGCCAGCACCAGCGTGCCGATGCCCGCGCCTGCCAGATAGAGCGCGGCGGGCGCGCCTAATCCGCCCAGACCGACAATCAGCACCCGGCTGGCGAGCAGCTTTTGCTGTCCGTCGATGGCGATATCTTCCAGCAGGATCTGACGGCTGTAGCGCATAAAATCACGATCGTTCATCGCCCGCTCCTGCCAGCTGCAACAGCTGTTGAGTGGCGAGCCGCCAGTCTGCGGCCTGGGTGATGGCGCTGACGACGGCGATGCTGCCGATGCCGGTCTCCAGCACCGCCGGGGCGCGTTCAAGGCTAATGCCGCCAATGGCAACGGTGGGGTAATCGGCAAGGCGTTTAACGTGGCTCGCCAGCTGCGTCAGCCCCTGCGGCGCGGAGGGCATCTGCTTGGTTTGCGTCGGGAAGACGTGGCCCAGCGCGATGTAAGAGGGACGGGCCGCGAGGGCCACGTCGATCTCCATGTCATCGTGCGTTGACACGCCCAGCCGTAATCCGGCTTCGCGGATGGCGCTGAGATCCGTTGTTTCCAGGTCCTCCTGACCCAGATGCACGCCGTAAGCACGGTGCTTAACGGCCAGCCGCCAATAGTCGTTGATAAACAGGCGGGCGTTATGCCGACGCCCCAGCGCGATAGCGGCAACCACATCGGCTTCCACCTCGTCATCGCGTTTATCCTTGATGCGCAGCTGGAGGGTGCGAACGCCAGCCTCCAGCAGGCGTTCAATCCACGCCACGCTGTCCACCACCGGATAGAGCCCTAAACGGTAGGGGACGGACGGGAAATCGGGCTGGTACATTACGCCTCCTCTTTTTTGAGATAGATTTCGCCGCCTTTGGCGCGGAACGTTTCGGACATGTCCGCCATGCCCACTTCAATGGTTTGCGCGGCGGCGTAGTCGCGTACCTCCTGGCTGATTTTCATCGAGCAGAACTTCGGCCCGCACATGGAGCAGAAGTGGGCGACTTTGCCCGATTCCTGCGGAAGGGTCTCGTCGTGGTAGGCGCGGGCGGTGAACGGGTCCAGCGCCAGGTTGAACTGGTCTTCCCAGCGGAACTCAAAGCGCGCTTTGGACATCGCGTTATCGCGGATTTGCGCCCCCGGGTGGCCTTTCGCCAGATCCGCCGCGTGGGCAGCAATTTTGTAGGTAATCAGCCCCTGCTTGACGTCCTCTTTGTTCGGCAGGCCGAGATGCTCTTTCGGCGTCACGTAGCAGAGCATGGCGCAGCCGAACCAGCCGATCATAGCTGCGCCAATCCCGGAGGTGAAGTGGTCATAGCCCGGCGCAATATCGGTGGTCAACGGCCCCAGGGTGTAGAACGGCGCTTCGTGGCAGTGCTCCAGCTCCTCGGTCATGTTGCGGCGGATCATCTGCATCGGCACGTGTCCCGGACCTTCAATCATCACCTGCACGTCATACTCCCAGGCGATTTTGGTCAGCTCGCCCAGCGTGTGCAGCTCGGCAAACTGCGCTTCGTCGTTGGCGTCGCGAATGGATCCCGGACGCAGGCCGTCGCCCAGCGACAGGGAGACATCGTACGCGGCGCAGATTTCGCAAATTTCGCGGAAGTGTTCGTAGAGGAAGTTTTCCTGATGATGGGACAGACACCACTTCGCCATGATGGAACCGCCGCGCGAGACGATGCCGGTCAGACGCTTCGCGGTCATCGGCACATAGCGCAGCAGCACGCCCGCGTGAATGGTGAAGTAGTCCACGCCCTGTTCAGCCTGCTCCAGCAGCGTGTCGCGGAACGCCTCCCAGGTGAGGTCTTCGGCAATGCCGTTGACCTTCTCCAGCGCCTGATAAATCGGGACGGTGCCAATCGGTACCGGGCTATTACGCAGGATCCACTCGCGGGTTTCATGAATATAGCGGCCGGTGGAGAGGTCCATTACCGTGTCCGCGCCCCAGCGCGTGGACCAGACCAGCTTTTCCACCTCTTCCTCGATGGAGGAGGTGACGGCCGAGTTACCGATGTTCGCATTGACCTTCACCAGAAAGTTGCGGCCGATAATCATCGGCTCGGATTCCGGGTGGTTGATGTTGGCGGGGATAATCGCGCGGCCAGCGGCCACTTCGTCACGCACAAACTCCGGCGTGATGTTCTCCGGCAGGCGAGCGCCAAAGCCTTCTCCCGGATGCTGGTAGCGCAGTACTTCGCTGCGGATGCGCTCGCGGCCCATGTTTTCGCGGATGGCGATGAACTCCATCTCCGGCGTGACGATGCCCTGGCGGGCGTAGTGCAGCTGGGTCACACGCTTGCCCGCTTTGGCGCGTTTTGGCGTCAGCAGGCCGGTAAAGCGCAGCGCGTCCAGACCGTCGTCGGCCAGGCGTTCATTGGTATACGCAGAACTGCGCACGCTCAGCGCTTCGCAGTCGTTACGCGCGTCAATCCACGGCTGGCGGAGCTTTGCCAGACCCTGCTGCACGTTGATGGCAACGTCAGGGTCGCCGTACGGCCCGGAGGTGTCATACACCGGCACGGCCTCGTTCTCTTCATACTGCGGGTTATCCTTGCTGCCGCCGATAAGCGTCGGGCTGAGCTGGATTTCGCGCATCGGGACGCGGATATCGGCCTGCGAGCCGGAAATGTAGATGCGTTTCGAGTTAGGGAAAGCGGTGCCTTCCAGGGTGTCGATGAAGAGTTGGGCCTGTGCGCGCTGTTCGCGGCGGGTCAGTTTTGCAGTAGACATAGCTCATTCCAAAAGTGAAGGACATGGCTTGTCAGACGACGGATGAAGCAAGAGAGGATCGCCCGGGGGGCGATACAACAGCAGTGTGACTCTTGTTCCCTTCGCAGGTATTAACCTGAGCAGGTTCCGCGGATCCCGAATTAACGGTCTCAGCCCGCGCGTTTAAGCGCTGGGCACTCCGACAAGAAAAATCCCCCTCGTGAGAGGGGCGAATGGTTGTAAATTACTCGTTAACGATTAAGAACTCAAGCCGGGCGCGCGATGTTATCTTCGGGGCTGGCATCCAGGACGAGGCTAATCAGCTTATCTTCCAGCGTGAACCGCTCTTCCAGCGCTTCGCCAAGGTCGGAAAGCGCCCGCTGGAACTCAAGATAGTTGTCGTGATCGATGGCGTTCTCAAGCGTGGAATCATAGTAATCCATGATCTGCTGGGTGTTGGCTTCCAGCAGCGGATAGAGTTTGCTGGCCGCTAAATACGGCGCTGTCCCTTCCATTTCACGGATAATGCGTTCATAAATATTGAAATGGCCGTCGGACAGATAGTCGACCAGGCCCTGGCAAAAATCATCCAGCGCTTTTTCATTGAGCCGCATAAACGATTCTTTGCCAGGCTTAATGCCGACCAGATTGTAATAAGCCACGAGTAGATGCTTGCGCACATGAAGCCAGCGATCCACCAGTTTGTTACTTCCTCTAACGCGCTCAGTCAGGCTTTCCAGCTGGTTTAACATGGTCGACTCCGCAAAGTGTAGGATTGAAGCTGCTTATCCAGAATGTAACCACAATGCTAACAACATGTCAGTGAAGCGAAGGTAGTGCAATAGATATGGATCGTATTATTGAAAAATCAGATCTGGGTTGGTGGATCGTCAGCCACGAACAAAAATTATGGTTGCCCGGTGGAGAACTGCCCTACGGCGCGGCGGAAACGTTCGACCTCGTGGGCCAGCCAGGGCTGAAGATCGGCGAGTGGCAGGGGGAACCCGTGTGGTTGATCCAGCAAGCGCGCCGTCAGGATATGGGATCGGTGCGACAGGTGCTGGATCTGGACGTTGGGCTGTTCCAGCTGGCGGGGCGCGGCGTGCAGCTGGCGGAGTTTTACCGCTCGCATAAATTCTGCGGCTACTGCGGCCATACCATGCGCCCGAGCAAAACCGAGTGGGCAATGCTTTGCAGCCACTGCCGCGAACGCTACTACCCGCAGATTGCGCCGTGCATTATCGTCGCTATCCGCCGGGAGGATTCCATCCTGCTGGCGCAGCACACCCGCCATCGCAACGGCGTTCACACCGTGCTGGCCGGCTTCGTCGAGGTGGGCGAAACGCTGGAGCAGGCGGTGGCGCGCGAGGTGATGGAGGAGAGCGGGATCAAAGTGAAGAACCTGCGCTACGTCACCTCCCAGCCGTGGCCGTTCCCGCAGTCGCTGATGACGGCCTTTATGGCCGAATACGATAGCGGTGAAATCGTTATCGACCAGAAAGAGCTGCTCGACGCGAACTGGTATCGCTACGACGATTTACCCCTGTTACCTCCGCCGGGTACCGTGGCGCGTCGGCTGATAGAAGATACCGTGGCGATGTGTCGGGCCGAGTATGAGTAGTGTTACACTGGGGCCATGACGCTTAAGGAACTGCAAAAATGACCGAACTGAAGAACGATCGCTATCTGCGTGCGCTGCTGCGCCAGCCCGTTGATGTCACCCCGGTGTGGATGATGCGCCAGGCGGGACGCTATCTGCCAGAGTACAAAGCCACGCGCGCGCAGGCGGGCGATTTTATGTCGCTGTGCAAAAACGCCGAGCTGGCCTGTGAAGTGACGCTCCAGCCGCTGCGCCGCTTCCCGCTGGATGCAGCGATCCTCTTCTCGGATATTTTGACCATTCCGGATGCCATGGGCCTTGGCCTGTACTTCGAAACCGGTGAAGGCCCGCGCTTCACCTCCCCCATCCAAAGCAAAGCCGACGTGGATAAGCTGCCGATCCCCGATCCGGAAGGCGAACTGGGCTACGTGATGAACGCCGTGCGCACCATTCGCCGCGAGCTGAAAGGCGACGTGCCGCTGATTGGCTTCTCCGGTAGCCCGTGGACGCTGGCGACCTATATGGTGGAAGGGGGCAGCAGCAAAGCGTTCACCAAAATCAAAAAGATGATGTACGCCGAGCCGCTGGCGCTGCACGCGCTGCTCGACAAGCTGGCGAAGAGCGTCACCCTCTACCTGAACGCGCAGATTAAAGCCGGTGCGCAGTCGGTGATGATTTTCGATACCTGGGGCGGCGTGCTGACCGGGCGCGACTATCAGCAGTTCTCCCTGTACTACATGCACAAAATCGTCGACGGCCTGCTGCGTGAGAACGAAGGTCGCCGCGTGCCGGTAACGCTGTTCACCAAAGGTGGCGGCCAGTGGCTGGAAGCGATGGCGGCAACCGGCTGCGACGCGCTGGGTCTGGACTGGACCACCGATATTGCCGATGCCCGCCGCCGCGTGGGTGACAAAGTGGCGCTGCAGGGCAATATGGACCCGTCCATGCTCTACGCGCCGCCAGCCCGTATTGAAGAAGAAGTGTCGACTATACTGTCTGGTTTCGGCCAGGGGGAAGGCCACGTCTTTAACCTCGGCCACGGTATTCATCAGGATGTACCGCCAGAGCACGCAGGCGTATTTGTGGAGGCGGTGCATCGGCTTTCTGCCCAGTATCACCAGTAAGGAGTGATTATGGATCTCGCGTCGCTACGCGCTCAACAAATCGAACTGGCTTCATCGGTGATCCGCGAGGATCGTCTGGATAAAGATCCTCCGCAGTACATTGGCGGAGCCGACGTCGGGTTCGAGCAGGGTGGGGAAGTGACGCGAGCGGCGATGGTGGTCCTGAAATACCCTTCGCTTGAGCTGGTGGAGTACAAGGTCGCGCGTATCGCCACCACCATGCCGTACATTCCGGGCTTTCTCTCCTTCCGCGAATATCCCGCGCTGCTGGCCGCGTGGGAGCAACTCTCGCAAAAACCTGACCTGCTGTTTGTCGATGGACACGGTATTTCGCACCCGCGCCGTTTAGGCGTTGCCAGCCACTTTGGGCTGCTGGTGGATGTGCCGACCATCGGCGTCGCCAAGAAGCGCCTGTGCGGCGCGTTTGAACCGCTTTCCGCCGAGCCGGGTGCGCTGGCGCCGCTTATCCATAAAGGTGAGCAGCTGGCGTGGGTCTGGCGCAGCAAGGCACGCTGTAACCCGCTCTTTATTGCCACCGGGCACCGGGTGAGCATGGACAGCGCGCTGGCGTGGGTGCAGCGCTGCATGAAGGGCTACCGCTTGCCGGAGCCGACGCGCTGGGCAGACGCCGTCGCCTCTTCGCGCCCGGCTTTTGTTCGTTGGCAGGAAATTCAGCGATGGTTCAGGTAAACTGCGCCTAATTTTCGATTCGAGAGATCATCATGCTACAAAACCCGATTCACCTGCGCCTTGAAAAGCTGGAAAGCTGGCAGCACGTCACCTTTATGGCTTGCCTGTGCGAGCGCATGTATCCCAACTACGCCGCGTTCTGCAAGCAGACGGGCTTTGGTGATGGCCATATCTACCGCCGCATACTGGATCTGATCTGGGAAACGCTGACGGTGAAAGACGCAAAGGTGAACTTCGACTCCCAGCTGGAAAAGCTGGAAGAGGCGATTCCGGTGGCGGATGATTTTGACCTGTACGGCGTCTACCCGGCGATCGATGCCTGCGTGGCGTTAAGCGAACTGCTCCACTCTCGCCTGAGCGGTGAGACGCTGGAGCACGCGATTGAAGTCAGTAAGGCATCTATTACCACCGTCGCGATGCTGGAAATGACCCAGGAAGGCCGGGAGATGACCGACGAAGAGCTGCGCGCGAACCCGGCGGTTGAGCAAGAATGGGACATTCAGTGGGAGATTTTCCGCCTGCTGGCAGAGTGTGAAGAACGCGATATTGAGCTGATAAAAGGGCTACGCGCGGACTTGCGGGAGGCCGGTGAGAGCAATATTGGTATAATTTTTAACCAATGAGTTAAGAAAACTTGAGATAACGCCCGTTTTGTCGCTCCTCGACTCTTCCCTTTCGCCCCTTGTCTGGTCTACATTTGGGGGGCGAATAAAAGTGGCTATCGGTGCGTGTATGCAGGAGAGTGCTTTTTTGGCATTTTCGTCGCACTCGATGCTTAGCAAGCGATAAACACATTGAAAGGATAACTTATGAACAAGACTCAACTGATTGATGTAATTGCGGACAAGGCTGATCTGTCTAAAGTGCAGGCTAAAGCTGCTCTGGAATCTACCCTGGCTGCTATTACTGAGTCTCTGAAAGAAGGTGATGCTGTACAACTGGTTGGTTTCGGTACCTTCAAAGTGAACCACCGCGCTGAGCGTACTGGCCGCAACCCGCAGACCGGTAAAGAAATCAAAATCGCCGCAGCTAACGTGCCGGCATTTGTTTCTGGTAAAGCACTGAAAGACGCTGTTAAGTAAGACGCGTGGCAGTGAACAGTTTTAGCGAAGGGGCGGTAACGCCCCTTTTGTCTTTCTGGCGTGGAACGCTCGCGCTGGCAGGCATGCTGCTGCTGTCAGCCTGTAGCCACGATACCTCCCTGCCGCCGTTTACCGCCAGCGGTTACGCGGACAACCAGGGCGCGGTCAGGATCTGGCGTAAAGATTCCGGCGGTGAAGTGCATCTGCTTTCTGCCTTCAGTCCGTGGCATAACGGCAATACGTCGACGGCGGAATATCGTTGGCAGGGAGATGACCTGTCGCTGATTGAACTGAACGTCTACAGCAAGACCCCCGAACACGTGAAAGTGCGTTTTGACGACCATGGCGAGCTGAGCTTTATGCAGCGCGAAGTCAGCGGTCAAAAACAGCAGCTTTCCAGCGATCAAATCGCCCTCTACCGTTATCGTGCCGAACAAATCCGCCAGACCAGCGATGCGCTTCGTCTGGGGCGCGTCGTGCTGCGCCAGGGGCGCTGGCATGCCGATGGGACGGTAACCACCTGCGAAGGACAAACGGTGAAGCCTGAGCTTGAGTCCTGGGCGACCGAACACATTCAACGCCGTCAGCGTCATTCATCACTGGAGGTGAGTGTAGCGTGGCTTGAAGCGCCGGAAGGCTCTCAGCTGCTGCTGGTGGCGAACGAAGACTTCTGCACCTGGCAGCCGACAGAAAAGAGTTTCTGAGTTCTGTGCATTAAGCCGGATGGCGCTAACGCTTATCCGGCCTACGGGCGATCCCCTCTCCTCTTGGGCTGAAGAATACCCAGTAATTTTTTTACCTGAAGCGATGAACGTTTTTATGCAAAATAAATGGCTTACAGCGACGCCCTGGTCCGGCTGTAAATCGCTGAAGCGTTTCCGTAAGGCCGGGGCGAGGCGCAGGGATGCGCCGAGAGGGCGTGGCCTGCAGGGATGCAGGCTCATGCCCGACCCGAAAGCCTGAAGGAATAAGCTGAGGGCACCGCGAAGCGGCGATTTACCGCCGGGAGCCCGGGTCGCCAGGGTGGTGGCGATTGAGCCACCCTGGCACGTTCACCGGTCATGTTGTCACAGAGTAGCAAGGAACATGAAGTGAACGGAATGACCTCCACAGCCGTATGTTCCCCCTCACCCCAGGCCTCTCCCTCAAGGGAGAGGGGGTCGTCCGTGCAGGCATTATTTTGTGGGGAACCCTCAGCCCCTTGGGAGAGGGTTAGAGTGAGGGGGAATTACTCGCCCTGCTCGCGGGCAATCGCGCGATAGCCGATATCCTGACGGCTAAAGCTGCCGTTCCAGTGAATATCCGCCATCAGCGCATAGGCGCGTTTCTGCGCTTCTGCCACGGTATGGCCCAGCGCGGTCGCACACAGCACGCGTCCGCCGTTAGTCAGTACGCGGTCATCGTCAGCCAGCTTCGTACCTGCGTGGAACACCTTCGCACCGTCAATCTCTTCCAGCGGCAGACCGTGGATCTCATCACCTGTGCTGTAGTTGCCCGGATACCCACCCGCAGCAATCACCACGCCCAGAGACGCACGCTCGTCCCACTCTGAGGTTTTCTCGTCGAGTTTGCCGTCGCAGGCGGCCAGGCACAGATCAACAAGGTCGGATTTCATGCGCAGCATGATGGGCTGCGTTTCCGGATCGCCAAAGCGGCAGTTGAATTCGATAACCTTAGGGTTGCCCTGCTTGTCGATCATCAGGCCCGCATAAAGGAAACCGGTGTAGGTATTACCTTCCGCCGCCATTCCCTTAACGGTAGGCCAGATGATGCGATCCATGGTGCGCTGGTGGACTTCGTCAGTCACGACCGGCGCAGGGGAGTAAGCGCCCATCCCACCGGTATTCGGACCGGTATCGCCATTGCCCACGCGCTTGTGGTCCTGGCTGGTGGCCATCGGCAGAACGTGCTCGCCGTCGACCATCACGATAAAGCTCGCTTCTTCACCGTCGAGGAACTCTTCGATCACGATACGGTGGCCCGCGTCGCCAAAAGCGTTACCTGCCAGCATATCCTGAACCGCGGCTTCCGCTTCTTCGAGCGTCATCGCGACGATCACGCCTTTACCGGCGGCCAAACCGTCGGCCTTGATCACAATCGGCGCGCCTTTTTCACGCAGGTAAGCCAGCGCGGGCTCCACTTCTGTGAAGTTCTGATATTCCGCCGTCGGGATGTGATGACGTGCGAGGAAATCTTTGGTGAAGGCTTTGGAGCCTTCCAGCTGAGCTGCACCTTCCGTTGGGCCGAAGATTTTCAGGCCCGCGGCGCGGAATGCATCCACCACGCCAATCACCAGCGGCGCTTCCGGGCCGACGATGGTCAGGTCGATTTTCTCGCTCTGGGCAAAGCTCAGCAGCGCCGGAATGTCCGTCACGCCAATAGCCACGTTCTGCAGCGCGGGTTCCAGCGCGGTGCCGGCGTTGCCCGGTGCCACGAAAACCGTTTTTACCAGCGGAGACTGCGCCGCTTTCCACGCCAGAGCATGCTCGCGTCCACCGTTACCAATGACTAATACTTTCATTTTCTGCTCCGGGAATTAATGGCGGAAGTGACGCATGTCGGTGAAGATCATCGCAATGCCGTGTTCGTCGGCTGCGGCAATCACTTCGTCGTCGCGGATGGAACCACCAGGCTGGATCACACAGGTAATGCCTACGGCAGCCGCCGCGTCGATACCGTCACGGAACGGGAAGAAGGCGTCAGAAGCCATGGCGGAGCCTTTGACTTCCAGACCTTCATCGCCTGCTTTAATACCCGCGATTTTCGCCGAGTAAACGCGGCTCATCTGGCCTGCGCCTATCCCGATGGTCATGTTCTCTTTGGCGTAGACGATGGCATTGGATTTCACGAACTTGGCAACTTTCCAGCAGAACAGCGCGTCACGCAGCTCCTGTTCTGTCGGCTGACGCTTAGTGACGACGCGCAGGTCGGCTTCGGTCACCATCCCCAGGTCGCGATCCTGAACCAGCAGACCGCCGTTCACGCGCTTGAAGTCCAGGCCCGGCACGCGTTCTGCCCACTGGCCGCAAACCAGTACGCGCACGTTCTGTTTCGCCGCGGTGATTTTCAGCGCCTCTTCGGAGGCCGATGGCGCGATGATCACTTCAACAAACTGGCGGGAGATAATGGCCTGAGCCGTTTCAGCATCCAGCTCGCGGTTGAAGGCGATAATGCCGCCGAACGCGGAGGTCGGGTCGGTTTTGTAGGCGCGATCGTAAGCGTCCAGAATAGAGGTGCTTACCGCGACGCCGCATGGGTTGGCATGCTTGACGATAACGCAGGCCGGCTCGCTGAATTCTTTCACGCATTCCAGCGCGGCGTCAGTATCGGCAATGTTGTTATAGGAGAGCGCTTTGCCCTGAACCTGCTGGGCAGTTGCAACAGAGGCTTCTTTCACCTCTTCTTCTATATAGAAGGCTGCCTGCTGGTGGCTGTTCTCACCGTAACGCATATCCTGCTTCTTAATGAAGTTCAGGTTCAACGTACGCGGGAAGCGGCCGGAAGGATCTTTGCTTTCACCGTGGTAGGCCGGCACCAGGCTACCGAAGTAGTTGGCGATCATGCTGTCGTACGCGGCGGTGTGTTCAAAGGCTTTGATGGCGAGGTCGAAACGCGTTTCCAGGGTCAGTGACCCTTCGTTGGCATCCATCTCATTAATAATGGTTTCGTAATCGCTGCTCTTCACCACGATAGCCACATCTTTATGATTCTTGGCCGCGGAGCGCACCATGGTCGGACCGCCGATATCAATATTCTCTACGGCATCTTCAAGAGAACAGCCTTCGCGGGCAACGGTTTGGGCGAACGGGTAGAGGTTAACAACCACCATGTCGATTGGCGCGATGTCGTGCTGCTCCATAATCCCGTCGTCCTGACCGCGACGGCCAAGAATACCGCCGTGCACTTTTGGATGCAGGGTTTTGACGCGTCCATCCATCATTTCCGGGAAACCGGTGTAATCGGACACTTCGGTAACCGGCAGGCCTTTCTCTGCTAACAGGCGAGCGGTACCGCCTGTGGAAAGCAGCTCCACACCGCGTGCGGAAAGTGCCTGAGCGAATTCGACGATACCGGCTTTATCAGAAACACTGAGCAGAGCGCGGCGGACTGGACGACGTTGTTGCATGGTAAATCCCCTGGATTTCACGATTACAGAGAGCGTTAGATGAATTTTCCTGTGAAAAACTCATCTAACACACCTGACGAGGCATCCTTGTTAAGCGCGAGCATTTTAACGAAAACGTTTGCGCAACGCTCGCACATTTTCACTTTTTCGTATCATTGTGGATAAGTCTGTGTGTAAAAAGGTATAAGGCGGGGATTTGCTGTGGAATGCAGCAGTCAGTCATTTTTCTGTCATTTAGCGGTTGCGGCCCGCTGAGAACTCCCTATAATGCGCCTCCATCGACACGGCGGATGTGAATCACTTCACAAACAACCCGGTCGGTTGAAGAGAAAAAATCGTGAAATAACGGGTTGACTCTGAAAGAGGAAAGCGTATTATACGCCACCTCGCAACGGTGAGCGAAAGCCGCG
>NZ_JBJHHG010000036.1:0-31884 GCF_045257065.1 Enterobacter sp. PP-008-ECC_S150 | reverse complement strand
ATCCATACAGAATGATTGAACGATTTAAGTTCTGTGGAACCCAATCGTGTAGGCATTAAACATTCACCCATTAAAGGCGAGTTATTTTCATCGGTAAGCCACATATGTGCTGGTATAGACATTTATTTTCTTCTCTCATAAAAAAATGAAAAGTATAGAACAATAACAATTATAATTCCGACTACGAATATTGTAATAGCAGGATTATCAATATACTTCACAGGTATATATGATAATAAAATTATAACTAAAATTGTTAAGTACGTTTTCAGTTGTAGGATTAAATCATCAAAGATAAGCCTAAATATTTCTTTTAATATCTTATTCATCGGCTAGCCATTCGTTTTAAGGCATTAATTATTTCATCATTAGAAGCTGTAACTATATTTAAATAACCAACATCTAAAACTAATGGCTCTATTAAAAAGTACATCATTTCAAGGTGTTCCGTGTAAAGAGCATCATAGAACTGTGGCAGAAAAAATTTTAAATTGTGAGCACTAGCAGCAGCATGTTGAACCATACCGTATGTACTTAATGCTATTAGCCCCCCTGACGTAATGCCTCCAATCCTTTTCATCATTGCACTTCGCATAATTCCATTGATTTTACTCCCGTAGCAAATATATTTAACAACAGAATAGACTAGTGCTGCCCTTGAAGCTTGCATAACAGAATAGTGTGTTGTAGGTGGTACAACTTTCCTAAGGATAATATTCCTTTCGTTTTCATCTTTATTCTTAAGCAACGTTTGAACATAAATTGATATCATCTTAAAAATTATATTTCTATGCTTAATAAGTTCATACAGACCTAGTAAAAACCTCTGATCCTCAATCGAAAGCCGTTTGCAAACATCTTCATAATTTTCTGTAAAGCAAGAAGTGTAATAAAGTGCTCTAGTTGCACCATCACCGAGATTATTAACATAATCGATAAATCCATCTTTCACACCAACAACAGCCTTATCTAATCTCACGGCTAATTCTTTGTCGGCTCCTATTTTTCTAATAATATCTTCACTGTAATACATAATATTTCCCTGTGGTTTGATACATTGATCATCTTATAGGTTTCGCTTTGTTTAAAGTGATCATACTCCCAATTCTTGTAAATAGTAAAAAAAATCCACCTATATATTATCTGTACAAATAGATGGCTTTAAATGATTAAGCTAATGAATGTAATGTTAAATTAATTGCTGCATGTTATTTGTTTCGGTTTATTTTCCCATTTTAAAAGCGCTTCCAGCTTTCCTTCATTGTAATCATATTTATCGTAATGGGCCGATGATACATCGTGTAATGCATGATACTGAATCCTGCCAGGAATTCATTTTTTGATTTTCAATTATCAAGCCAGTATTTTAAAAGCTCTACGGAAACATCTCGAAATAAATAAATCGATATTATTTCGTTCACAAAAGCTCTTAATATCATCCGCAAGCAGATTGCTATTCATAAATCTTGCAGGGAAACGGAATCTTTATCCAGTTTACCCGTTGCCACTTTTTCCCAATTAGCTATTTTTCCTCATAATTGTGATTGAAAAATAAATACTCATGGCCTGAATATCGCGAAATGATCAGGTCTAATAATTCCATAGCTGTTTCACAAAGAATGACGTGATACCATTATTTGATATTGATGGTGACACAGAAAGAGAACAATTTTTCTTATCATAGTATTTTTTTGGAAAGAGCCATAATCTCATAAGGGCGCTGACCGCCGCAAAAAAGATTAGCTGGATAAGTACAGCAACGTCAGCATTAAAGAAATGTTCGTCAGTTATTTTGAATAACAGGGCCAGTTCAACGAAACTAAGAAAACGTTCACTTACATATTTTTCTTCTTCAACTACATCAAGAACTGGAATAGCAGATGCTGGGTTAAACGGAATATCAAACACAATATCAGGCTTACCTATCAACGGTGATTTGTCGTCCTTAACGCCAAATAAAAAGAGAGTATGCATATATGAACGGATCTGATTTACCCAGGTTCGCTTTTGTGTGTTGATAAACGTGATTGAGAACAGCCCTTACATCATTTGAAGTGATATTTTTCGCAATTGTTTTTACCTGCTGCAGACCGCTTCCAGCAATTGTTGAGCGCAGAGTATTGTAATGATGGTATGTGCGTTTACCTGACGCAATAAAATCGATTTTGTGGGCCTTAAACAAATCTGCAAGCATACCGCTTGTTCTGGAAACTTTGATCACATCCGAACATGAAGAAAGGCTTTCGAACTTCTCAAGGGCGCTACTTATAGATATTGCCGGGTATTAACCCGGCGTCGGAAATGAGAGCGCCAGCCCGCAGCGGCGTTTAGCGGCTAAAATGCTTCCTGACGGCACTTTTCCCCGACGCCGTCACCATCACCTCCCGATACCCCGCTACCCGCTGGATCCAGCCTTTATTTTCCAGATGATCGAGCAGCAACGCGCCGGCTTCTCCGCCCAGGTGAAACCGCCGCTCGCTCCAGTCAAGGCAGGCGCAGCAGGCCTTCCGGCGCGGATGCGCACTTAGCGAAATGCCGAGCGTCAGAAACTGCTCCCGGCCATACGTCGTCAGCGCTGAACCGTCAGCCTCCAGCCAGCCTTCCGCCTGCATGAAATCATAAATCTGCACCGCCACCGCGCCTGCGAGATGGTCATAGCAGGTCCTGGCTTCACGCATGGCTTTCGGTGCGGTGGTTTCCGGCGGGGTAATGCGGCTCCAGGAGAGCCCCATCATCTGCTCCACCAGCGCCGCCACGTCGTGCCCGGCAAGGCGATAATAGCGATGCCGCCCTTGCGACAGGCAGGTTATCAGTTGCCCTTCAAGCAGCCGGGCGAGATGCCCGCTGGCGGTCGACGGTGCGACATCTGCCGCCACGCTCAGCTCGGTGGCCGTCCACGCCCGCCCGTCCATTAGCGCACAGAGCATCTTCACGCGCGACGGATCGGCCATTGCTGCCGCTACAGCGGCAATGGCCTTTTCCAGCATCGCGCTGTTATCGGGGGGTAAGCTCGTCTTTAGCATTCGTCGCCCAGGGTTTGGTGATCTCTGCAGCCAGCTTATCATCATCCGTCAGCAGAATAAGGTGATTCGCATGGTCGCTGTACTGAGTCAGGATAGACACACCGCGCGCCGCCAGCGCCGCTGCGATCTCGCCCAACTCGCCGGGGCGCTCCTGCTTAAGCTTTCTGATCACCGGCTTTCGCACCGCCTGCACGATAAACCCGGCGTCGAGCAGCACGCGTCGGGCTTTTTCCCCTTCTTCCACCAGGAAATGGGCATGTGTACCAAATACGCCACCGCCCTCCAGCCCCACGCCGTTGCGGCCCAGCAGCTGCCCAAAGCGCGCCAGTTCACCTGGGATATCGCGAAAAATGACATGAATATCATACATCGGCATGCCCTCCGGTTTCAGAGGTATATTCCCGCACGACCTGCGCTACCCGAATGCGGTAGTACGCAAAAATCGACTCCCGCCCTTCAGCCTGCGCCGCCTGATGAAAGACGTTCTGCTTCCAGCGGCGGACGGCCTCTTCATCCCGCCACCAGGAAAGGGAGAGGATTTTGCCGTCGGTGGTCAGGCTCTGGAACCGTTCGATATCAATAAAGCCGTCAATGTCCGCCAGCAGCGGCTTAAGCTCCGCGGCAAGCTGAAGATAGCGCGCCTGATGGGCAGGCGCGGCTTTGGCTTCGAAAAGGACTGCGATCATGGTTTTCTCTCCGTTGTGATGTTGGGGAGAGAATGCAGGAGGGAAAAGCACATTGCTTCGGCAAGGAGCGAAGCGTTGCGCCACCGGGCGGGCGCGGAATTATTCCAGGTTAGCCTTATTCAGACCGTACGCCGCGTCCAGCGAACCGGGCGCCATGCGGGAGGTGATCCCCAGACGGTTCCAGGCGTTGATCGCCACGATGGCGAAGTTCAGCTCTGAAATCTCCACGTCCGAGAAGTGCTCCGCCACGCTGCGGTAGAGCGCATCGCTCACGCCGTGCACGCCAATCTGGGTCAGCGCTTCGGTGAACGCCAGCGCGGCTTTCTCACGGGCGCTGAACAGCGGTGACTCGCGCCAGGCCGCCAGATGGTACAGGCGCAGCTCGCGCTCGCCGGCGATTTTGGCCTCTTTCGAGTGCATATCCAGACAGAAGGTGCAGCCGTTCAGCTGCGACACGCGAATGTCGATCAGGTGCTTCAGCGCAGGGTCGATGGAGGTTTTTGCCACCTCCATGCTCAGGGCGGACAGCGCGTTGGCGAGGGCAGGTGTAGCTTTATGGTGGTTGACGCGAGTGCTCATTGTCTTTCCTCTTTTTTATGCGGCATCGGTGATGCGATGAGGCAAATCTACGCCGTTCATGACATAGTAAAAAGACACAAAAAGCGTGAAACGAGGTAGGACATGAAGCCGGGCTATCACGAGATTTATACCCGCTACCGCGACAACATCACGCGCGGCGTGCTGAAGCCGGGCGATAAGGTGCCTGCCATCCGCGTGCTGGCGGAGGAGCTGAAGGTGGCGCGTAAGACCGTCGAAACGGCGTATGCCATCCTGACGGGTGAAGGGTACCTGGTGAGCCAGGGCGCGCGGGGTACGCGAGTCAACCCGGATTTACGGTTGCCGGATAAGACCATCCCAGCGGAACAGCCCACCGGCGCGCTTCCGGCATCGCTCATCAGCCAGCGCGAGCGGGCGGGATTTTTGCGCCCCGGCATTCCCGCCCTCGACAGCTTTCCGTATAAAAAATGGCTGCTGCTGGCGGGCCAGGCGACACGCGCCATGCGCCAGGAGGAGATGCTCAACCCGCCCGTTCTGGGCTGGTATCCGCTGCGTCAGGCCATCGCCAGCTACCTCAACATTTCGCGCGGCTTGTCCTGCAGCGCCGAACAGGTGCTGATCACCAGCGGCTACAGCGGCAGCCTGCGGCTGATCCTCGACACGCTCGCCAGCCGCAGCGACAAGGTGGTGTTTGAAGATCCGGGCTATTTTATGGGCCAGCAGCTGCTGAAGCGGATCGTGCCGCGCCTGCACACCGTGCCGGTCGATCGCAGCGGCATCGACACGGGCTACCTGCTTCGCCATCATCACGACGCCCGCTTTGCCATCGTCACCCCGTCGCACCAGAGCCCGCTGGCGGTGACGCTCTCCCTGCCGCGTAAACAGCAGCTGCTCGACTGGGCCAGCCAGAACGAGGCGTGGATTATCGAAGACGACTACGACGGCGAGTTTCACTACACCCGCAAGGTGCTGCCGTCGCTGAAAAGCCTCGACCATCACGACCGGGTGATTTTTATGGGCACCTTCAGCAAAACCATCATGCCCTCGCTGCGCATGGGCTACGTGGTGATGCCCGCCCGCACCGTGGGCGCCTTTATCGACTGCGCGGACATCACCACCAGCGGCCAGCCGGTTCTGACGCAAAAGATCCTCACCGCGTTTCTCAACGAAGGTCATTTTTTCCGTCACCTGAAAAAGATGCGCGCGCTGTACCAGACCCGCCGCGACTGGATGATTACCGCCCTGCGCGAGGTGTATGGCGATCTCTTTTTCACCGAGCAAAACGACGGCGGGATGCATATCGTGGCGTTTCTGAGCAAAGGAAGCCGTGACCGGGAGGTGGCGCGCTGCTGGCAGGAACAGCAGCTGCAGGTCAATGCGCTCTCCGAGTGGTATCGCGGGTCCGGCAAACGCTACGGGCTGGTGATGGGGTATAACAACGTGCGGTCGTATCAGGAGGCGGTTGAGCTGCTGGAGAGGCCGAAACGGCAGACGTTTGAGCTGTTGCGGTGAAATTGCCGGGTGGCGGCTACGCCTTACCCGGCCTACTCGATCCCGTAGGCCCGGTAAGCGAAGCGCCACCGGGCAACGACGCGGCTTATACATCATTCCGCGACAGCCCCACGTCCTTGAGCTGCGCGTCGCTCATCTGACTCAGGATGCGGCGGGTACGGTTGATGCGATACCAGTTGCAGATCGTTTTGCCGATCCAGACAAACGCGACGAACGGACGTTTTGAACGGTTCTCATAGAATTCCATGATGCTCTCCTCACTGTGCCAGTGGGGTTATCATCCTGGAAATCGGCCTGTGCAATACAGATGCAAAAACAACTTTTGTTTAACATACAGATCCGCTAAAACAGTATCTGCATGGCAATTATCGCCGCAATCTGTACTGGTTTTATAATCTGTATGGTGAAAACAAAGGATACAGCATGACGCGCTATCAACATCTGGCCAACCTTCTGGCAGAACGCATTGAACAAGGGCTGTATCGCAGCGGCGAACGTCTGCCGTCGGTACGCGCGCTGAGCCAGGAGCACGGCGTGAGCATCAGCACCATACAGCAGGCCTATCAGATCCTCGAAAACCTCCAGCTCATCACCCCTCAGCCGCGCTCCGGCTATTTTGTTTCGCAGCGTAAAGCCCAGCCGCCCGTTCCGGCCATGACCCGTCCGGTGCAGCGCCCGGTGGACGTTACCCAGTGGGATGAGGTGATGATGCTGCTGGACGCCCGCGCCGACAAAGAGATGATCTCCTTTGGCGGCGGCTCGCCGGATATAAACCAGCCGAGCCTGAAGCCCCTGTGGCGCGAGATGAGCCGCATCGCGCAGCATAATCCGGGTGAGATGCTGAGCTATGACGTGCTCGACGGGCGACTGGAGCTGCGCGAGCAGATCGCCCGCCTGATGCTGGACGGCGGCTCTACCGTGGCGGCGAACGAGATTGTGATCACTAACGGCTGCCACGGCGCGCTGTCGATCGCCCTGCTCTCGGTGTGTAAACCGGGGGATATCGTGGCGGTGGAGTCACCGTCGTTTCACGGCACCATGCAGATGCTGCGCGGCTTCGACATCAAGGCGATTGAAATTCCCACCGACCCGGAAACCGGGATCAGCATCGAGGCGCTGGAGCTGGCGCTGGAGCAGTGGCCGATCAAGGCGGTGATCCTGGTGCCCAACTGCAATAACCCGCTCGGCTTTATCATGCCGGAAGCGCGGAAAAAGCAGGTGCTGGCCCTCGCCCAGCGGCACGATATCGTGATTGTCGAGGACGATATTTACGGCGAGCTGGCGGCGGAGTACCCGCGCCCGCGCACCATTCATTCAATGGACATCGACGGCCGCGTGATCCTCTGCAGCTCGTTTACCAAAACCGTGGCGCCGGGCCTGCGCGTCGGCTGGATTGTGCCGGGGCGCTACTACGACCGGGTGATGCACATGAAATATGCCGCCGGCGGGTTTAACGTGCCGGGCACGCAGATGGCGGTGGCGGCGTTTATTCGCGACGGTCATTACCATCGCCACGTGCGCCGTATGCGCCAGATTTATCAGCAGAATATGGAAACCTACACCTGCTGGGTGCGGCAGTATTTTCCGGCAGAGATTTGCGTCACGCGCCCGCAGGGGAGCTTCCTGCTGTGGATTGAGCTGCCGGAGAAGGTGGATATGGTGTGCGTCAGCAAGCAGCTGTGTCGGCTGAAGATCCAGGCCGCGGCCGGGTCGCTGTTTTCCGCCTCCGGGAAGTACCGCAACTGCCTGCGCATCAACGTGGCGCTGCCGCCGACGGAGAAACATCGCGAGGCGTTGAAGAAGTTGGGGGAAGCGATTGTGATTGCGATGGAGGAGTAGTTTTTTGCCGGGTGGCGGCTTCGCCTTACCCGGCCTACGCTCTTGCCGCTGTAGGCCCGGTAAGCGCAGCGCCACCGGGCAACAGGCCGCGCTACTCGTCGAAGTACCAGTATCCCTGGTTAATCAGCCCGGTGAGCTCTTCAACAAACGCCGGGTTGTTCAGCGCATCGCCCAGCTCGGCCTGGCCGAGTTCGGTGTAGCGGCACAGCGCATCCGCCGCCTTCGCGTCTACCGTCTCCAGCTGCTCGCTGTTGATGAAGAAGCTGCCGTTGACGTTCAGCACGCGCAGGCCGCTCAGGCGAGAGAGCGTTTCGCCGCCCTGCAGCGCGTCCAGCACCTCTTCCGGCGCGTAAGGCGGCTCGGCGGCGGCGATATCCAGCTCGTGGCGCGGCGTGGAGACAAAGCTGCCAAACCATTTTGTGAAATCATCCGGCTTGCTAATCATCTCGATCATCATCTGACGAACGCGATCGAGCTCGTACTGCTCCACGCGGCCCGGGTGTTCGCGACAGGTCAGATCCGGATCGCTGTAGTGCTCCCCGCCCAGATCGTTTTCCAGCGCGTAGTCGGCGAAGCTGCTGATCAGATCGCGGCCGTTCGGCCCGCGGAAGCCGACGGAATAGTTAAGCGCCGTTTCATGGGTAAAGCCGTCGTGCGGGAATCCAGGCGGGATGTAGAGAATATCGCCCGGCTCAAGATCTTCGTCGACGATCGGCTCGAACGGGTCGACGTGCAGCAGCGCCGGATGCGGGCAGAACTGGCGCATCGGCAGCTTGTCGCCCACGCGCCAGCGGCGGCTGCCCATCCCCTGGATGATAAACACGTCGTACTGATCGATATGCGGCCCCACGCCGCCGCCCGGCACGGAGAAGGAGATCATCAGGTCGTCCAGACGCCAGTCCGGCAGGACGCGGAACGGGCGCACCAGCTCCGCCGCAGGCATATGCCAGTGGTTTACCGCCTGCGCCAGCAGCGACCAGCCGGTTTCGCCCAGGCCATCAAAGTGTTCAAACGGACCATTGCTGGCCTGCCATTTGCCGTTGAAATGGCTCACCAGACGGCTATCGACTTCCGGCTCCATCGCCAGCCCCGCCAGCTCGTCCGGGGTAATCGGGTCGACAAAATTCGGGAAGGCATTTTTCAGCACGACGGGTTGTTTTTGCCAGTATTTCTCAAGAAATTCCGGCCAGTTCAGGTTCAGTTGATACGCCATGGGTAGCACCAGTGAGAAGGGAAACAGGCGCGATTATAGGCAAGAAGGCAGAGGGGGAACTTGTCATGGGTCAAACCAGCACGCGTACGTGTCGGGTAAGGCGAAGCCGCCACCCGGCACGTACGCGGTGCGAAAACTTAGTCCAGCTTCAGCTCGTCATAGTGGGTAATCAGTTTGCCCACGATGCCGTAGTCCAGCGCTTCTGCCGGAGACATCCAGAAGTTGCGGTCGGTGTCTTTTTTCACTTTTTCCAGCGGCTGGCCGGTCGCGTCGGCGATCAGCTTATTCACGCGATCCAGCATGCGGATGATCTCGCGCGCTTCGATCTCAATGTCCGTTGCCTGACCGCGCACGCCGCCCAGCGGCTGATGGATCATAAAGCGGGTATTTGGCAGCGAGTAGCGGTGCTCTTTTTTCGCCGCCAGGAAGATGGTGATCCCGGCGCTCGCCACCCAGCCGGTGCCGATAACGTGCACTTCCGGGCGGATGAATTTGATGAAGTCGTGGATGGTATCGCCCGCTTCCACGTGGCCGCCCTGGCTGTTGATGTACAGCTTGATCGGATCGTTGCTCACGCTTTGCAGCAGGATCATCTGGGTGATGACTTTCTGCGCCAGCTCCTGGTTGATCTCACCGGAGATCACAATCGAACGGGACTCCAGCAGTTTTTGCTGCAGAGCGCCCGCGCCGTTTGACCCTTCCGCTTTTTCCTTGTCGCTCTCTTTCAGTGTGTAGTGCATTGTTATTTCCCTCAGCTTGTCGCGCTCAAAACCAGAGTGTAGCCTGTTTTACGGGTTAAAGTCCTCAGAGACAGATAGCGAAACCTGCGCAGGCAAACGGCACGCCAGTCGATAACCGTTCGCTATACTTCATCTTCATAGGATTATCATATTGTTAAATGATAATTATGAGTGATGTGTTAAGATGAAAGTCAGCAGAAACAGTCTCTTACGTCAGGGGACGTGTTTATTTTCTCGACAGTTAACTCAGCACCGGGGCGGTGAATGGAACACATTGTGTACGTGGTTGACGACGACGACGCGGTCAGGCAGTCCGTTCTCGGCCTGCTGGAATCCGCGGAGATAGACGCCATGGGCTTTTCATCGGCAGAGGCGTTTCTTCAGCACCGCTTTGAGGAGCTGCCGTCGTGCGTGATCCTCGATATGCAAATGCCCGCCATCTCGGGCTTTGAGGTAGCCGACGCGCTTAAGGACAGCGGACGCGAGATCCCGATTATTTTTCTTACCGGCCACGGCACCATCCCGATGTCGGTGCGCGCCATCAAAGGCGGCGCCTATGAATTTCTCACCAAGCCCGTGGAATCCGCCGCGCTGATCGACGCTATTCAGTCCGCGCTTCAGCTGGCGGAGAGCAACGCCGAGCGCAACAAAGAGCACTACGCCCTGAAGCAGCGCCACATGTCCCTCACGCCGCGCGAGCACGAGGTGCTGACGCTGGCGATAAGCGGCATGCTGAACAAGCAGATTGCCGCCGAGCTGGGCGTTAGCGAGATCACGGTTAAGGTGCACCGCCGCCGCGTGATGGAAAAAATGCAGGTGCGCTCCGTGGCGGAGCTGGTCAGGGCCGTTGAGCGCCTGACCCAAAGCCAGCCTGCGGAGTAAGGTTTATCCCTCCTGCGCCGCCAGCGGCAGCGCAAAGGCAAACACGGTGCCGTACGGCTCCCGGCGGCGCGCGCTCAGCTTCCCGCAGTGGCGCTCAATAATGCTGGCGCTGATGGTCAGCCCCATGCCCATCCCCTGCGCCTTGGTGGAGTAGAACGAGTCAAAAATCTGCTCCAGCCGCTCGGGCTCAATGCCGCTCCCGGTATCGGCAATCTCCACGATAACTTTTCCGTCCGCGTTGGCGGTGCTGAGCGTGATGGTGCAGGCGCGATCCTTCACCTCGGCCATCGCCTCCACCGCGTTCATCACCAGGTTGAGCAGCACCTGCTGGATCTGCACGCTGTCGCCGGTGATAAAGCTGTCCTGCGCCTTTAAAAGATAATCCACGCTAATGTGTCTCTGCTCCAGCTCGCTGCGGGAGAGCGCGATAATATGGTGGATCAGGTAGTGCAGATCGATGCGCGCGAAGGTCGGATCCTGCTTGCGCGTCAGGGACTGGATGCTGCGAATGATCTCCCCCGCCCGCGCGCCCTCCGCGGCGATCTCCTCCAGCCCTTCCCGCACTTTATCCAGCCGGGCGGGCTCGCGGTTGAGCCAGCGCAGGCTCGCCCCGGCGTTCGAGACGATCGACATTAGCGGCTGGTTGATCTCGTGGGCGATAGAGGAGGTCAGCTGCCCGACGGTGGTGGCGCGCGACACCCGCGCCAGATCCGCCTGCGCCACCCGCATGGCATCCTCCGCGGCGCGCTGGCTGGTGATATCGGTGATGATGCCGTAGTACTCGTTTACCTCGCTGCCCACGCCCACCGGATCGCCAATCCCGAGGATATAGCGCGTCGAGCCGTCGGTACGCTTAATGCGAAACTCCGCGCGCATGGAGAGCCCCTCGCGCACGCTCTGGGTGACGATGGCGCTGATGCGGGCGTAGTCATCCTCATGGACGAAGGTCAAAAACTCCGCCATGGAGATCATCTTTTGCTGCTCGGGCAGGCCGAGAATGCGGGCGTACTCTTCGGACATGAACATCAGATCCTGCTGCAGCTCCCAGCGCCAGCTGCCGGTGTGGCTAATCTGCTCACCCAGCATCAGCGAGGTCTGGCTGGCGCGCAGCTCTTTCTCCACCCGTCGGCGCTGAATGTTCTCCGCCAGCAGCTCGGCGTATAGCCGCGCCGTCTCCAGGGATACCGCCGCCTGCGCTCCCAGCAGGCTCACCACGCGCGAGTGCTCGGCGGTAAAGACCTCCGGCATCAGGCGGTTTTCCAGGTAAAGCACGCCCACCAGCCGCGCCTGCTTGAACATCGGGACGCACATCACCGCCGCGCCCGAGGTCACCAGATAGGGATCCTGGCTGAAGGGATGGAACTCCTCCGGCTTGCCGGTGCGGATCTCCTGCCCGGTACGGATCACCGCCGCCAGCACCGACAGCGGCAGGTCGGTCGCCGTCGGCACGTCTTTCAGGATCCGCACCCGCACGCCCTCGGTGCTGGTCCAGGCGCTGGCCTCGATCTCCGGGATCAGGTTATCGCTCACGCGAAGCAGCAGCCCGCGCTGCGCCCCGGCGCGTTCGAGGAGGATCGTCATCAGGTTTTCGATTAAGCGCTCAAGGTTGATCTCTTCCGACAGCGCGCGGGAGGCTTTGATCACGCTCTGCAGATCGCGGATCGTCTCGTTCTGGGCGAACGCCACGGTGTCATAGGCGCTGGCCTGCCCGGAGGCCAGCAGGTGCGGGAAATCCTGCTCCAGCTGGCGCACCTTGGCCTGCGCCCCGGCGCGGCCCCAGGCGGCAATCGCACCGCGGAAGTGCGCGTCCGAGGCGGTCGGGTAGCCGCAGGCCAGCGAAAAGCGCCCCGCCAGCTCGTGGGCCAGGGCGTTGATCGGGTTAAACCCGCCCTCGCGCGACAGCCGGACCGCCCTCTCATACTGCTCCAGCGCAATGCTGTTCATGCCGTCCAGACGCACGATTTCGGCGTAGATCAGCGCTTCTTTATCCGCGAACGTGCCGGGATTAACGCGCGCCCAGAGGGCGATTTTGTCGTAGTGGGCGTGAATGCTGCGCCGGTGATTCGCCGAGAAGGTCTCCGGCGTCAGTTGGCGGGAGAGCGCCAGCGCGCTGTAGAGGTGGTAATCCAGCAGGTGGATATGCCCCGGCGCGGACCACGCGTACCAGCCCGCCATCTCGAGATCCGCCTGCGCATGGGCAAATTCGCCGCAGGTAAAGTGCGCCATGCCGCGGTAGAGCCAGTACCAGAACAGCATGGTCGACGTTTGCTCAGGCGCCTGCTCCGGCGACGCGGGAAGCAGCGCCTCCGGCAGGACCTGCGAGGCGGTCCAGGTGCCGATGACCGGCGTGCGCAGAAACTCAACGTAGCCTCGCTGCACCATCAAAATAGCTTCCACGTCCTGGAAGTGGGTCTTCCGCACAAACGCCAGGCCGCGATCGATGCTGGTCAGCACCCCGTCCAGGTGGTCGCCCCGCGAGAGGAAGTTGATGACCTGATGACAGGCCGCAAAGCAGGCCATCGTCATATCCCCGTGCGTCACCGCCGAGGTGAAGCAGGCCTTTGCGCACTCAATGGTGAACGATAGCGGCTGGGTCCAGACGCTGAGCTGATCCAGCGGCAGCAGGGTTTTGGCTTCAAACGCGTCGTACCCGTGGCGGCTCACCAGCTCGCGGGCCAGGGTGCCGTACTGGAACCCGAGGCGGTACTCGGCGTAGCGGTGGCCCATCAGCACGCCAAACCAGGCCATTGCCGTGGTGGACGCGCCGGTGATGCCGTGGTCGAGGGTCAGGTGCATCATGCGGCAGAGCAGCAAAAAGTGCAGGCGCGGGCAGATGAAGCTGGCGCAGATGCTGGCGCTGTAGAGCAGGTTCATCACCGCTTCGGTTTCCGGGTTATCCATCCGCGAGAGCGGGGCAAACAGGGCCTGCGGCGCGTCGCCCGCGCGACGGCAAAAGTGGTCCCAGGCCTCGTCACAGTCGGCATCTTCCGGATAGCGGCCGATCTGGATGCCAAAAATCCCCAGCCAGCAGAGCGCCGCCTCGAGCGCCAGACGGCTGTCCGACTGGCGAATGTAGACCTCCACCAGCAGGTTGGCCGCCAGCGCTTTTTCGGTCAGCCCGCCGGGGCAGCCGAGGATCGCGTCGCACAGCTCGCGGGTGCGCTCCAGATTTCCCAGCGCAAACTCGCAGCCCGCCTCTTCGATATCAAGCATAAAGTCTGACACCGCTCCGGCGTTGCCCAGCGCTCTGGCCGTCTGGATATAGCCGAGCGCCGAAAGGTAATCCCCCGAGCGCTTCGCGCGGCGCGCGGCCAGCAGGCTCAGCTCGCGGAACCTCTGGCGCTGCGGCGCGGGCTGGATGCTGTCCAGCGCGGCCGTGACGTGGTGAACGGCGCGGAACAGCAGCTCGTTCCCCGCCGCCTGACGCGCGGCGTCGGCCAGCAGGCTGGCGGTGGTCAGGTGAAGATGGCTTTTCTCATGCCGATCCAGCAGCGCGAAGGCGGCCTCCTGCACCCGGTCGTGGGTGAAGGAGTACGCTTTTCCCGTCAGCACGATCAGCTGCGCCATCACCGCCGGGTGCAGCGCGTAGCGCATTTCCGCCATCGACATGCCGACCACGCGGCAGATCATCTCCATCTCGCCGGTGCCGCCAAGACAGGCGAGGCTGCCCAGCAGGCGGCGCGTCTCGTCGGGCAGCTCTTCAAGCTGCTCCAGCACCAGGGTGACGACGTTTTCGGTATAGTGCCGGGCGCGGATCGCCTGCAGATCGTAGTGCCACCTGTCCTGATATTTGTTGTGTACTACCAGGCCGTCGTCAACGATGCGGCGGAAAAACTCGTGCACAAAGAGCGGGTTGCCGCCCGTCTTCTCGTGGATCAGCGTCGCGAGATCGGTCGTCGCCGCGCTGCGGGTGCGAAATACCGTCGCCAGCCAGCGGGCCACCGCTCTCACCGAGAGCGCCTGCGGGACGATCTCGCTCGCGTTCTGCGCCGCCTCCGGCAGGCCCGCCAGCTGCGCCCGCAGGGCTTCGTCGGCCACGGAGCCAATATCCCGGTGCGCCACAACCACCAGCAGCGGCACCGCGCCGCAGTTCATCAGCACAGCGTTGAGCGTGTGCAGGCTGGCGGCGTCGCTCCACTGGAGATCGTCGAGCACCAGCACCAGCGGGCAGCCCTGCGAGGCAAAGGTTTTCACCAGCGCCAGCACCATATGGCTGAAGCGCGCCCGGGCATCGATGGAAAAGGTATCCGCCGAGAAGCGCGGCCTGCTCTCAAGCAGCAGGCCCAGCTCGGGCACCAGGCTGACGGCCAACGCTTCATACCCTTCCAGCGCGCGCGACAGGCGGATTTTCCACTTCGCCACGTCGTCCGCGGGCAGCCCCAGCAGGTGCAGCGTCAGGCTGCGGAACGCGGAGCTGAGTACGCCGTAGGGCAGCGACGGCGAAAACTGATCGACTTTGCCCACCGCCAGCAGCACCGTCCGCTGCTGCAGCGTTTTGAGCGCCGTCGCGATGATCGAGGATTTGCCGATCCCCGACGGCCCGCCGATCGTCACCAGCTCCGGTACCCTGTTCTGCCTCACCCGCTCAAACGCGGCTATCACGTCATTCGCCTGCGGATGCGTGGCGAACAGGGAGTCCGCCAGATGGATCGCCGGAGTGCGGTCCTGCTGGCCGGGGGTAAAGGGAAGGATCTCGCCCTCGCAGGTCAGCGTCGCCTGGCAGCGGCGGAGGTCGGCAATCAGCCCGTCGACCGTCTGGTAGCGGTTATCGGGATGCTTCTCCAGCAGCTTCAGGATGATGGTCGACAGCATGCCCGGCACGTCCGGGCGGATCGCGTCCGGAGCCAGCGGCGCCGAGGCAATATGGTAGTGCGCCCAGTTGTCCCGATCGTCCTCTCCCAGCTCAAACGGCAGGCGTCCGGTCAGGAGTTCATACAGCACCATGCCGAGGCTGTAGAGATCGCTGCGGCAGTCGACGGCGCGCCGGGTGCGGGTGGTGTGCTCCGGCGACATATACGCGGGCGTTCCGCCCTGCACGGCAAGGCGGGTCTGGGAGAAGGCTTCGGAGAGGCTGCAGGAGAGGCCAAAGCTGCCCAGGCGGCAGGTGGCATCGTGATGAACAAAAATCGAGCCGGGTTTGATATCGCCGTGGATCAGGTTTTGCAGGTGCATCTGGCGCAGGGGAACGCAGATCTGGATCGCCATCTCGATAAAGCGCGCGATGCCCGAGATCGCCCTGCCCGCGCGCCGCGCCAGCAGCTCAAACGCAAACGGGGCGTACACCAGCGCGAAGCGCCCCCGGTACTGGGTGGAGGCGACGGCGCGGATGGCCCAGCCGTCCTGCAGCACGTCACGCAGCGCAAACTCGTTTTTAAGCAGCCGGGTGGCCCGCTCTTCCTCTTCGTCGCTCACCGCGGTGGCGATAATGAACGAACCGCCGGAATGCGGATGCCGCGCGTGCATCCAGGCGATACCGCCCTCCTGCGCCAGCACGGTAAAAATCACATCCTCTTTAAGGACAAAAACCCGCCCCTGGTGAAGATTCACCTGGGCGGGCCAGAATGCAGGCTGCTCGTGTTCGTTCATCCGCGATCCTTATTGTCGGCGGGCCAGCTCCCGCTGAATATGATCCAGCAGAATATCGATGTTAATGGGCTTACGCAAAAATGCAGCGGCGCCCAGGCTGAGGGCGTACCGCTGCATATTTTCATCAGCATGACCGGAGATAAAGATCACGGGCGGCGGCGGAACGGCGAGCAGCCGCAGCTTGTCAAACAGCTCCAGGCCGCTCATGCCCCGCAGCTTGAGATCGGCGATCACCAGCGCCGCGCCGGACAGGGCGAGCGGATGGCTCAGAAACACCTCTGCCGAATCAAACGTATCGGTCGAATAGCCTTCCGACTCCAGGAGATTACTCAGCCCGCTGCGGACGGAACGTTCGTCATCAATGATGGCAATGCGCCACGGCAGCGTCATGCTGTCTTTCCTCTCACAAATCATTCAGCGTCGCGATCGTCCTTCGCGGGCGCCGGGGGCGCCGTGCCGCTGATTTTCGGTACGCATTCGTGACGAAACCAGGCGAGGGTAAGCGGTTCGCGACTCAGTAAACGCCGTCCCACCGGAATGAGCTGTTCGCCCACCAGCATGCCAAACAGGCCAAGCAGGGCAACAACCGGCGGCGCCGGGGAATGGACGTCGAGCAGGGCGTAAATTACCCCAGCTGCCACGCCGCACACCAGCGAAATTATCCATGCTTTCATGACGATGCTCCCGTCTGCGAAGTGCCCTGCGGAACGGTCACCTGAGGCGGCGGCGCGCCGTCGCGAGATAACAGATGCCGCGTCGCCTGTTCACCCGCCAGCATCCCCAGCAGGTCAATCAGCGCCAGCGCGGGCGGCGCGGGGGATCGCACCTTCAGCACGGCATACATCAGGCCAATCAACACGCCTGCGGCAAGGGATATCAGCCCAGTACTCATTGTGAACTCCAGAGAAAGAGGCAGCGGCGAGCCGGATGAGGGACCAGCCCGCCGACAAGGCTTAGCGAGCCGGAACCGGCGCTAAGGTGCGGTGCTCGCTCTTCTGGCGAGACGGCGCTTTGTGCACCATGGTGTAGGCGTAATCGACGCCCATGCCGTACGCGCCGGAGTGCTCGCGCACGATGTCCATCACCGCGGTGTAGGTCTCTTTACGCGCCCAGTCGCGCTGCCACTCCAGCATCACCTGCTGCCAGGTCACCGGGATCACGCCCGCCTGAATCATGCGCTGCATCGCGTAGTCGTGGGCTTCTTTGGAGGTGCCGCCGGAGGCATCCGCCACCATATAAATCTCGTAGTCGCCTTCCAGCATCGCGCACAGGGCAAAGCTGTTGTTGCACACTTCGGTCCACAGGCCGGCAACCACCACCTTCTTCTTGCCGTTGGCCTTCAGCGCGTCGCGCACCTTCTGGTCGTCCCATGAGTTCATGGAGGTACGCTCCAGAATGTCCTGACCCGGGAAGACGTCCAGCAGCTCCGGATAGGTATTGCCGGAGAAGCTTTCGGTCTCTACGGTGGTGATGATGGTCGGGATGTTGAACACCTTAGCCGCTTTCGCCAGCGCCACGGTGTTGTTTTTCAGCACCTGGCGGTCAATAGACTGCACGCCAAACGCCATCTGAGGCTGGTGATCGATAAAGATGATCTGACAGTTCGCAGGGGTTAACACTTCAAGCTTTGAAGAGGTCATAGCATTTTCCAGTGGTTAAGGGGAGAAATCGCCGGGATCGCCACGGCGATAAAGTCACCCTCATCCTGCGGTTTATCGCCCCCGGGCGTAATTATCTCTTCGTATAGTTAACCTTAGGTATAGTTATACTTTGGTATACCTATCCTATTGTATAACTGGATCTTTGCCGAAACCGGTTCCCATAATCCTGACCATTCCCCTCTCAGTCAGGAGCAGTTATGGTTACCCTCGGTAAAGCCGATCTCATTCTGGTTAACGGCCAGTTTCATACCGTCGATCGCGAGAACCCCATCGCGGAAGCCGTTGCCGTGCGCGATGGAAAATTTCTGGAAGTGGGTACCGTTGCCGAGGTGATGCAACACCACAGCGACGGTACGAAAGTGGTCGATTTGAAAGGCCACACCGCCATCCCCGGGCTGAACGACTCGCACCTGCACCTGATCCGCGGCGGGCTGAACTATAACCTCGAGCTGCGCTGGGAAGGCGTACCGTCGCTGGCCGACGCCCTGCGTATGCTGAAAGAGCAGGCTTTGCGCACGCCGTCGCCCCAGTGGGTGCGCGTGGTGGGCGGCTGGACCGAGTTCCAGTTCGCCGAGCGCCGCATGCCGACGCTGGACGAGATCAACGCCGCCGCGCCGGACACCCCGGTCTTCATCCTGCACCTCTACGACCGCGCCCTGCTCAACCGCGCCGCGCTGAAGGTAGTGGGCTACACCAAAGACACGCCGAACCCGCCGGGCGGCGAGATCCAGCGCGACGCCAACGGCAACCCGACCGGGATGCTGATTGCCCGCCCGAACGCCATGATCCTCTACGCTACGCTCGCCAAAGGGCCGAAGCTGCCGCTGGAGCAGCAGGTCAACTCCACCCGCCAGTTCATGCGCGAGCTGAACCGCCTGGGGCTGACCAGCGCCATCGACGCGGGCGGCGGCTTCCAGAACTACCCGGAAGATTACGAGGTGATCGCCGAGCTGCACCAGAAAAAGCAGATGACCATCCGCATCGCCTACAACCTGTTTACCCAGCGTCCGGGCCACGAGCTGGAGGACTTCGAAAAATGGACCGACATGCTCACGCCGGGCCAGGGCAGCGACTTCTTCCGCCACAACGGCGCGGGCGAGATGCTGGTCTTCTCCGCCGCCGATTTTGAAGACTTCCTCGAGCCGCGCCCGGATCTCGCCCCGGGCATGGAGGACGAGCTGGAGCGCGTGGTGCGCCATCTGGTGGAGCACCGCTGGCCGTTCCGCCTGCACGCCACCTACAACGAGTCCATCAGCCGCATGCTGGACGTCTTCGAGAAGGTGAACCGCGACATTCCGTTTAACGGCCTGCACTGGTTCTTCGACCACGCGGAGACCGTTACCCAGGCCAACATCGACCGCATCAAGGCGCTGGGCGGCGGCATTGCCGTGCAGCACCGTATGGCCTTCCAGGGGGAGTACTTCGCCGAGCGTTACGGCATCGACGCCACCCGCCACACGCCGCCGGTGGCGAAAATGCTCGAGACCGGCGTGCCGGTGGGCTTAGGCACCGACGCCACCCGCGTGGCGAGCTACAACCCGTGGACCGCGCTCTACTGGCTGGTCTCCGGCCGCACCGTCGGCGGGATGCAGATGTACGACCACAGCGCCCGTCTGGACCGCGATACGGCCCTGATGCTCTGGACCCAGGGCAGCGCGTGGTTCTCCAGCGAGCAGAATCAGAAGGGGCAGATCAAGGTCGGCCAGCTCGCCGACCTGGCCGTGCTCAGCAAAGACTACTTCCGCGTGCCGGAAGAGGAGATCAAGGGCATCGAGTCCGTCCTGACGGTGGTCAACGGCGACATCGTCTACGCCGCGGGCAGCTTTGGCCCGCTCGCGCCGCCGGCGATTCCGGTTCTGCCCGAGTGGTCCCCGGTGGTGAAGGTGCCGGGCCACTACCGCAGCGCGCCGCCGCAGGCCGCACGCGTGGGCATGAGCGCCGTCCACCACTGCAGCGGCCCGTGCGGGGTTCACCGCCACCAGCATGATTTTGCCCGCACGTCAGAGATGCCGGTGTCCGACGATAACGCTTTCTGGGGGGCGCTGGGCTGCAGCTGCTTTGCATTCTGATGAAAAACACCACTATGCCGCCCCGGATCGACCTGGGGCTGTTGTTCCTGCGCCTGACGGGTAGCCTGCTGCTGCTCTACGTGCACGGCCTGCCGAAGGTGCTGCACTTCAGCGAAGAGCTGACGCGCATTGAGGATCCATTCGGCTTCGGGCCTTATGCCAGCCTGATCCCGGCCATCGTTGCCGAGGTGGTTTGCCCGCTGTTCATCATTGCGGGCGTGTATACCCGCCTGGCGTGCCTGCCGATTATCGCCGTGCTGCTGGTGGCGATGCTGGCGGTCCACCCTAACTGGTCGATTGCCGAAGGGCAGTTTGGCTGGCTGCTGCTGATTATCTTCACCACTCTCGCCCTCACCGGGCCGGGCCAGTGGCGGCTGCCGCGTAAGGCAGCGGAGAGGTTTGCATGACCCAGGTTAACGACGTTCGCGACGCACACGTCGAGACGACGCCCGCATCAACGGTTTCGCCCTGGCAGCCGCTGAGCCAGCCGGTGTTCAGGATGCTGTGGATCGCCACGGTGGTCTCTAACGTCGGCTCATGGATGAGCGACGTCGGCATCAACTGGAGCATGCTGACCCTGAGCGCCGACCCGCTGGACATCGCGCTGGTGCAGGCGGCCAGCAGCCTGCCGATGTTTCTCTTTGCCCTGCCGTCCGGGGTGATGGCGGACATCGTCGACCGACGTAAATACCTGCTTTTCTCCCAGCTGTGGGTGTTCATCGCCGCCGCCGGGCTGACGGTGCTCTCCTTCACCGGACACGTCACCCCCGCCGTGCTGCTGGTGGCGACGTTTCTGCTGAGCGTGGGCGCGGCGATGAGCTCGCCGCCGTTCCAGGCGGTGGTGCCCGATCTGGTGAGCAAGCCGGAGCTGGGCGCCGCCGTGGCGCTGAACTCGCTCGGGGTGAACATCAGCCGGGCAATCGGCCCCGCGCTGGGCGGTTTTCTACTCTCGCTCGCCGGGCCGTGGATGGTGTTTGCCCTGAACGCGCTGTCCGTGGTCGGCGTGGCGTGGGTGCTGTGGCGCTGGCGTCCGGCGCCGTCGGTGCAGCGCCTGCCGCCGGAGCACTTCTTCTCGGCGGTGCGATCCGGCATCCGCTACGTGCACGCCGCGCCGGTGCTGCGCAACGTGCTGGTGCGCACCGTGGCCTTCTTCGTTTTCGGCAGCGCGGGCTGGGCGCTGCTGCCGCTGGTGGCGCGCCGCGAGCTGGGCTTAGGCCCGGCGGGCTACGGCGTGATGCTGGCGTGCATTGGCCTGGGGGCGATTGCCGGAGCCATTCTGCTGCCGCGCCTGCGCCAGCGGCTGAACGCCGACCGGCTGATGGTGGCCGCCAGCCTGGTCTTTGCCCTGACCATGATGGCGCTAGCCTTCGTGCGCCACGCCTGGCTGCTCAACCTGTTTGAGTTCTTCACCGGCTTCGCGTGGATTGCGGTGCTCTCCACCCTCAACCTCGGGGCGCAGCGCAGCGCCGCCCGCTGGGTGAAGGCCCGGGCGCTGGCGGTCTACCTGACGGTGTTCTTCGGCTCGATGACCGCGGGCAGCGCCCTCTGGGGGCAGATCGCCTCCCGGTTCGGCACCCCGACCTCGCTGGTGGTCGCCACGCTGGGGATGGTGCTGGCGAGCGCCACGGTGTTCCGCTGGAAGCTGGAGAAAGACCCGGATTTAAACCTCGACCTGAGCGGCCAGCCGCTGGACGGCGTGGAGATCGACCTGCCGAACGAGCGCGGCCCGGTGCTGGTGTCGCAGGAGTACCTCATTGACCCGCAGAACGCGAAGGCCTTCCTGGAGGCGGTACACGAGCTGCGCCGGGTGCGCCGCCGCGCCGGGGCGATGAGCTGGGCGGTGTACGAGGATATCGAGCGTCCCGGCCTGTTTATCGAGACCTTCCTGATGGGCTCGTGGATTGAGCATCTGCGCCAGCAGGAGCGCCACACCATGAATGACCTCCTGCTGCAGAGCCGCGTTCTGGCTTTTCATCAGGGCACAACCTCACCGGCCATTCGCTACCTGGTCGCGCCGGTATAACCATAACCATCACCTGTACAGGAACAACACTATGGCAACGTTTAAGGCAAAAGACGGCACGCAGATTTACTACAAAGAAGGCGGCGCGGGCAAACCGGTTCTCTTCAGCCACGGCTGGCCGCTGGACGGCGACATGTGGGACAGCCAGCTGAACTACCTGGCCGAGCGCGGCTTCCGCGCCATCGCCTTTGACCGCCGCGGCTTTGGCCGCTCGGATCAGCCGTGGAACGGCTACGACTACGACACCTTTGCGTCCGACATCAACGACCTGATCGTCACCCTTGACCTGCAGGACGTAACGCTGGTGGGCTTCTCCATGGGCGGCGGCGACGTGACCCGCTACATCAACAACTACGGCAGCGCGCGCGTCGCCGGCCTGGCGCTGCTGGGCGCGGTGACGCCGATCTTCGGCAAATCCGACACCTTCCCGCAGGGTGTGGATCAGAGCGTGTTCGACGGCATTCGCGACGGGCTGCGTAAAGATCGCGCCCAGTTCATCAGCGACTTCGCCACTCCCTTCTACGGCACCAACGCCGGGCAGACCGTCTCTGCCGGAGCCCTGACCCAGACGCTGAACATCGCCCTGCTGGCGTCGCTGAAGGGCACCATCGACTGCGTGACCGCGTTTGGCGAAACCGACTTCCGCCCGGATATGGCGAAAATCGACGTGCCGACGCTGGTGATCCACGTCAGCAACGACCAGATCGTGCCGTTTGAAAGCACCGGCAAGCTGGCGGCAGAGATGATCAAAAACGCCACGCTGAAGGTGTACGACAACGCGCCGCACGGCTTCGCGCTGACCCACCAGGACCAGCTCAACGAAGACCTGCTGGCGTTTGTGAAGTCGCTGTAAGTCATTACGCGAAGCCTGATGACGCTTCGCTTATCAGGCCTGCAGGGGCTGGTCCTGTAGGCCGGGTAAGGCGCAGCCGCCACCCGGCTCTGAGGGTGACTTCAGGCACCGCGAGCAGGCCTCAGGCCTCGTCAGAGGTAAACACCATGCCCGCATAGGGCTTCTCGCGACACGCCGCCAGCCGCGCGGCGAGGCTGCCCACGTGCAGCTCCAGCTTGTGGCCGTCCGGGTCGAGAAAATAGAACGACGCCCCCTCGCTTTTGTTCTGCTTCCAGACGGTAACGCCCGCCTGCTCAAGCCTGCGCGAGAACGCGTCAAAATCCTCTTCCGCCACGGTAAACGCGTAGTGGGTGTAGTCGCTCTCCTGCGGCGGCACATACTGGCGCGCCTCGTCGTAGGACAGGCAGACCCACAGATCGCGGCAGGTGAGATAGGCCCCGGTATTCCAGCGGGCGTGTAGCGCAAGCCCCAGCAGCTCGTGCCAGAAGGTGACGCTTTTTTGCAGGTCGCTGACCGCGAGGGTCAGGTGGTTGAGTGATTGCAGCATGACGTGCCCTTTTGTTTTTCGCGCCGGACGTGGTACGGTAAAGAGATGAACATAAACCACGCCGTGCTCACCGTAAACCGCTGGTGGCTGCCTTCTTAAAGGCGGCACGGAGTAGTTTTCCCCATTTTCAGATAGCCGCCGAAAGGCGGCTTTCACACATCTAAGACCCCTTTCGGCAACTGCACATTAAGGAGTCTTTATGAACGCACCCACCATCCTCACCGGCGACCGCCCAACCGGCCCGCTGCACCTCGGCCACTATGTCGGATCGCTGCGCCAGCGCGTGGCGCTCCAGCAGACGCACAGCCAGTTTGTGCTGATTGCCGACCTGCAGGGGCTGACCGACAACGGCAGCAACCCGCAGAAGATCCGCGACAACATCCCCGAAGTGCTGGCCGACTACCTCGCCGCCGGCATCGACCCGAACCTGACCACGATCTGCCTGCAGTCCGCCCTGCCCGCCCTCGCCGAGCTGACGATGTTGTACATGAACATCGTCACCGTCGCCCGCGTGGAGCGTAACCCGACGGTGAAAAACGAGATTGCGCAGAAGGGCTTCGCCCGCTCGCTGCCGGTCGGGTTTATGGCCTACCCCATCAGCCAGGCGGCGGACATCACCGCGTTTAAGGCCGAGTGCGTGCCCGTCGGCGACGACCAGCTGCCGATGATTGAGCAGACCAACGAAATTGTGCACAAGATGAATAGCCTGCTGCCCGCCCCGGTGCTGCGCCACTGCAAGGCGATGCTGAGCGACACCAGCCGCCTGCCCGGCATTGACGGCAGCGCCAAGATGTCGAAATCGCTGGGCAACACGCTGCACCTGTCGGCCAGCGAAGAGACGATCCACCGTGCGGTCAGCGCGATGTACACCGACCCGAACCACCTGAAGGTGAGCGACCCGGGGCAGATTGAGGGGAACGTGGTGTTTACGTATCTCGACGCGTTTCATCCGGACAAGGACAAAGTGGCGGCGATGAAGGCGCACTATCAGGCGGGCGGGCTGGGTGACCGGACGTGCAAGAACGAGCTGGAGGCGTGTTTGCAGGAACTGATTGCGCCGATGCGGGAGCGGAGGGCGATGTATATGCGGGATAAGGGAGAGCTGATGGCGATGCTGAAGCGCGGGACGGAGCGGGCGCAGGGAGTGACGCAGGAGACGTTGAGGGAGGTGAAGGTTGGGCTGGGGGTGCCGGTGTTTAGTTAAGGTAGGTTTTGCGGTGGAGTGCGTGGGATAGGCATGAAGCCGCTGATTATCTCATTAAAGATAAAATTGATACCTCTAACAATTCTTAATTCCTTATTTAGATAAGATAAATTGCTTCAATCACATTAATATTACATTGATAAATCCTTTATTGCGTATTTAAAGGATTATTATGGCTGATGTAGAAGATATAGCCCGGAGATTATGCAACATTATCGCTTCTCCTGATACAGTTACTGGGCTTATAAATGGAGGGCTAACTGTACCGCTAGATTATGGATATCTGATTTATGGTATCTTTGACACGGATACCAGGTATGCTCGTGAAACTCAACGTATACGAATGATTACTGCCATAAAAAATGACATTTTGAATTACGAAAACATTGTCAACGCTGTCAAAATTATACTTAAAGAATTCAACAGATATTTAACAGAAGCGGAGCAGAATAAAATATACAGATCTGTAATGACTTCAATTGCAGGTAGAGTATCAACCAATTTTATTGCATCCACTATCGTGAAGCATGTTATTGAAAGAACATCTTTTACGTTTGTTGTTTTTAAAGGAAAAGGTAACCCGATCACAGCACTGAGCACACTTCTTTTATTTGGGGGAATGGCTGAACGATCAATTAGGACATCTGACAGACTCAAAGCAGAAGCCCCAGAAGTATATCAACTTCTGAGCCCCAGAGACTATGACCTACTTTATTTTCTGTTCGCTGATGCCGTCCAGCCTTTCGTAGATGCTCTCCATGCAGGTTATTCAGAAGGGAAGCCTGTATTTAATCAAATCATGAAGGAAGTTAATGAAAAACTAACTGCACACACTACGGCAGGCGCATATGAGTAAGTTTATCACCCCAATTATAAACCTGCTTCTATGCTCATATTTAGTTTTAGCCTATATCCTTAGCTGGGTTGAATTCGAAACCTGGCATGATAAAACAATCGCCTTTTGCATCATTACCCTAAGTGCCTACCTTATTTCATTAGTAATGAATAAATTACTGCCGGGAAAGATACATATTTTTGGCGGGATCCTGGATGTGTTATCAGGTCCCTTACTTATCATCGGTGCATTTGCTTGTATAGCTGTACTTGAACCATGGCCGCTGAAAATTATTGGCTTATTCATATGGGTCGTGGCGATGTTGCACCTACCTTCTTTTGTAAATATAGATAAGGAATAATCATGTCAAATCCAGCATATCTTTGGTTAACCGATACTAATGGCTCACCCGTCGTAGGAAGTTCCATGGTGTCCGGTCGGTTAGGCGCTATTGAATTAAAGGCGGTCGCTCATCACCTCACCATTCCTGTGAGTGGACATACAGGCCGACTAACAGGTACCCGCGTACATACACCGATTGCCGTTCAGAAAGAGTTTGATAAAACAACACCGGTTCTTATTAGGGCACTGTGTGAAAACCAAACGCTAAAATCGGCTACGATCAAAATGTATCAAATTGATGATGCAGGAATCGAGAGAGAATATTTCAACATTATCCTGGAGAATGTAAAAATCACGGGTATTACGCCCAATCTGTTCCCGGGTTCTGGAACAGGAACGCATACAGAGACGATCGAGCTAAGATATGAAGCAATCACCTGGAAACACTGTGATGGGAATATCGTTTACAGAGATGCCTGGAATCATATGGCGATAGCCTGAGTCGACGTTCAATTTCTCTGAACGAGGTAACGTTTTTTTTACCGGTCCGGCCCAGCAGAGTGCCGCCGGGAAGCACTGGCGGACTGGGAGTGCTGGTGTTTTGAAATAAACTCATGCAGCGTTTGCATTCAAATATTACATACGCTGCATAATATTATTTATCGGCAATTCATTGAGTATTACATCTATAATTAACAGAAATCATTACTAACCCTTCTCTAAAAGATGACCTGTATCAATATGGACATTTATTTCGGATTTTAGCCCGGTTCATTAACCACTTTATGACTATTCGCCATACAGTCTAAAATCTAGCATTGCTGCATTTACTCTTCTGCCCCTACAAGGAATTGTCATGCAGCTTTACACCAATGAATTCACCGCTGAGTTAAAAGCAGAAATAGATCGTTCGCCTTTTTCCGATGAAGAACTGGCCGCCATGCCTGAGGACGCGCGCGCCATTATTACCGAACAGGAAGCCTTTCATCGACAACATCCCGTCACCGCCATTTGGCGGATCGCCACGGCTGGCAGCCGGACGCGACTGGGCGGCGTTGTTCTTCCCGTCGATCGTGAAGCCACAATGCTCATGGACGATGGGAGTTACACCAGCGTGATTGTCGAAGGCGACTGTGTGGCCTATCCGGATGGAACGCTCGCCACGATTATGACCTCAGCTGGCGAAGCGTTTTCCTGGAGGCATCAGGGCGTTGCGCTGGTCGGCAGCCAGCTTGATAACGATGACGAGATTATCAGCACACCTCTCGGCAGTACTTATCTGGTCACCCGCGAAGGTATTCCACCTCAAGAGGATTTCTTAACCTGGCCCGGAGAATAGGCCATGGGCTACCGTTCCACAAACTACGGCCGCGGTCAGGCGCTGCACGGCGACAGAACGACTACCGGCGCAATATGCTGTAGCACCCTGCCCAACTGCACCGAGCACGGTCGCGGCGTTATCCGCGTCGGCGATAAAACCACGGCATGCCCAAAATGCGGCAAGCAGGGCGTTGTTGCCGACGGCGAACCTCGCGTTAACTGGATGGGGCAAGCCTCAGCCGTTGATGGTTCTGTCGTCATTTGTGGCTGCCCGTACGGAACCAACCGCGTGATCGCTCCATCGGGAGAGTGGCTCGGCTCCGGTCCCTCTCCTGCCCAGGTCGCCCAGGAAAAGCACCTGGCTATGCTTGCAGCGCGCCGAAAAGAGCAAGAGGCCGAAGCGCAGCGACAAGCAGAAGAACGCGATCGCAACCGGGTCTTTGCGAAATCCTGCCTGCGCGGTGAAGGCTGTAACGATGCAGGCACCGAAAGTGAGCCTCATACCAACTTCGCCGAGATGGCATTTTATCAGGCCATGCCTAACGACGCCCCGCAGCACGCCCAAGCGGCAAAGCGTAAGGCGATCCCAAAACCAAAGCAACGTAGCGCGCTTTATCTTTGGTGGAATGGGCATCACGAGGAGATGGAGTATCAGGCTGCCGTTGCCGCCGAAGAAAGGGCCTGGACCGCGCGGAACGCGATAGCCGATGCCAGCGAACTCGCCCTAATAGGCGGGCGCACCGTCACTCCCGGCACATGGGTCGTGCGCGGCGCTGCACTTGGCGAGATAGCCACGGGAGGCATCGGTGCACCTGTCGCAGGGCTGCTGATGGGGATGTATCCCGGCAAGCTGAACGACGGAGAGCAGGATTTTATCGACAGGATGCGCGCCGAACAGATGCGGGAAGCCCCTACCCGCGTTCGCTTCACCTGGGAGAGCGACGCCAGCGGCAACCCGACACCGCGAGGCTGGCATACGCCGCCCGGCAAAGACAGCGTGCGCGTTCGCACGATGGAGTGGGATAGCCGACGCCAGGCATACACCTTTACTACCGAAGAAGACCCTGGCATCACCCTCATCTGGACACCGGACCGCACTGGAGAGAGTAAGCCGTGGGATACTGGCAATCACAACCCGGTACGAATATCGAACCCGGTTGTGGTTGATCCGCTGCCGGAGGATACGGGGGTTGGTGCAACGATCAGCCCGACACCGGAAGAGAAGACGTTTGCGGATTATATTCTGATTCTGCCGGTGGGCGGGGTGCCGCCGATTTATGTCTATATCCGCCATAATCCCGGACAGGTCACAGGCAAGGGGCAGAAAATTAGCGGCATTTGGTTATCTGATGCGAATACGGGGAATGGGTCTCCTATTCCAAGCCAGATAGCGGATCGATTACGTGGGCAGACATTTACGGACTTTGACCAGTTTCGTAAGGCGTTTTGGCTGGAGGTCTCGAGGGATCCGATACTGCTGGAGCAATTTATCAGCAATAACCGCGCAAGTATGCGTAAAGGAAACGCCCCTTATACACGTACACCTGACTCGGTTGGAAAAAGAGAACGCTATGAAATTCATCACATACAACCTATCAGTCAGGGCGGTAAGGTGTATGACGTTGATAATATGGGAATAACCACTCCAAAACATCACATCAAAATTCATAAGGGAGAATGATATGAGACAGTTAAGCGATTACACAGAAGAAGAATTTTTAGAACTGGTACGCAAAATTTGCAATGCGGACGCACCAACTGAAGAAGACGAGAATCGATTGGTTAGAGAATTTAAACGGCTTACCGAGCACCCCGCAGGCTCTGACCTGATTTTTTATCCTGAAGAGGGCAAAGATTATAGTCCAGAAGGTATTGTTAGAGAAGTTAAGGAGTGGCGTAAAGAAAATAGTAAATCCGGATTTAAAGAATAACAATCTTTGAGGCTCCCGCGCTTTCGGGCGCGGAATGTGTACAATAAAATTCAAAAAGTTAAAAACAATGAAGGATTTAAGAGATTATACTGAAAGTGAATTTCTAAGTCTGGTACGAAAAATTTGTACCGCCACCAGTGAAACAGAGGAAGATGGTAATTGTCAGGTTAGAGAGTTCGAACGACTTGCAGAGCATCCCTCTGGTGCAGATCTTATTTTTTATCCCGAAGATGGAAAAGATGATAGCCCAGAAGGCGTTGTCCAGGAAGTAAAAGAGTGGCGTCAGCGTCGTGGCAAACCTTGCTTCAAGTCTGAGTAATTCTTTAGGATTAAAACAATGATCGTTTACTCTATAGATGTATACAGTAAAACAGATGAACTTTTTGTTTATGAAATCATAATCTCTCAACAAAATGTAGCTGCGCTGTATGACATCATGGTTATTTCAGATGAAGATAAAGCCGACTTCTCCTATGGCATAGGTGTTTATAATATAAACAAAACTCAGGCATATCTCTTAGAAAAACTCATTGGAAGATCATTCTACTCAGAAGATTTAACTTTTCAGATTTCAGGGGGAGAGATTTTACAAAACTAAATATCCATGCTCCCTTTTTTCATCTCGACAGAGTTTAAGGAGACTCATCTGGTCGGTAATTCGTGGTTCAAATGCACGGAACGAATGAGCTGATTTACTATTAAACCATAGAACTGAACTATAAATGTAACTATAAACATTGAGGCAATCATTGAATATTTTTGGAAAAGTCATATCGAATTAGCAGATGCAGGATTTATTTCAAGAAAAACATGTCCAAAGGGCATTCGGGCTCTGTGAACAAGCTCCTGAACATGGAGATAGAAGGCATCAATTTAACTTTTTAAGAGAAACACAAGCCCTTGTTTAGATAAACCTTAAAATTCGCAAAAGGGAGAATTCCAAATGCAACTTTCAAAACGTTCGTCCAACCCCTCTTCGCTAGCATATGCCTCGCGAATGGGTCCACAGCACTTTTGGTCATTTGTGAGGATGTGTTCCGCCTAAGACCAGTAGGGCAACCGGTTTCAAACCATAGCATAGATAATCACGCTTTCTGGAGCAGTACTCTACTTCACATCTTGTCTAATAGCGAGTGACTGTTAAGTTCCGGATAGCCAATTGAATCTAACGAATACGGAATTTTTGTAAATGGAACCTACTCTCGCACAAGTTATTGAGGTCGTACGTGAGTCCTCTGGGATACATCGTAAACCTATTGATAGCAACACCTGGATTGAGGCCGATTTGCATATTTGCGGTATCGATGGCGAAGACCTACTGGAAGACTGCGAAGAAGCGTTTGGCGTTCAGCTTGCCACGGAAGAAGATGGCTACAGGAATACGTTCTCTCTCGCAGAGAATGAGTATCTGTTTACGGGTGAAGGCATAGACTTTTTTGGCATCTGTCGGTTTATCCGCTGGATACGTGGCATACCCGAACCTGTTATACGCGATTTAACCGTCGGTGAACTTCACGCTGTACTGGTTAAGTCTGTGAAAGAGCAGGTAAAGCACGAGTGATTTCTGCTTAATACGGGCATGGGATGACATGCCCGTTTTATTGCTTCAACGGTTACATTAGATGGAAAACTGGTTACTTAGACATCGCCTGCCCTGTTCCACGCTTAACAACCGGTATATCACCGGTATCATTAAGCGCACCCGGAAACGTCTTCAGCCACTGCGCCACTTTCTGTTTATTTATACTCACCACGCTCATACCCTCCAGGCATCCCCATAATTCTCTTGTATGCTGTGGCGTTATCACAATGCAGTCTTTCATGGCGCGGATTTTCACCGGCATGCCGTTGATAAAGCCCGCTCGGGTTAACCACTCGCCGCCCAGAAGAAGGTATTTCATGTCTATGCGGGAATAAAGTTCGCAGCAGGCGGCACTGTCCTGCTGCGTTTCCGCGCGGGGATGGACGGGCGCCGCGTTGAGCTGGTTGCCGTGAAGTCGGCGGGCGCTGTTTTTGCGTACCAGCTCGCGGTTTTCAATCATGCCGGTGAAAGCGTCTGATTCTGTTTTGCAAACGGTAAACTCTGGCTTAAAATTCGTCGCAGCCATTTTCAACTCCTCGATAGTTGGTTGTGGTTAGCGGTATGGGGGTGTTGCAGCACCTTCATATCGCGAATTCCTCGTTAAATTTTCTCTGATACTTCCTTTCGCCGGTTGGCGTAATTTCTGGTGCTCATTATACAGGGCTGAATATAAACACAGCGGTTTGGTGTGAGGTAAATTTGAAGTTTGCGAGGGGGATTCAGAAAAATGGTTGGCTCAGGGACATTACGCAGCGAGGACTATCAGAATATAAGGTGAGCGCCCACATGGACCTCAGAGCAACCATTCGCCGATCTGAGGGCTGGCAATGAGTCGTTTTATTATCAATTTCGGTGACCAACTGAGCGATCGCCTTTAATACGATGGCAGTTGCACAGAGTTACGGACAGGCTCCTTTGAGAGGATAAGCGTTAATAAAGAGGAGGCACTTAATGCCTCCTTTCTATTTGTTACGCTCTTACGTTCCAATCGTCCGTATACTGGACATTACCATCAACATAACGCCAGGTGATTTTGTCATACATCAGGGAAACAGATTCCATGTGGTTGATCTGCGAGTTTCCTGCCATTTTAGCGTTTGGCATCCCTGGGTTAATGCCCGTCACTTTCACGCCCTCAATGGTCATGACGAAGTAGCACTCTTCTTGTCCTGCATGGTTAATGCGATACCAGCGAATCTCCGCACTTTTCAATGTTTGACCGGTGGCAACGGCTTTGTATAGATACGGGCTGGAGCTATCAAACTCCTTTTCAATCATCATCGGAGAATGTGAACGCTTGCCAGTAATCTTCCCGTTGGCACTGTCTACTGGAATGTTTAGACCATGGCTAAAGCCGTGACCTGCTCCCCGTTGATTAATACACCGCGATGTTAGTAATGTCTTCATAAGCCACATGAGGACGTCCACATGAAGAAGCGTTTTTCCGATGAACAGATCATCAGTATCCTCCGCGAAGC